>CBFGZZ010000184.1:0-16909 GCA_965653385.1 uncultured Streptomyces sp. | reverse complement strand
GAGGAGCGCGAGCCGGGCGTCGAGGTCGAGGGCGGGTGCGGGCGGGCTTGCTGCGATCAGGGTGGGGGTGCTCATCGGCGGGCCTTGCCGTCGCCGCGGCACTCGGGGCAGGGCGCCTTGTGCTGTACGCCTCCGAATGCGGTGTAGTTGGCGCCCTTGCCGGAGCACTGCCAACAGAGGCCGCGGGCTGTTGCTTCGCCGGGTGAGAGGCTGCCGTTCTGCGCCTCCCATTCCTGGTCGGTCATGATGGTGTTCTCCTCGGTTCGTCTATGGGCTGGGGAGGGTGGGGCGCCCCTGATTGCTGGCAGGCGGGAAGGGGCGCCCCGGCTTAGCTAGGCGTCGACGCGGCGGCGCGCCTCGTCCTCGATCTCATGGAAGGACCATCCGGCGGCCTTGGCTTTCTCGGTGCTGTCGTCGGCCGTGAGGAACTCAGGCCCTGCAAAGACGTCCTTCCGCATGAGAGTGAGGACGATGACGGCGTCCCGGACGGCGGTCTCGAACAGGCGCTGCTTGTCGGTCATTGCGGTCACTCCTTCTCTAGCCGCGCTGGCGGCGCATCTCGGCTTTGATGTCCTCGTTGGTGGCCCCCGCGTCGAGGGCGCGGCCGACCGCGCGCATCACCTGCTTCGGGTCAGTGAGGCAGTCCGGCCCTCCGTGCGCGAGCACCTCGCGGGCGGCTTCCTGCACGGCCTGCTGCTTGTCCATCTCGTGTCCTTCCTGTCGGGGTGTTGGGTGATTGGTTGCGCTAGAACCAGCTGCGGCGCGCGGGCTTGGCGGCGCCGCCCTTCATGCCGCGGGTGTACGGGTCGGAGCCGTTCTTGACGTGCTTCTCCAGGCCGCTGATCTCGGCGTCGTCGAGGTAGCCGCGGTAGTCGTTGGAGCCGAGCGGCGGGGCGACCTGCGGGGCGGGGTCGGCGCTGTTGCGGATGCCTCGCGGCGGCGCGTCGTAGACCGGGCCGAAGAGTCGGCACAGGTCGTCGGCCGAGTAGCCGTGGTCGGTGCACGGGTTGGCGGTGAAGGGCAGACGCCCGGTGAACACGACCTCGTCGTACACCTGCGGGTCCTCGTAGGGGGCGTTCCGCGTCTCGAGGTTCTTGATGACGTAGTAGGACTGTCCGAGCTTGAGTTCCTTGCAGAACTTCTTCGCCTGATGCTTCTGCCAGCACTTGGACATGCGGTTTCTCCTGGGTATGGGTTAGCGGGTGGGGGTGGCGTTGATGTGGCCGACGATGATGTAGCCGTCTGGGTGGCGCTGGTCGAGGGTTCGGGAGGCGGCCTGCCGGATGTCGTGGATGCTGGCGGTTCGGGGTGCCGCGTGTGTGCCGGTCTCGTTGTGTGCGCGGTGGTTGGCTTCTATGCGGGCTTGCCAGTGCCAGATAACAGTCATGCGGTTTCTCCTGCTTTGTTGTGGTTTGCTCTGGCTGATCAGGGCTGCTCAGTAGACAAAGGCGCAGATCAGGGCCGCTCAGGGGTCTGATCAGGCGCTGCTCAGAGCAGAGGTTGAGCAGGCCCTGAGCGGCAGCCTGAGCAGCTGTGACCTGCGGGTTTGCGGCCTGATCAGGGCTGAGCAGGCCCCGATCAGGGGTACATACTTCACATAGCGGTCACAGCAGGTGACGGAGTCGATCACGCTTGAAGCCGCGCGGATTCTTCTCCTCGCCGATCGGACCGAGCGCGATCGGGCCACCGGCGCCGGCCGTCGCCATCAGCGCCTTGAACTCGTCGATGTCCATCTCGCCGTAGGCCTCGGGGTCGTGCTCCTGGAGGGCGGCGAGCAGCATCTCGGTCTTCATTCGGTCGATGTCGTGCTTCACCATCACGTCCACCGAGTCCTCGATCGCGGCACGCTCCGGTCCGTCCGTCAGCTCTGCACCGGCGGGCGGCTCGGCGCCGCACAGCTTCAGCAGTTGCTCCCACGACAGGAGAGCCACGGGCGCTGGCTTCTTCAGGTTGCCTTCGTTGTCCCAGACCGGCTCGACGTACTCCGGCAGGTCAACGCCCTTCATGGCGTCGAGACTGTCCTGGTCCGGTTCCAGCAGGCCTGCCGCGAGGCGCTCTTCGGCGAGCTGGCGCAGCACTGCAGAGGGCGTCTCGTGGATGGCGTACTCGATCGGCTCGTCCGCCATGCCGGGCACGCCCTGGACGAAGATGTGGCCAGCGTCCTTGGGGTCGGTGTCGGTGGCCGGGGACAGCTTGTGCGGCAGGTAGCCCTCCTTGACGGCGCCGTCACCGAACACGGAGCGGGTGTCGCCGACCTTGCACGGTCCCACTGCTTTGAGGGCGACCATCTGAGCGAAGTTCTCGCCGAGGTAGCCCTTCTGCCCGCCCTGGGAGGCGATCTCGACCTCGATGAGTTCCTTGCGGCCGACGAGCAGCAGGTCGAACGTGAGCCGCTTGGCGAGTTCGGTGGCCTTCGGGAACTCGTCGAAGAAGATCGTGACGGCGGGGTGTTGGGGGCTGGCCTTCCACTTCTTGCCCATGCCGAGCTTTGCCCGCAGCCGGGCGCGGCCCTTAGCCATGACCAGGAAGAACAGCAGGACCGCTTCGATCTGCTCGTTCGTCCGCGCGGTGACCCTCACGGCGTCGCCGAGGTCTTCCAGGCCGTCCCCGAACGGGTCGAGGTCGATGGTGATGTTGTCCCGGCAGGCGGTGGTGCCTTCGCCGAGGGCCTGAAGGATGCCGGTCTTGCCGCCACCCGAGGCGGCGACCCATAGGCCCATGACGCCGGCGAGGGACAGTTCGAGCGGGTCGCCGCCGACGGAAGTTCCGATGCGGAACCGATCGGTGATGGACATGGACTTGGGGGCCCGGTACGGCATGCCCGGGGCAGTGGCGAACGGGTCGCCGTCGACGAGGCGCAGCACGGCGCAGGCGCGACGGGCCCTGAGGGGCTGCGGGCGGACGCCGTTGGTGGGCAGGTCGAACTTCGTCTCCAGGTCACCGCTCTTCTCGATGATCGCCTCGGGGGTGCCGTCGGAGACGCGGACAATGCACTGCCAGCCCCACGGCTGCCGCTGCACATCCGATACCTCGACGATCGGCACGTTCTCGGCGCGCGCGGCCAGCAAAACGCACTCAGCGAGCTGCTGCGGAGTGCGGGCGTTCCTGAGCGGGTACGGCTTCGCGCCTTCGGGCAGCTGCTCGACGTGCATGACGACGTTCCCACCGACGATCGCCGCTCCCCCGACCTGCTCCCCCATCGGTGGCGCGGGCAGGCTGGCCGGGGTCAGGGCGAAAGGGGCCACGCCCTCCTGCTCGCCGCGGGCGACGAACGGGCGGGAGATGGCATACCAGCCCCAGCTCGCGCCAGCACCGATGGCGAGCAGCAGCATCGGCTGACCGGTAACGGCCTGCTCGGCGACTGCGCCGAGAACGGACAGCGACCCGACAACACCCCCAGCGAGGATCCCCGCACGTCCGGCCTTCTTGCTGGTGCGGGCAGCGCTGATCTCGCGGTCGGTGGGCGGCAGCACTGGCTGCGCCTGTACGGAGGCGAGCTTGGCCTCCTCGGCAGCAACCCGGCCGGCGAGGCTGGCAAGGGATCCGGCGTTGCCGCCGTTCTCGCTGAGTTCGGCCTGTGTCTTGGCGGCGTGGAAGCGGGCGTGGGCTTCGGCGACGATCCGCTGCTGCTGCATGAGCCTCTGGTCGTACTTGCGCTGCTTGTTCTCGGTGGCGAGCTGGATGACGTCGACGTGGTCGAGGTCTCCTCCGGCGAGCCAGTCCTTGGTGCGGGCGGCGGCGTGGCCGCGCTGCTCCTTGAACGCGGCCTTCATGCGGTCGGTGCGGGTGGGCTCGGTGGCCTCCGGCTCGATGTCCTGCTCGATGATGTCGGGCTGCGCTTCGGTGGCCACTGGCCTGGTTCCTTCCTGGGTTGGGGGCGGGGCCCGGTGGGTCGGGCCCCGCACGGCTGGTGGCTACAGGCCGCCGAGGATGCCGCCGAGGGAGGCGACCCCGGAGTCGGTGAGCTGGTCGGCCATGCTGCCGATCACGGTGGCGGAGAGGGCGACGCCGAGGAGTACGACGACGACCGCGTCACCGGGCTTCAGGTGGTGGCCCTTGATCCGGAAGAAGACGATGATGCCGAGGATGGCGATGGCGACGACGCCGGTCCCGACTGCGGCGCCGGATGCCTGGGTCTGGATCTGCTGCTGGTTGACGTTGGCCGGCTGGAGTCCGTCGACGGGGTTCTGGATGGCGGCACCGCTGCCGTTGTCGGGGGTGATGCCGTTGGTGATGCCGGCCGGGTCGTTGGTGTCGGTCTTGGCGATGGCGACGACGGTCGCCTCGTGCTCCTCGGTGACGGCGGCGGTGGCGGTTCCGGCGCCTGAGAGGAGGGCTACCGTCGCAGCGCCCGAGACAACGATCCGACGGATGGTGGCGTTCATTTCTGATCTCTCCTGAGGGTTGGGTTAGTTGTCGTTCGGGCGGGAGTTCTTAGCGGTGTTCGCATCGCGCTTCGCGTCGGCCGCGAGGGCCCGCGCGACGGGATGGAACTTGGGGGTGTCGTTCTTCTTCCGGCGCGGCGGAACGGGGGTGTACGAGGACGTCCTTCGAGGCGCCTTCACTTGGATCGCACGCTGCGCGTTCGTGGTCTTGCTGACCGTGTTCAGGGAGCCGTTGGTGCGGGCCAGTTCGACGCGTTTCGCCGCAACGTTGCGAGCCCGGATCGTCTCGGCTGACTCGCCCGGGTCGGTGCCTTCGATGTCGATGTGCGCGCGCCGCCAGACGGCCTCGGTGACGGTCGTCTCTCCGAGCGCTGCGGCCAGGCGCAGAGCGTGCTTCCACACTTCGGGGAAGGCGTCTTCTCGGTCCTTCGCGAGCTTCTGTGCAGCCTCGGCGGCCTTCTTGTCGGCGGCCTCTTTCTCGGCCGCCCGCCGCTTCTCCTCGGCGGCCTTCGCGGCAGCTTCATCCTTGGCCCGCTTCTCGGCTGCCTTGCGCTCGCGGCGGGTGGGTACGCCGTCGCGGGTGCGGATGCGACCGTGCTCGTGGAGGTCCCACACACCGGGGCCGGCAACGGAGGCGAACGCGGTGCCGATCGCAGTGGCGGGGTCGAAGGCGTTGAGGCCGTGCCACAGGTTGATGCCGGCGGCGATGAAGGCGAGCAGCCAGGCAATGAGCCGGTAGTGCCAGTGCGGGCGGTGCGAGGCGACAGCCGCAGCGGCACCCTTCAGCACGACCCAGGCGCCGCCTTCGAGCATGAGCGGGGCGGCCATCAGCCACAGCGCCTTGGGGTTGTAGAACGCGGCGACCTGGACGGGGAGGGCGACGATGGCGCAGACGATGTAGAAGCTGCGGGCGTAGCCGCGCCAACGGTTCTCGGCTTCTTCGACCTCGGCGGCTTGGGTCTCGCTCGCGGCCTGCTCTTCGGCGGCCTTGCGGTCGGCGTCCTCTCGGGCACGGTCGGCGTCCGCTTTCCGCTTCCGGCTTTCGGCGATCCGGGCTTCGGAGGCCGCCTGCTCTTCGGCCGCCTTGCGCTCGGCGCGGTCGTTGGCGAGACGCTGCTTGCGCGCCTCCTCCTCGGCCCTGGTGCGGATCGCCTCGGCCTCGGCCTCGGCGAGCTTGAGGGCCGTTTCCTTCTCGGTTTCGGCGGCGATGCGCTGCTTCTCGGATTCGGCCCATGCCTGGGCGCGGATCGCCTCCGCCTGCGCTTGTGCGATCAGCTCGTTGTCGATCTGAGGCTCGTTCTGGACGTCGGGAGTGGGGGTGTCGGCCTGGGGGGTGGGGGTGGCCTGTATGGGCTGCCAGTCCCCCAGCACCTTGATGGCGGGCGGACGGGCAGCACCGTTCACCTTCGACGGACTGGCAGTCACGGCGAATCAAGTCCTTCCAGATGGTGGGTGGTTAGCGCTTGTTCTGGCTGCTGCATCCCTTGCCGGGCGGGCAGACAGGCTTCTTGAAACCGAGGCGGGTGCGCTCCGGCTCGGCCCCCGAACGTCCACAGACCCAGCAGGTGAGCTTGGTGGTCATGTCGATCAGTTCCTTTCAGTAGATGGCGGCGAGCCCGAAGTAGGCGCCGCAGCCGCAGTAGGTGGGATTGCCGTGGTTGAACGTGCCGCAGCGGGCGCACTCCCAGCCGATGCGATCCCGGCTGGCCTCCCGCTCGCGCTGCTCCCTGGCCCGCTTCATCTCGGCGCGGACCTCGGCCCAAAAGCCGGGCTTGCGCTTCGCCATCACGCCACCCCCAGCAGCCGGTACGGGAACCGGCCCGACTCCAGCGGCGGCAGGCTCAACCAGCCGGCCTTGTCGATCAGCCGCCAGTGGAACGCGAAGCTGTCGACACCCGACTCCAGGAGGGCGACCGCACGGTGGTGTCCGTCACCGATCAGCACCTCGCCGGTACGTTCCGACACGTCCAGCCAGATCAGCTTCGCCAGCCCACCGTTGGCGATCTCCGCCTTGTAGCGGTCCACGGTCTGCCGGTGCTTGCCGTGACGGAACGCGGCCCGGGTCTGGCACCACCGCCGGTAGTCCTTCGACCGGATCTGGCAGTCGTTGAACATCGCTGTCGGCAGCTGGCCTCGGTACAGCATCGGAACCTCCTCTCTCGATCGGTGGGTGGGTTAGTGGTGCGCGCCCCGGGCCGGATCCGATCCGGCGGCATCACGCTGGGGGCCGGGGCTGAGTGCCGGGCACGGCAGGGGATGGACCGCACCCGGCGGCTCGGAGGGCTAGGCGGCAGCCGGGTAGTCGAAGCCGTCGAGCTCGGCCAGCAGCTCGGGGTCGGCGGCGAGGCGGATCTCCGCCCGCCGGGACCGGCCCGCAGCCGCGTACTCGGCGAACAGATCGGAGATGGACAGCGCGGTCGGCACCAGCGCCAGGGCGCGGTCAACGCCACCCGTCAACGTGGCGTGATCGGCGGAAAACAGAAACGGAGACATGGTTCGTGGGCCCTTCCGGGGCAGTAGGAGCAGGGGGGTGGTGGTGTGGGGTGGCCGGTCAGACCATGTCGCGGTACTCGTCGACCATGTCCGCGACGTCGTTCAGCAGGTTGCTGGCCCGCTTGAAGAGGACCGCCCGGTCGTCGCCGGTGAGGCTGTCGGCGTCGTTGAGGTAGGTGGCGGCGGTGTCGAGGTCCTCGGCGTTGTTGATGCCGGCGTCCTCCATGCGGGATCCCGCCGTGCCGAGCTGGGCGACGAACTCGCCCAGGGTGGTGGCCGGGGTCTCCTCGGCGACGAACGCGATGTCGTCGGCGTACCAGGCGAGCAGGGCGGCGACGGTCACAGCGCAGTGGCCGTCACAGCCGTCGCCGTCGTGGATCGTGCAGTCGAAGCGGTGAACCAGAGCGGTTGCGGGCATGGTTGTTCTCCTCGGGTGGTCATGCCGGGATAGGGATGGGTGCTACGGGGTGGGTGCCGCGGCCGGCGGGACGGGGGAATCAACCGCCAGCCGCGGCGGTCTATGGGCTAGCCGACGAAGTACGGGTGTCCGCCGCGAGGCCGCTGGGGAAGCTCGTCCTTCGTCTTGCTGTGGTCGTCGCTCACCGCGCCGCCTCGACGAACACAAGGTACGAGTCGGAGGCGAGATCCATGACCACGTCGGCCGGAACACCCTCGCGGCGACGCTCCGCCGCGAACTCCTCCGCCGGCCAGGAGCCACGCGGGGCAGAGGCGGGGAACGAGCGAAGGATCGTGCGGGCCGGCTTCGGGGCATGGGCCGTGCGGGCCGGGCCCTGCGCGGCGACGTGAGCGGCGCGGTCCGGCGGCGTCATCGTCGTCACGACGCCACCTCGATCAGGTCGAGGCGGCCGGCGCGCTCCAGCCGGCAGCGGCACTCGCGCATCTCGTCCTGCAGGTGCAGGAGCCGGTCGAACTCTCCCGGTGCAATGCGGGACGTCTGCGCCGACATCAGGCGGTAGGTCGACTCCGCCCCCTGGAAGCGGACCGCGACCGCGAGGGCCGCCTTCGCCTCACGCAGCTGGCGGCGCAGGCCCACGATCTCCCAGGCCGTCGACCGGAAGGAACCCTCCGCCTTGGCCCGCTCCAGCTCCGTCAGGGCCGGGTTGCGCATCTGCACGAGATCGAAGTCCCGTCCCTGCCGCTGAATCCACAGCGACTCTTCCAGGCGGGCGATCTGGGCCTGCAGTACATCGACCGGAGACCGAAGCTCCAGCTCAAGGCGGCGAGACATGGCCTCGGCGGCCGGCGGAAGCGGGGCGGTGGGGGTGTCGAGCACGCCTGTTCCGGCACTGGCGTCACGGCAAGTACGATCGGTCATGTCTGGTCCTCCTGATAGCGCAGGTGGTGCCGGATGTCCTGAGCAGGTGTGCAACCACCTGTCGGGCGGGCCCTTCTCGGTGTGCAACCACCGGGGAGGGCCGTTGAGCAGCCCCGATTCGGTGTGCAACCACCGGTCGGGGCTTCGTTCGTCTTCGACAGTAGAGGGTTTCTTACTCCTTGACAAGTACGCAGTGCAGAGAGGAAGAATATGGACATGAGCGCACCTGAAGAAGGGAGGGAAATCCCCGAGATGGTCAGCTTCGCGGAGATCGCGAGACGGGTATCCGACCGAGGACTCGTCTCGCGACCGATCACCCGGCAAGGCGTCCGCCACATCGCGGACACCGACCCCGAGTGGCCCATTCCCCGCGAGCGGTGGCAGAAGATCGGGAACGCGCTCGTGATGCCGTGGGCCCCCGTCGAGAAGTTCTTCCGCGAGAGAACATCTCGCGGCCGCGGGCCAGCCGCCAAGTCCGACGCCAGTGAGTAGCTCGTGCTCTTCATGAATCCAGAGCACACCCGCGCTGTACGTCCCCTCTAGGCATCGCCTGTCGCCAACACGGCGCCGCACTCTTTGGCGACAGGCAGTGCCCTATTCCCACCCCTCCGTAGCCGGGAGACTCAAGGCATGACCTTCGCCGCCACCCTTCGAGAGCACCGCTACGCCCAAGGCATGTCCCTCGCCGACCTCGCCGACAAAGTCCACTTCCACCGCGGATTCATCCACCGCGTAGAGACCGGCGAACGCGCCCCGAACCGGCAACTCGCCGAGGCGGCAGACATCGCCCTCCAAGCCGGCGGCACCCTGGTGCGCGAATTCGAAGACGACGAGACCGTCCGTCAGGAAGAGGCCGCCACTCGCAAAGCGCTCGCCTCCTCGCTGGCCACGACTCGATCCCTCGTCGAGCTCGCCGACTTGGAGTTGGACCAGATCGGCAGCGGCGTCGAGGAAGCGGCGGTCGACTATCTGGGGTGGCCGCCGGCGCCGATGCTCCAGCGCGCGGACGCGCTGCGGACCGATGTCTTGCAGCGGCTGAAGGACTACCGGCATGGACCGCACGAGCGCGCCGACCTGTACGTCGCAGCAGGCCGCCTGTCCGGGATCCTCGCCTACGCCGCACTCGACCTCGGCGACTCCGACGCGGCCTTAGAGCACGCGCGCGCCGCAGCTCGTTGTGCCCGGTACGCCGGCGACATGGAACTCCTGGTGTGGGTGCGCGGCACCCAGTCCCTGATCGCCCGCTTCAATGGCGACTACGGGGTCGCCCTCGACTACGTCCGCGACGGAATGCAGCACGTCACCGAGGGCCTGGGCACCGGCGAGGCGCGGCTGCTATGCGGTGAGGCTCAGTGTCTGGCGAACCTCGGCGACTCCCGCGCCACGAACCAGCTGCTGAACGCGGCTGAGCAGGCCCGTGAGCGGGTGCACCGTCCGGACTCGATCGCCGGACTGTTCGAGTTCTCCGAGACGAAGCAGAGGTACTACGCCGGCTCGTCGCTGATCTGGCTGAACGGCGGTGACGATGCCCGCCGTGCCGCGACGGAGGCGCAGGCCGCGATCGACTCGTGGCAGCAGATGCCCGTCGAGCAGCGATCCCTCGACGATGAGCGCCTCGCCCACATCTACAGGGCCACCGCGCTGGTGCAGCTCGACGACGTTGAGGGCGCCACGGAGGCGATGAACCCGATCCTCACGCTGCCCCGTGAGTCACAGATCTCCTGGATCTCGAAGCGCGCCGGTCGCATCGGCTCGATGCTCAGTGCGCCGCGGTTCCAGGGCTCCCCCGCCGCTACCGACCTGAGGGAGGCGATTGCCGCGCTGAAGACGGCTTGAGACACGGCACGGCCGGGGTGTGGAAGACCCCGGCCGCCGCACCAGCGGCGTGTAAGGCCGCTGATCAAACCCCACTCCTGTGAAGAGGAAGGTCTTTCATGACTGTAATGGATGAGCGTGGCGCAAGCACTGTGCCGATGGCCACGCAGCCCCCCACGTGGGGCTTCATCAACCGCCATACTGGCGAGCCGATGACCGTCACGTGCATGGCGGGATGCTCCTTGGACCACTCCCGGGAGGAGGGCGCCGAGGTCTTCCCTGAGGACATCTGGTGCTGGACTCTCCCGGATCGGATGACTCTGCCGGTGAACACGAACGGTCGGCCGGAAGAGTTCGGCGTTCTGTCGACGATCATCAAGGTGGAGCCGTGGTCGTCGACGATCGCTGAGCGTCTGCCCTACGCGACGATCGAACTGGTCGACGATCACTTCATCGAGGGCCTTGACCCGGACGGCCTGGAAACGGTCATCAATACGCTCGCGAAGCGGCTTGATCAGATGCGGGTCACGCACCGGCGACTCGTGGCGATTCGGTCGGAGTACCGGTCTCGGGTCTGACCGTGAACGCTGTGCCGATTCGGGCCACTTGAGCCCCATTCGCCACTAGAATTGTCTGCAAACGGCGACGGCCGGACGGGGTCAATTCCGTCCGGCCGTTATCGCTACATGCGGGGCACCACCCCCGCTACATCCGCACCCACCGGCAAGTGAGGTACACGCATGACCATACCGATGACGCCGCCATGTCGCCACCGGATGGTGGCCAGTTGAGGACGCGCCGCTCCAAGCCGAAGACCGGCTGGACGCCGGTCAGCAACAGGGACGTTGCCCAAAACTACACACTGAGCCTCAAGGCCAAGGGTCTGCTCCTGACGCTGCTCTCCCATCCGGACGGCGGCGGCATGACCATCGAGCGGCTCGCCTACCTCCATAAAGCAGCTGGCGGCAAGGGTGAGGGTGAGCACGCCATCCGCGAGGGCATGAAGGAGCTACGGGCGGCTGGCCTGGTTGCTCAGATGAAAGAGCGCCGAGACGGGCGCTGGCGGACGACGACTGCGGTAAGTGACACGCCGGAGGGGCTGTCGCTGCTGCTCAAGGCACTCGTCCCGGGGTCTGATTTTCAGGGGGCCTGAATTTCAGGAGGCCTGGAGAACAGGGGTCCTGAGACTGGGGGGTCTTACTAAAGACGGTTACTGGAAGATGGCTGGCTAGAAAATCTCTCCCTCGAAGAGGGCAAGCCTCCTGGCTTGCTCGCCGTGTTTCGCGCGCGAGAGCGCGATGACTGATCGCGAGCAGGCGTGCGATCACTCTGCATGCAATCCGCCCCGCCCATCCCGTCCGTCAGGCACGGGCGGGTCTTGACGCGTGCGCCCTGTTTGCTGGCTAGCCTGTCGCCATGGACGATGAGGTACAGGGAGTTCCGGCTGTCGAGATGCGCGAGGCGACGCTGCCGGATGGAACCCGCATGGTGATCGCGGTAAGGCCGGGCCTGTCGCAGGACGAGGTGGATCTACTGGCCGCGCAGCTCTGGCAGGAGCCGCAGGAGGGGTAGCCCCCGCCGGCCGGCGCCGCTGGAGGTGTCCCGCGTCTGACGCTCGCCGCGGAACCCCGCCTGGTCGTCGGGCGGGGTTTCTGCTGTTCTGCCCACGCTCCCCGGCCCTTGCGGCCAGACTGCCGGGATGGATCTTTCGAAGGGTTCGTCCGAGGCTCAGCCGCTCTCGTTCAAGGGGCATATGGCAACGGCTGTGCTGCATCCGGATCGTGTGGAGTTCAGGCGTTCGCCGCTGGCTCGTCTGGGTGGCAACCGGTCGGGCATCGTGCTGCTGGCGGATGTGTTGAAGGTGCACCATGTGGCGCCGACGCGGTTTGTGAATGGCTGGGTGCATTTGATGACGGTGGAGGATCCGGCTGCTTTGAGGGCTGGCTCGATGACGGCGGGGCAGCAGCCGGCGGGGCACCCGCGCACGATCTTGTTTACGTGGTTTCAGCGGGGAACGTTCGTCAAGTGCGTGGCCGCGGTGGAGGCGGCGTGGCGGGCGCAGGGTTCGGGACTGTAGCGGCGTCTGGGGCGCGTGTTGTCTGCTGCTGGTGACGCCGACCACACTCCCCGTCGTCTGCTTGCCGGAGCCCCGCCTTCCGGCGGACGCTTCTGGCTTCAACTCTCCTGCCAGCGCGCGAGGTTGCCGTGAACTGTCCGTCCGCGAAGTGTGGCTCGTCGAACGTCCAACTCCTCTCCCACTTTGTCGACTCGCTTCCGCCCGGCTCCGCGCTCCGGTCGGAGTACGCGCGGCCAGCGATGCCTGAGAGCGGCTTCCTGGGCGCCCTGGCCGCAGCCGTGATCGGGGTTGCGATGCTGGCGTCGGGCGCGGTCCTGGCGGGCGTGGTGGTGCTGGCCGGCGGGCTCGGCTGGGGCTGGGTCCTGTGGCAGCGGCATGGGGCGGCAGACAGTGCGCGGGCCGCGTGGGCGAACAAGCGGATATGCCTGGCGTGTACGGAGCAGTGGGTTCCGTAGGCGTCCACTCCAGGGGCGCGGACGATCGGCTGCACGGTAGAGTCAATCACCCCATGTGTCCACACGTTCGTTCGATTAGTCACGGCCCGTCCAGACCTTCACCCGCGGGCTTCCGACTGTCCGGGGAGGCCGGTAGCCTGGTCTTTCTGGGGGAAGCGCCTGCATGCCCATGGACCCACCGAGTCGCGCCAGGGGGCGACTCATCTACGGTGGCGGGTAGGCGCAAGAGGGGACACTGATCATGGCGAGCGTGAGGGACGTCGCAGCGTACATACTGGCGAAAGAAGCGCCGATGTCCGCGATGAAGCTGCAGAAACTCTGCTATTTCGCCTACGGCTACCACCTCGCGTGGGAGGACCGGCAACTGTTCCCGGAACGCTTCGAGGCCTGGGCGAACGGGCCCGTGGTGTACGAGCTGTACTCCCAGCACCGTGGCCGGTTCAACCTCGACAGGGGCGACATCGCCGGCGATGCGACGGCGCTGGATGATGACGAGCGCGACTCCGTAAATGTGGTCCTCGAGAACTTCCGCGCCTTCGACGCACACGAGCTGTCGGCAATGACGCATCAGCCGGGCCCGTGGCTGGACGCCCGAAACCGGGCCGGAGTCACCGATCTGCAGCGTTCGAACGAGGAGCTCCGGGACGAGGAGATCGCCGACTTCTTCGGTGCGCTTGTGGGCCGCGAGGACTGAGGGTGGCCCGGGGGAAGCCGAAGAAGAAGCTTGCGCTGCCTCCTGGCAGTGTCGCGTCGGGCAAGCGGACTGGTGATCCGGCGTCGCTGTTGCCGAGCTCGTCGAGTTCCGAGGAGCGCATCTGTTGGCGGTTCACGCATCTCGACCGCGATGGGCCGTGGGGTCTGGCGCCACTCGATCACGACCGGGTTCAGGCGCTGATCGCAGACATGGTGAAGTTCGAGAACCAGACCATCAACGAGCTGTTCCATCAGGGTGAATGGCCGGGCAAGTGCCACGATGTGGCGCAGCTGCCGAACCGGACGGCGCTGGACCGGCTGACGGCGATCGGCCTGCCCGACATGACGAAGATCTGGAAGCTCCGGATCGGTGGCACCGGCCGGCTGTGGGGATTCCTCGTCGGCAACGTGTTCCACATCATCTGGTGGGATCCCGGTCACGAAGTGTGGCCATCCAAGAAGAAGCACACGTGAGAAGGCCCCCGCATCCGTGGTGGATGCGGGGGCTTCATCGTACTCACCGCCTTCGCCGGGCTGGCCCGTAGGGGCTTCGCCAGGCGGGCCGGCCATGTCTGTCGGATCGCGACCGTGCTTCAAGGGCGCGCTGGAATTCGGCCATGGCTTTGGTGGCGTTCCGAGTGGCTGGCACGAAGGCTTCCGCCAGGCGCTGCAGGGAGTCGTGCACTTCACGCAAGCGGGCCTGAATGGCTGCCGCATCAACGGTGACGACTATCGTGACCAGAGTTGGGGTGGCCGTCCCGTCGGGAGCGCACCGCATGGCGTCCGGACCGACGTCGTAGTCGCCGAGACAGGTGTCGATTTGACTGAGGATGTCCTCGGTGCGCACTACTCGCCCTCCTTCGGTTCGCCGGGCTCGTGGCAGCCGCATACGCAGTGCTGCCCGGTGAACTTCTGGTTGAGGCGGCAGCGGGTGTGGAGCCGCTCGGCCTCGGCCCGGAGTTCGCGGCGAGGCGGTCGTGCCGGTAGGCGGCGGCTTGGCAGGCTGTGGCTGTGTGGCAGGCCGTTGAGTAGTACTTGCCGAGCACGCTGTTGATGGCGGCGAGGAGGTGGTCGGGGAGTTGTTCACGTCGGTCGCCGGGCGGGGGCAGGGTCCAGTCGGTCACTGCTGCTCCCGGTGTGGGGTGGCTCCGGGGAGTGTGTCGTTCCAGATGACGCGCCCCATCGGCCCGCACACGCTGGCATGTGAGAGGCCATACTCGCCGAGCACGTGCGCGACTTTCATGGCGCAGGTGTACTCGCCTTCGTCGCCGATGTAGCTGGCAGTGCAGTTGGGCAGGTTGGCGTGCGTGGTGGTGAGGTGTTCGTCGAGGTGGTTCGCGGTGGGGGCTTGGTGGCAGTGTGGGCATTGCTCGTGCGGGTACCAGTCGTCAATCACGAGCCCTCCTTCTCGCAGTCGAACCAGCGCCGATCATTGGCGGCGCATTCAACGACGCTGGGGCCGTCGTGGCCGGTCTCGCTGATCTGCTGCTTAGTCACGGCGATGAGGGCTTCGACGGCTTCACGGGCTTCTGGGTTGAGTTCGCGCGCACCGTGGACGCTGACGACGGGTTCGATCTGGTCGGTCACAGGAGTCCTTCCTCACGGAGCCTCGCCCGCCGCAGCCGGGACTGTTCTTGATCCCAGCGCCGCCAGTTGCGGGCTTGCCTCATTGTGGGCGTCATGTGCCTGCGCCACGGCTGATGTGCTTCTTTGCCGCTGCCGCGCGGGGCGGGCAGGTAGGTGACCTTGCCGTCGCCCTCCCACACATAGTTGCCGAGGCGGTGCATGCCGTCGTGGCGGCGTCGGAGGGCGCACCGCCAGTCGCGGTAGCCGCCGCCTTCGCCGGGCACGCCGGTCTTTTGGGAGCGGTCGTTGCAGTAGCCGGCCAGCACGGCGAGGAGATCGTGCCAGCGGTTTTGGGTGCGGTGGATGGCGATCCATACGCGGCCGGGGAGTCTCATGCGGCTGCCTCCTGTTGCTGTCCGCCGAGTTCGGCGACGAGTTCTTCGAGCCGTCGTATTTCGGCGTCGGCTGCTTGACGGTGGCGTTCGAGGGCGCGGGTGGTGTCGGCGAGGCTGCGCCGGGTCTTCTCTTCGACGCGTCGTTCGGCCTGCCAGTAGTCGGCGAGGACCGCGGCTTCGGGGATGGTGAGTACGCCGCGGAGAGCACGGCCGATGAGGTTGTCGATGACGGCTTGCCGGTTGGCGCGTTCGTGCTGGTTGGGTTTCGGCGCGCGGGTGCGAGGCGGGTGTGTGGTCATCGGCGTTCCTTGCTGGCGAGTCTGGCAACACGGTGGACGAGGTGGCGGAACAGGACGGCGGCGGACAGCAGGCCGGCGATGCAGATGGCGGCGTTCACCGCTGGTCCCGTGGGAGTCCGGTCCATGGGCAGATGGAGAGGAGTGGGTCGTGGCGGTGGCCGCAGCGGCAGCGCCAGGCGCGGAGGTGCGCGGGGGCGAGACGGGTCAAGTGCTGCTCCGTTCGGTGATGTGTGCGCCGTCGCATTGCTGGCATTCCCAGGCGGTGAGGGGGTGGTCGGTGAGTCCGGCGGTGAGGGGGGCGTGGGCGTGGTGGAGGCGGGTGTATCGGGGTAGGCCGGTGGGGCAGGCGGGTGGGCGGATGGTTCGGGCGGGGTGGGGTAGCCAGGCGCGGGAGGTCACGGCTGCTTCTCGGGGTCGATGAGGTCGGCGGCGTTCAGCGCGGACAGCATGGTGACGTTGCGTGGCTTCTTCGGGTCGTGTGCGTTCCAGGCCGCGCGGATTTGTTCGGCGAGTTCGTGGGCGTAGTTGTCGATGAGGGTGTCGGGTGTGGGGCAGGCGGGTTGGCCGCAGGTGCAGAGGGGGCCGTCGTTGAGGGCGCGGAGGAGACGGGCACGGGCGTTCACGGCTGCTCCTTGAGTGCGTGCCGGTCACAGAGCCAGGTGCCGTCGTCCTGCTGGACCCAGCCGTGTTCGGGGGCGCGGACGGTGAGCTTGGCCTGGCCGCTGTCGGGGAAGTCCCACACGGCGAGCCAGGCGGCGCAGCAGGCGGGACGGAGGTAGACGAAGCTGGGGCCTTCGGCGGCGGTCACGGCCGGCCGCCGAGGATGGCGCGGGCCACAACGACGGCGTGTGGGTCGGGGCCGATCTGCTCGGCGTCCTCGGCGGCGGATTCGAGCCAGTCAGCGACGGCGAGGCCGACGGTGGGGTCCATGGCGGCGACGTATTCGCCGTGCTGGGGGCTCATTCCTGGGTGGAGGCCACGTCCGTGGGGGCCGGAGGATCCTCCGTGGATGATCCTTGCGCCGGGGCCGTCGGGGTTTTCGGCATAGAGGTAGCCGGAGCCGAGGCCGGGGCGTTCCTTGAAGTGCCAGCGGAGAGTGGGGGTGCCGCGCCTGTCGGTGGATGCAGCGGTGGCGAGGGTGCGCAGTTTCTCGGCTGCGGTGCGGAGTTCGTCGGCTGCTGTGGTCATGTGTTGCTCCGGTGGTTGGGGTCCGGCCCGGGGTGGGCGGGCCGGACGGCGGGGTGGGGTCAGGCGGTGTAGCGGCGGACGGGGATCCCGGCCTGCTCGGCGAGCGCGGCCGTGTGCGAGGCGCCCCGGCTGCCGTTCCGAATGAAGGCCAAGCACACGTCGGCGCCGAGGTTGACCATGCGGGCGTTGCGGATGAACCCGGCCCGC
>CBFGZZ010000183.1:0-16969 GCA_965653385.1 uncultured Streptomyces sp. | reverse complement strand
CGGGCCCGCACCCGAAAGGCGACCGGGGTCGAAGGGGCGGAGCCCCTGGGGACGGGACGGGTAGGGGCGGCGGGGGCGCGGAACACCCGGTTCACTACAGGGCCCGGACCGCCCGTGCCACCCGCGTGCCCGCCGCCGCCCGCGGCCCGCTGTCCGGCGGTGTCCGGCGGCGCGGATGCACCGTGTTGGCCAGCAGGACCAGGAACGTGTCCGTCGCCGGGTCCAGTACCAGGGAGGTCCCCGTGAATCCCGTATGGCCCGCGGCTCCGCGTCCCGCCAGCTCCCCCATGAACCACGGCTGGTCGACGGCGAACCCCAGCCCGGGCGGGGTCAGCAGCAGTTCCACGAAGTCGGGACCCAGGATGCGGGCGGGGCCGTAGGAGCCGCCGGAGAGCAGTGCCCGGCAGAGGACGGCGAGGTCGCGGCCGGTGGAGAAGAGGCCGGCGTGGCCGGCGACACCGCCCAGCGCCCAGGCGTTCTCGTCGTGGACGACGCCCCGCAGCATGCCCCGGTCCGCCTTGGCCCAGGGTCGTCGCTGGTCCTCGGTCGCCGCGGCCTCGGGGCAGGGGCCGAAGCGGGTCGCGGTCATGCCGAGCGGGCGGGTGATGCCGTCGTGGACGAGGACGTCGAGGGTGCGGCTCGTGAGGCGTTCCAGGACGTGCTGGAGCAGCAGGAGGTTGAGGTCGGAGTAGCAGTAGGTGCCGGGCACGCCGACGGGTGCCTCCGCCCGCAGCATCTCCAGCCGCTCGGCGTCGTCGGCGCAGTCGTACAGCGGGAGTTCGGGGCGCAGTCCCGAGGTGTGGGTGAGCAGTTGGCGCACCGTGACGTCGTGCCGGGCGGCCGCGCGGAAGTCCGGCAGATAGGCCCCGACCCGTGCGTCGATGCCGAGAGTGCCGCGTTCGATCTGCTGCACGGCGGCGACCGCGGTGCAGAGCTTGGTGAGGGAGGCCAGGTCGAAGGGGGTGTCCGTGGTCATCGGGACGCGTGCCCGGGGCGGCAGTTCCACCCCGGCGTCCCTCTCCTCGTCGTAGGAGGCGTACCGCACGGCCCAGCCCGCCGCCTCCTCGACGGCGACGTACGGGCCCCGCCCGACGACCAGCACGGTCCCGGCTGCCCAGGGGCGCGGGCCGATGGTGAGGTCGTGGACCTCCTGCACGAGGTGACGGATCTCCTCGGGGTCGAGTCCGGCCCTTTCCGGCGTGTCCCGGCGCAGTCTCGGCGCGCTCAGTTCTCTGCTCCCTCGGCATCCGTACGTCTGTTCCAGGGACGGCACATTCCCATGAAGCAGGCCAGCGCCACCAGTGCTGCGGCCAGTTGGACGACGGCCATCGGGACGGCGGTGTCCTCGCCGGCGATGCCCACGAGGGGCGAGGCGACGGCGCCGATGAGGAAGGAGGACGTGCCGAGGAGCGCGGAGGCGGACCCGGCGGCGTGCTTGGTGCGCAGCAGGGCGAGGGCCTGGGTGTTGGGGAGGGTGACGCCCATCGCGGACATCAGGACGAAGAGGGCGGCGGCCACCGGGACCAGTCCGACCTCGCCGAACACGTCCAGGGACATCAGCAGCAGCGCGGTCGCGGCCAGGATGACGACCGTCAGGCCCACGCCCAGCACCCGGTCCAGGCTGACCCGCCCCACCAGCACCTTGCCGTTGATCTGGCCGACGACCACGAGGCCGACCGAGTTGAGCCCGAACAGCAGGCTGAAGGTCTGCGGCGAGGCGCCGTAGATCTCCTGGATCACGAACGGGGACGCCGCTATGTACGCGAAGAGGGCGGCGAAGGCGAACCCGCCCGCCAGGGTGTAGCCGGTGAAGGCGCGGTCGGCGAGCAGTCCGCGCATGGCGCGCAGCGCCTCGCCGACCCCGCCGCCGTGCCGGTCCTCCGGCGCCAGGGTCTCGGGAAGCTTCCGCCAGACGAGGGTGGCGAGGAGCCCGCCGACCACCGTGAGCACGACGAACACGCCCCGCCAGTCCGTCACCCGCAGGACCTGTCCGCCGATGAGCGGCGCCACGATCGGGGCGACCCCGGAGATCAGCATGAGGGTGGAGAAGAAGCGGGCCATGGCGACGCCGTCGTAGAGGTCGCGTACGACCGCCCGCGCGATGACGATCGCCGCCGCACCCGCGAGGCCCTGCGCCAGCCGGAAGGCGACCAGGAGCTCGACGGTGGGCGCGAGGGCGCAGAGCGCGGTGGCGACGACGTAGACGGCCAGGCCCGCCAGCAGCGGGCGCCGGCGGCCCCAGCGGTCGCTCATCGGGCCGACCACCAGCTGTCCGAGCGCCATGCCGGCCAGGCAGGCGGTGAGGGTGAGCTGGACGGTCGCGGCGGGGGCGTGCAGGGAGCGGGTGACCTCCGGCAGGGCGGGGAGGTACATGTCCATCGCCAGCGGGGGTGTGGCGGTCAGCCCGCCGAGGATGAGGGTGACGAGGAGGCCGGTGCGGCGCAGGGCACGGGTGGATGGTTGTCTCGCCGTCGGTGCCGCCGTCTGCGGCACGTCCTGTATCGGCCCCCCACGCTCGCCCATGCGCCCCTCCCCCTTCGACTGATCCGCCCTCTATGCTCTCAGCTCGTACAGAGTGCCGAGGGTCACATGAGCGAGGGGCGGGGCCGCAGTGGCGGAACGAAGCGTGCGGTGGGGAGTTCTGGCGACCGGAGGGATCGCGGCCGCGTTCACCGCGGACCTCGTCGATCTGCCGGACGCCGAGGTGGTGGCGGTGGCCTCGCGGTCCCAGGCGTCGGCTGACGCCTTCGCCGAGCGGTTCGGGATTCCCCGGGCGTACGGGGACTGGCGGTCGCTGGCCGAGGACGGCGACATCGATGTCGTGTACGTCGCCACCCCGCACGCGGCACACCGCGCCGCCGCCGGGATGTGCCTGGAGGCCGGGCGGAACGTGCTGTGCGAGAAGGCGTTCACACTGAACGCGCGGGAGGCCGCGGAACTGGTCGCCCTGGCGCGGGCGCGCGGCAGCTTCCTGATGGAAGCCATGTGGATGTACTGCAACCCCCTGGTCCGGCGCCTCAGGGCGCTGGTGGACGACGGCGCGATCGGCGAGGTCCGCCACGTCCAGGCCGACTTCGGGCTGGCCGGCCCCTTCCCGCCCGCGCATCGACTGCGCGACCCGGCGCAGGGCGGCGGCGCGCTGCTGGACCTCGGCGTGTACCCGGTCTCCTTCGCCCAGCTGCTGCTCGGCGAGCCGTCGGACGTGACGGCGCGCGCGATGCTGTCGCCCGAGGGCGTCGACCTGCAGACGGGCGCCCTGCTCTCCTGGGACAGCGGGGCGCTGGCCTCGCTGCACTGCTCCATCGTGGGCGGTACGGCGACCTCCGCTTCGGTGACCGGCTCGGGCGGCCGTATCGACGTGCCGAACGGCTTCTTCTTCCCGGACCGTTTCGTGCTGCACCGCGACGGCCGTGACCCCGAGGAGTTCACGGCCGACCCGGCGGACGGGCCCCGCAACAGCCTGCGGCACGAGGCCGCCGAGGTGATGCGGGCGCTGCGGGCCGGCGAGACGGAGTCGCCGCTGGTTCCGCTGGAGGGCACGCTCGCCGTGATGCGGACGCTCGACGCGATCCGGGACCGGGTCGGCGTCCGCTACCCGGGCGAGGCCCCCGAGGAGGATCAGGGCGAGGACCTCGCGCCCGCGCTCACGCCGGCGTGAGCCCCGGCTCCCCCACTTCCGTGACGAAGGACGCGGACGTCGTGACCGGCGCCCCGGGCGTGGTCACGTACGGCACCGTCTTGAAGTCGGTCCGCGCCAGCTGCTGCCCGAGCGCGACGGTCACGTAGCCGCGCCGGCCGTTGTAGAACCGCATGTGCGGGTTGGCCCGCATGTAAGTGTCCCAGTTGGCGGGCTTGTCGGTGCCGTCCCGGCCGCTGGCGATCGACGTGGCCACGATCTCCGTGCCGAGCGTGGCGGAGTCGGGGTCGTCGAAGTCGTCCTTGATGTCGAAGCCGTAGCCGACGTGGACGTCACCCGTGAGGACCATCAGGTTCTCGATCCCGGCGGCCTGCGCCCCGTCCAGCACCCGGCGCCGGGAGGCGCGGTAGCCGTCCCAGGCGTCCATGGAGACCCGGGACGGCGTGGTCAGGTCGAACTTGCGCTGGGAGAAGGTGACCTGCTGCGGTACGACGTTCCACAGCGCCGCCGAGTCGCGCCAGCCGTCGAGCAGCCACCGCTCCTGGGTCGCGCCGGTCATCGTGCGGGCCGGGTCGTCGACGTCCGGGCCGGGAATCTGGGAGCCGTCGCCGTACGCCTGGTTGGTGCGGTACTGCCGGGTGTCCAGCACGTCGAACTGGGCGAGCCGGCCCCAGGTCAGACGGCGGTAGAGCTGCATGTCGGGACCGACGGGACGCTGCGGGCGGCGCAGCGGCTGGTTCTCCCAGTAGGCCCGGTAGGCGGAGGCCCGGCGCAGCAGGAACTCCTCCGGCGGGACGCTGTTCTCCGGGGTGTCCTCGGCGTAGTTGTTCTCCGTCTCGTGGTCGTCCCAGGTGACGACGAAGGGGTGCGCGGCGTGCGCGGCCCTCAGGTCGGGGTCGGACTTGAAGAGGGCGTAGCGCAGCCGGTAGTCCTCCAGGGTCACCGTCTCCCGGTTGTAGAGGGCGGGCAGCGTGCGGTCGGTGTAGTTGCGGTAGCCGCCGACGGAGTTGACCGCGTACTCGTACAGGTAGTCGCCGAGGTGGAAGACGACGTCCACGTCGTCCTGCGCGAGATGGCGGTACGCCGTGTAGTAGCCGTCGGCGTACGCCTGGCAGGAGACGGCCGCGAGGGTCAGTGAGCTCGCCGCGCCGGTCGGCGAGGGCGCCGTGCGGGTGCGGCCCGTCTCGCTGATCCAGCTGCCCGCGCGGAAGCGGTAGTGGTAGACGCGGTCCGCGTCGAGCGCGCCGACCTCGACATGGACCGTGTGGTGGAACTCCGGGTACGCGATGGCGGCGCCGCGTCTGGCGATTTTGGTGAACTTCTCGTCGTGGGCCAACTCCCAGTGCACGGTGATCCGTTGGGCGGGCAGGCCGCCGTCGGGCTGGTAGGGGGCGGGTGCGAGCCGGGTCCACAGCAGGACCGAGTCGGGCAGCGGGTCGCCGGAGGCGACGCCGAGGGTGAAGGGGTCGTCGGTGATCCGGCGGGCGTCGAGCTGGGCGGCATCGGCCGCGCCGGCCGTCGGCAGGTTCACGGCGAAGGCGAGCGCGGCGGCCGCGCCGGTGACGGTCAGGAAGCGGCGGCGGCCGATATGGCGGGCGGCCGCACGCAGTTCGGGTGCGTGCTGGGGCTGGGGGTGTGCTGCGAGTGTCATCCGGTCCTCCCCTGACTGATGGATGCACGAGGCATTGGAGTGGCCGGGGACGACACTCGCTTGGCGCGTACACAACACCCGGATGGCGGATGGATGAGTTCCGAATGGCGGACCGTCGCGTACCCTGCGGCCCCATGAACGACAGGGAAACGGAGACGGGGACGGGCGCGAGGATCGCCGTGGTGACCGGCGCGGGTTCCGGCATCGGTCGCGCGGTCGCGGCGGAGCTGCTGCGCGCGGGCTGGTCGGTGGCGCTGGCCGGGCGGCGCGTCGAGACGCTGGAGGAGACGGCGGCACTGGTGCCGGACGGGGCCGCGCTCGCCGTACGGACGGACGTCTCACGGCAGGAGGACGTGGCCGCGCTGTTCGCCGCGACGGTGGAGCGCTTCGGGCGGGTGGACCTGCTGTTCAACAACGCGGGGACGTTCGGTCCCGGCGGGGTGCCGGTGGAGGAGCTGTCCTATGACGCCTGGCGGCACGTGGTGGACACCAACCTCAACGGGGCGTTCCTGTGCGCGCAGGCGGCGTACCGGCAGATGAAGGAGCAGGACCCGCAGGGCGGACGGATCATCAACAACGGGTCCATTTCCGCACACACTCCCCGGCCGCTCTCCGTCGCCTACACGGCGACCAAGCACGCCCTGACGGGCCTGACCAAGTCCCTGTCCCTGGACGGCCGCCCGTACGGCATCGCCGTCGGCCAGATCGACATCGGCAACGCGGCGACCGACATGACCGCCCGGATGCGGACGGGCGCCCTCCAGGCGGACGGTTCGGTGGTGCCCGAGCCGGTGATGGACGTGGCCGACGTGGCACGGACCGTGCGGCACATGGCGGAGCTGCCGCTGGAGGCGAACGTGCAGTTCGCGACGGTGCTGGCGACGGCGATGCCGTACGTGGGACGCGGCTGAGCCGCTGCGGTCTCCACAACTTGCACAAGCGGAATTAGAAATTCCGCTGCGTCAGGGCCGGTAGGCGACTTATGCTCAACTTCACCTACACCAGAGCTTCACATTTGGAGTAGGGACTTCGGTACCAAACCGAGGGGGGACGGCAGTCGTTCCATGACACCGGGTGGGGGTGGACCTCGCGTGGGACCGCGAGGTACGCACCGGTGCGTGGAACGGCTGCCGTATGCGTACGCGCCTTCGGCGGCGCTCAGCGACCAAGGATCCGGTCGACCTCCGCCACCTGCTCGGCCGTCAGCGGCCCCTTCGCCAGCGCGCCGGGGTTGTGCGCGGCGTGGGCGACGTAACGTACCCCGGGGTGCGGCCCGGGGCGGGGGCGGGGGGCCCACCGCCAGGCCGGGGCGCCGGGGCCGAGGGTACGGCCGCCGCTGGTGAGCACGTCCTTCAGCGCGTCGACGCGGGCCAGCCAGTCCGGGTCGGCGCCGGATCCGTCCGCGAAGCCCTTCAGCCACTGCGGCGGCCGGCTGCGGATGTCCCCGGCCTCCAGGGCCTGCCCGGGCCTGCGCTTGCCGGTCAGCAGACCCATCGCCAGCGGACTGCGGTTGATGCTGGCCAGCTCCAGCTCCTCGCACAGCGCGAACATCTCCGGCGCGTCCTGGAGCACGTTCGCCATGTGCTGCACGGCCGCGCAGTGCTCCCCGCGCGCGAACACGGCGGCGCGGGCCGGATCGTCGGTGCTCCACGCGTAGGCGCGGATCAGCCCCTCCCGCACGAACTCCTCGCACACGTCACGCAGCTCGGCGGCACGCTCCGGGTCGGCGTCGGAGAGGTGCAGCTGGTAGAGGTCGACGTAGTCGGTGTCCAGGCGCTGCAACGAGGCGGTCAGCGCACGGCGGGCGTACGCCACGCTGTCGTCGGCGCCGGTGAGGGTGCGGGTCTCCTCGTCGAAGACGTTGCCCCACTTGGTGGCGACGACGACCTCGGCGCGGCGCTTGCCGAGGGCACGGCCCAGGACTCGCTCGCTGTGGCCGGCTCCGTAGGTGTCGGCGGTGTCGAAGAAGGTGACGCCCAGGTCGAGGGCGCGCCGGACGGCCCGTACGGACTCCTCGTCGTCGACCTTGCCCCAGCCGAGCGGCTGCCCGTCGGCGGACCGCCACTCACCGCCGATGGCCCAGCATCCGAAACCGAGGGCGCTGACCTCTATGCCCGTACGCCCCAAAGTCCTCTTGGTCTCCGTGGCTTCCGGGGTCTGCGTGATCTGCGTGATCTCCATGCGGGAGACATTAGGAGTTGGAGTGCACACAAGGGCAAGCGCTTGCGGGGCCTTCCACGGGCGATCGGTCAGGCCTGGCCCGTCTCGAAGCGGGAGATCCTGCCGTCGCCCTCGACCTCGAAGTGCCAGCGGGTGCGCATCTCGCCCCAGGTGTCGTTGCGGTAGTGGGTGAGGAGGTCGCGGCCCTGGTTGGACTCGTTGTCCACTTCCATGTGGCCGTTGGAGGAGAAGATCTCCCGCTCGATCCACTCGGCGAGGTCGCGGTCCGTGCCGTCGTCCGCCATGGTCGCGCCGGGCGCGAGGATGCTCAGGAAGCCCTCGCGGTCATGGGCGTTGACGGCGGTGACGAAGGCGCGGACTGCGGGGTCGCTGAGTTTGGACGTCTGAATCGTCATACGGGTCAGCCTCACACCGCCTCCGCCGGCCCGCCACCCGAACGGCGGCGAGAGCGGGCCGGGTGGGTGTCAGCGGTGCGACGGTGGATACACGGCAGGTCGTCCTGCCCGTGTCGTCTCTGCCCGTGCTGTCTGTTCCGGGAGTCACCGTGAGTGCTTACGACCGACGTGATCTGGGCCTGCTGCTGCTCCGGGTGGGGGCCGGCGGGGTGCTGGCCGCGCACGGCGCGCAGAAGCTGTTCGGCTGGTTCGGCGGGCACGGTATCGAGGGGACCGGCCAGTTCATGGAGTCGGTCGGCTACAAGCCGGGCAAGGCGAGCGCGACGGCGGCGGGCCTCGCCGAGGCCGGGGGCGGCACGCTGCTGGCGCTGGGTCTGGCGACACCGGCCGCGGGTGCGGCGGCGGCCGGCGGCATGGCGGGCGCGGCCACCGTGCACGCCCCGAACGGCTTCTTCAACCAGGAGGGCGGCTACGAGTACGCCGCCACCCTCGCCCTCGCCGCGACCGGCCTCGCCATCGCCGGCCCCGGCCGCCTCTCCCTCGACCACGCCCTCGGCCATGTCTTCGACCGGGGCTGGATGGTGCCGACGGCACTCGGGGCGACGGCGGCGGTGACGGCGCTGGTGGTGGGGGCGCGGAACAGGCGGTTGGACAGGGCGGAGAAGGAGGAGCAGGCGGGCCTGTTCGACGAACAGGAGGCGTTGTTCGGGGAGTAGGCGGCGGTGCGGCCCACCTGAGCGGCCTGAGCGAACCGGGGAACGGTCCAGCAACCCCCGAGGGGCGCGGGGCTGTGACATATGCGGCTCCGCCGCGTGGGCCCGACCAGCCACGCCGAGCCCGCAGTCGCCCCCACCCACAGCGGCACTCACGGTCCCGGCGTCAACCGCAACACCGTCCCGTCCCCGTTTCCCGACAACAGCAGCGCCCCGTCCGACGCCACCGCCAACCCCGCGAACCGACGCGCCATGCCCGGCATCCCGTTGGCGAACAGGGCGGGCTCAGCACGCGGTACGACCCCCGGCGGTGCCCCGACCGGCAGGTCCTCCGCGTCGGTACGACTCTCCCCCGCCGCCCCCTCGATGAGGGACACCGCCCGCAGCCCGCGCGCCCCCGTCTCCACGACGAACAGCTCGTCGCCGCGGACCGCCACCCCCTGAGGCGCCTCCAGCCCGTCCGCCACGACCGTCGGCGGCCCCTCCGCCTCGATCCGCAGCACCGCGCCGAGCCCCTCGTCGCTGACGTAGCAGCGCCCCTCGGCATCGAAGGCCACGTCCACAGGCTGCTCCAGCCCGTCGGCGAGCACGGTGAGGGCGTCCATCGCGTCGATGGCCACGACCCGCCCGGCGTCCGACTCGGCGACCACGAGCGAGCCGTCCGGGGCGACCGTGATGCCGAGCGGCCGCCGCAGCCCGCCGGCCCGCTCCCGTACGGCCCCGCTGCCGGGGTCGTACGTCTGGATCTGCCCGAACTGCGAAGTGAGGTGAAGGAGTTCGCCGTCGGCCGCGATGCCGTGCGCGAAGTGCAGCAGGCAGTGGGTGGTGACGCCCGTCGGCGACGGCCCGGCCACCCGGTAGTGGTCGGCGGCGTACACCGTGCCGCCGAGGTCGATCGTCACGCCGTACGGTCCGTCGAGTCCGCGCGGCACGATCTCGCGGATGCGCCCGTCGGGGTGCATCTCGGTGACGCCGCCGCTGGCGTAGCTGGAGACGAACATGCGGTTCTCGGCGTCGAAGGCCGCGTTGTCCAGCCCGACCACGCCGCTGGTGACCAGGGTCCGCGAACCGCTGCCGTGCAGGTCGAGCCGGGTGACGATGCCCTCGGGGCCCCGGGACAGCACATGCAGCACCCCTCCCTGGTCGAACCGGACGGCGACCGGCTGATGCACGTCGTCGGCGACGACCTCGGGCGCGCCCCCGTCCGGAGGGATCCGCCAGACCTGCCCGGTGAGCAGGGGGTTCGGCCCGCTCATCATGTGCGGGTAGTAGAGGTGCCCGTCCGGGCCGACCTGCATGGCGTTGCCAAGGGCGAGCCCGTTGGTGAGGACCACCGGCTCGCGGCCGCCGTCGGGGAAGAGCTCCATCAGCCGACCGTCCGGCTTCATCTCGTTCACGAACAGCCGGTCGCCGAGGCAGGTGATGCCGTTGGGGTTGGCCACGTCCCCTAGGACGAGCGTGTACTCACCGTCCGGGCCGCGCCGCCACACCCGCCCCGGCACCAGGTCGGCGATGTACATCGAGCCGTCCGCCCCGAAGGCGAGGTCGTCCGGTGACTGCACAGGACTGTCCATCGGTACGACCACCTCGACGTCCCCCGTGGCCGGGTCGACGGCGCTGATCTGCCCGGCGAGGAACTGGGCGACGTACAGCCGCCCGTCGGGCCCGAAGGCGACGCCGTTGGAACCCCACAGCCGGTTGGGCGGGTTGAGCCGCTCGACCGCCCACCGGGCACTGGCGGCGCCGTCGCGCCCGCCCGCCGCACCGTACCTGCTCGGCTCACCGCTCCACTCGCGGGCGCGGCTCATGCCTCGCCCTCCACCAGCACCTCGCGCATGCCGCCCTCCGACCGCCAGCGCCGCAGCAGATCGTGGAAGGCGACGGGCCCGTCCCCGTACGACTCGCTGCGCTCTCGCGGCCGGCCCTCGTTGTTGTAGTACCCGGGCGTGCACTCGGCCTGGAACTCGTACACGTCGGCGGCCTTCTGACGGATCGTCGCCACCCAGGCGTCCTGCGCCTCACCGGTCGGCTCGACGTACCGGGCCTGCCGCTCGCGGGCCTCCGCGACGACCTCGGCGACATGTGTGGCCTGTTCGTCGAGGATGTGGACGAAATTGACGGAGGCGGCGTTCTGCATGGAGCCGAGCAGGAAAAGGTTGGGGAAGCCGCGGGTGGTGAACCCGTGGAGCGTCTTCAGCCCCTCGGTCATCCAGGTCTCCAGCAGCCCCGCTCCACCCCGCCCGTACACCGGAAGTCTGCCGGACAGCACACCCGAGCGGCCGACGTCGAAGCCGGTGGCGAAGACGATGCAGTCGACCTCGTACTCCTCGCCGCCCACCACGACGGCGTTCTCGGTGATCCGCTCGACGCCGTGGGTGTCGGCGGTGTCGACGAGGGTGACGTTGGGCCGGTTGAAGGTCTGGAGGTAGTGGTCGCTGAAGGTGGGCCGCTTGCACATGTAGCGGTACCAGGGCTTGAGCGCTTCGGCCGTCGCCGGGTCCTCGACGATGCCCTCCACCCGGGCGCGCAGCTCGTTCATCTTCTGGAAGTCGGCGATCTCGTAGGCGAGTTCGCGCTCCTCGGCCGGGACGTCCGCGTAGGCGTTCGTCGGGATGAGCTTCTCCTGGAGCCGCGCGCTGGACGTCCAGGCGTCGTTGACCAGGTCCTCGTCCTGCCGGACGCCGGTGACGACCTTGAGGAAGTTCTCCATGCGCAGCCGCTGCCACCCGGGCTTGAGCGATTTCGCCCACTCCGGATCGGTGCGCCGGTTGCCGCGTACGTCGACGGAGGACGGGGTCCGCTGGAAGACGTACACCTGCGCCGCGTCGGCCCCGAGGTGCGGCACGACCTGGATGGCGGTGGCACCGGTGCCGATGACGGCGACGCGCTTGTCGGCGAGCCCGGTCAGACCGCCGCTCGCGTCGCCGCCGGTGTAGTCGTAGTCCCAGCGGCTCGTGTGGAAGGTGTGCCCGCGGAAGGTCTCGATGCCGGGGATGCCGGGCAGCTTGGCCTCGCTGAGGGTGCCGCTGGAGACGACGACGTAGCGCGCCCGCATCTCGTCGCCGCGATCGGTGCGTACGCTCCACTGCGACTCGTGCTCGTGCCAGCGCAGTTCGGTGACCTGGGTCTGGAAGCAGGCCTGGTCGTAGAGGCCGAAGTGCCGGGCGACGGCCCGCGCGTGCTCGCGGATCTCCTCGCCCGGGGAGTACTTCCACTTCGGCACGTAGCCGAGCTCTTCGAGCAGCGGCAGATAGATGTACGACTCGATGTCGCAGTGGATGCCCGGGTAGCGGTTCCAGTACCAGGTGCCGCCGAAGTCCGCGCCCTTCTCGATGACCCGGATCTCCTCGACCCCGGCCTGCCGCAGCCGCGCCCCCGCGAGCAGCCCGCCGAACCCGCCGCCGACGACCACCGCCTCGACCCGGTCCCGGAGAGGTTCGCGGGTGAACTCCGGGTCGGCGTGGGGGTCCTGGTCGTACGCCCCGAACTCACCGACGGGCTGCTGGTACTGCGCGGATCCGTCGGGTCGGATGCGCCGCTCGCGCTCGGCGCGGTACCTGGCGCGCAGGGCTTCGATGTCGAAGTCCAGGTGCTGGGGCTCGGGCATGGGTGCTCTCCTGGTCGTGGGGCCGGCCACGGGAGGGCCGGGTCAGGGGAAGTGAGCGCCAGTCAAGCGAACCGGGCTGACAGCTCCCGGACATATCCCGGACACGTGATCAAGGTGCTCCGGACCACACGGCGCCGACCGGGTGCCTACGGCCCCACGGCCTGCCCCAGCCAGTAGCCGAACCCCCGCCGGGTGTGGATCAGCGCGGCCTGCTCCCCGTTCACCTTGAGCCGCAGCCGTGAGACGAGCCGCTCGATCGCGCTGTCGGTCGGCGGGTCGTCCCAGACGTGCCGCCCGATCTGCTCCTTGGACAGCACGCGCTCGGCGTTCACCAGCAGGCAGCGCAGCAGCCGGTACTCGGCGGGCGTGAGCTCGATGGTGCGCTCGCCGCGCCGGGCGCGACGGGTGGAGTGGTCCAGCACGAGGTCGCCGTATCGCAGGGCGCCGTCCCATCCGCCGGGCTCCCCGCTGCGCACCAACTGCCGTGCACGGGCGAGCACTTCGGCCACCCGGCCAAAGGCCCCGCCGCCCGGCCCGGCCACGCCGTCCGCGCCGTCGGGGCCGCCCCCGGGGAGGCTGCCCAGGAACTCACCACTGCCCGTGAGGAGCAGGACGGCCGGACGGTCGGGGGCGAGGAGACGGCGACTGTGCCGGAGGGCGTCGGTGTCCGGCAGCGTCACGTCCAGGATGACCAGATCGAAGCGGCGCTCGGTGAGCCGGTCGGTGGCCTCGGTGGCCCGGTCCACCGCGACGGTCCGGTAGCCGGCCAGCTCCAGCACCGTGGAAAGCGGCTCGGACGTACGGGCATCACCGACGACGAGCAGGACCTCCGCTACCGCGTCGGTCGACGGCGGCTTCGGCATACGGTCACTTTACCCGCGGGTGCCTGAGGCGAGTAGGCGCGTCCCCCGGCCTGCCGCTCACGCCCTCACGTCCAGGGCGTGGCGACGAGCCGGATCCGCGCGTCGCGGCCGACGAGGGGTGCGGCGGTGGTGGGCAGGGGAATGTGGGCGACCCAGCGATCCGGGGTGGGGTCCTCGTCGACACGGGGTTCCCCGGCGACGCGGTGGTCGCGGATGGCGCCTTCGATGTCCGAGTTCCAGGCGGCCCAGATACCGGGGCCGGCCTCCGGTGTGCCGACGTCGATGACGAGGGTGTCGGAGAAGTCGGCGGTCTGCTCCAGGTGGTCGCCGAGGCTGAGAATGCCGCGCCGCTCGCGCAAGGAGATGAGCCGTACATCGAGGATGAACCGCATGGGTTCGCCCTCGGCCTGTCTGAGGCCGCTGTTGAGGAAGGTGGTCGCGAGCGACACCGTCGCCGACGCCTCCTGCCCGTCCGGGGGCGCCTCGAGCTGGATGGGGCACCAGTGGGCCGCGAGCCGCTGATGCATCACGACAGGCAGCCCCCGCACCGACAGCCGTGTCTCGGCCTGCCACACGAGCTCGCCGTCACGGCGCAACCGGTAGCCGACGAGCGATGCCTCGATCCTGGTGTCCCCGAACAGGAACCGGCGCAGATTCTGGTACCCCTCCTCGGAGTTGACCATCCCGTAGCGCCCGCTGTGACTGCGATGCACGAAGGCGCGGTGCGCCCCCGGCACATACGCCCGCTCGATCTGCACCAGCCCGTCGCTGTGCGGCCCGACGGCGGCGGAGGACAGCCCGAGGGCGACGTCGTAGTCGGCCGGGTCGGTGCCGACCAGACAGAAGACCCGCTCGACGGGAAGCGCCCCCGGTCCGGTGGGCATCCGGCGGGCGTCCCAGCCCTCGGGCGGGCCGTCGGGGTCGAAGTCGGCCTGCGGAGTGAGGTACTGGTACATCCGCCGGGGACCGAAGATGTCCGCACCCTGAACGCCGGTCATGTCCCGAAGCCGCTCCAGCAGCCCGCCACCGAGTTCGAAGGTGATGCCGCCGTGCGGGGTGCCGTAGGTGAAGAGCTTCGCGACACAGCCGACGGCGTCCCGCCCCCGGTCCGGCAGAACCTTCTGCAGCAGACATCGGCAGATCAGCCCGCCCATGGAGTGGGCGACGAGGATGACGGCGGGCGCCCCGGTCCGGTCGAGGATCCGGTCGATGAGATCGAGCAGGTCGGCGGCGGCGTTCTCCAGCCGGTACTCCTGGGGGCTGCCGCCCCAGGTGGTGGCCGAGCGGTCGTAGAAGCGGTGGATCCAGACGGTGTTGGCGGGGATCTCCTCATGATCGGCCAGATAGGCCGCCTGGTCTCCCTTCACGAGCAGTTCGTAACCCTCCTCCCTCAGCAGGCGCAGCAGGGGGCTTTCGAACTGGTGGAAGTGCGGCTGGTTGTGCGCGCCGACGCGGATGTGCACGGAGCCCTCGTTGAAGCCGTAGAAGGGGTCGTCCACCGCCTTGTCGATCCCTCGGGTGCCGCCGGCGAAGCCGCGGACGTAGACGAGGGGGAGTCTGCGGTTGTCGTCCACGGCTTGCCTCCGAGCGTCCTGGGTTCACTCCTCCTGAGTCCTGAGTAGATGAAGCCCGGGGCTCTGGCCTCCAGGGATAGGCCGGAGCGGTGACGGGCGGGGCGGGAGGGCCCGGGGCCGGTCGGCGCGTCACCCATGGGGAGCAGCCTGCCTGGTGGTGCGGAGCACAGGCGTGTCGTACTGGAGTCTCACGAGGGAAGCCACGGAGGCCCGGATGTCGGCGCGGCGCAGGAAGACTCTCGCGTCCTGGCGCGAGCTGCCGCTGACGGTGATCTCCCGTCTGCGGACCCAGCTCGCCCGCGAGGAGTGCCGTGTCGCGGAGGGCGAAGACGGTCGGCGCGGGTGCGCGCTCGACGGAGCGAGGCGGCATCTCGAGGAAGCCGAGGAAGCATGCCTGAGCGCGTCGAGGTTCCGGCGCAGATCCGGCACCTTGGAACGCATCTGGTCGAACGTCCGCGCCGCCGACGCCGAGCTGTTCTCCCTCGTTTCCGATGACGAGGCCCGGGCGCGAACCCCCGAAGTGCTGGGCATGGTGCGACGCAACCTGTCGGAGGGCAGCCCCCAGCGCAAGGCCGTCGAGGACGTCGCCGCGCGGGTGGAGGCCGACGACGCCGCCCTCACGGCTCAGGAGCGGGACACCCTGGTCAGGGCGCAGGTCTTCGCCTACGCGTTTCTGGGCGGCAAGCACAGGCGGGTACGCATCCTGGCGGACCTGCTCTGGTGCCTCACGGTGGCGGTGACGCTGGGGCTGGTCGCCCTTGCGGTGTGGGGCCACACCGACGAGGACACCGTGGATCTGTGCTTCCGTCCCCAGCCGCCCGGCAACAGGGTGGTCTGCCCCACCGGCGAACACGAGGTCCCTCTCGTGGGCCTTCCCCCGTTGGCCCAGCCCCCCGCCGTCACGGCCGTCGTCACCGCGGACTACGCCAGGCCCCGGGACGTGCTGACCGTGGAGTTCGCGGGGCTCATCGGAGCGGCACTGACGGTCGTGACGGCAGTGCGCCGGATCCAGCCGGACCACGTCACGCAGTACCAGTTCCGTCTGCCGCTCGCCGCGGCGGTACTGAAATTCCCGCTGGGCGCGCTGTCCGCCGTCGCCGGGATCCTCCTCATCAAGGGCGCCTTCGTGCCGGGCCTGAGCAATCTCGACAGTTCCGCACAGATCTTCGGCTGGTCGATCGTCTTCGGAGCGGCTCAGCACCTGGTCACCCACATCGTCGACCAGCGGGCGGAGGAGGCGCTGGGCGGGAATCGGAAACCGCCGTAGCAGCACACGCGCGAGCCCGGCGACGGACCCGCCGCCCTTCCCCGTAGAGCAGACGACGGACAGACGTCCGCAGGGAGGGGAACAGAGAGTGGCAGGGCACGGAGTCAGAACCGCCAGGGGTACGGCGGCCGCGATCGCGGCGATGGCCGCACTGACCGCCTCACAGGCGCCGGGGGCGACCCCGGCACACGCCGCGGCACCGGCATCGAGGCACACACTCGCCGAGCACGGACCGAGCGTCTCCGGCGACGCTCCGTACCGCCCGGAGCTGCCCCCGCTGCGGACCGGAACGCCCGACGGCGACAGGGCGCCCGCGGAGAGCGCCGCCGCGCTGCCGGCGAGCGCGTTCGCCGCGTACCGGCGAGCGGAGGAGCGGCTCGCACGCGAAGCACCCGGCTGCCGGCTGCGGTGGCAGGTACTGGCGGCGATCGGCCAGGTGGAGTCCGGGCATGCCCGGGGCGGGAGGGTGACGTCGGACGGTACGACCGTGACACCGATCCTCGGCCCACGGCTGGACGGCGTGGCCTTCGCGCTGATCCGGGACACCGACGGCGGTACCCACGACGGGGACACGGCGTACGACCGCGCGGTCGGTCCGATGCAGTTCATCCCGTCGACGTGGGTCCGCTGGGGCACGGACGGCAACGGTGACGGGCGCAGGGACCCGAACAACGTCTTCGACGCGGCCCTCGCCGCCGGGCGGTATCTCTGTGCGGGCGGGCGGGACCTGTCGGACCCCGCCGACCTGGACCGGGCGATTCTCGGCTACAACCACTCGGCGGCCTATCTGCGCACGGTCCGCGCCTGGTACGCGTACTTCCTGGACGGACACGGTGTCGTCCGGGACGGCCGCGGCTCCGCGGAACGCCCCGAGCCGTCACCGTCGCAGCCGCGGGAGGCTTCGCCGACCCCCCCCCCCCCCCCCGCCGCACCCCCCCCCCCCCCCCCCCCCCCCGGGGCCCCCCCCCCACCTACCCCACCCCCCCCCCCCCCCCGCGGGCCGGGGGGGGCCCCCCGCGGTGGCCCGGCCCCCCACGGAGTCGAAGCGCGTCAGCCTCGTGCCACACGCTTCGACTCCGTC
>CBFGZZ010000182.1:0-17192 GCA_965653385.1 uncultured Streptomyces sp. | reverse complement strand
CGAGCAGGCCCGACCCAAGCCTGCCCCGCCCGAGCGGCCCGTCAACACGCCCGCGGCACGTCCGTCCGCCGGTCAGCCCGCCCGCACCGGCTCCTCCAACCGCGTCCGCGCCCGCCTCGCCCGCCTCGGCGTCCAGCGCTCCAACCCGTACAACCCGGTCCTGGAGCCCCTGCTGCGGATAGTCCGCAGCAACGACCCGAAGATCGAGACCGCCACCCTCCGCCAGATCGAGAAGGCCTACCAGGTCGCCGAGCGCTGGCACCGCGGCCAGAAGCGCAAGAGCGGCGACCCGTACATCACGCACCCCCTCGCGGTGACCACGATCCTCGCCGAGCTGGGTATGGATCCGGCCACCCTGATGGCGGGCCTGCTGCACGACACCGTCGAGGACACCGAGTACGGGCTCGACCAGCTCCGCCGCGACTTCGGCGACTCCGTGGCTCTCCTCGTCGACGGCGTCACCAAGCTGGACAAGGTCAAGTTCGGCGAGGCCGCGCAGGCCGAGACCGTGCGCAAGATGGTCGTAGCGATGGCCAAGGACCCGCGCGTCCTGGTCATCAAGCTCGCCGACCGCCTGCACAACATGCGCACCATGCGCTACCTCAAGCGCGAGAAGCAGGAGAAGAAGGCGCGCGAGACCCTGGAGATCTACGCGCCGCTCGCCCACCGCCTCGGCATGAACACCATCAAGTGGGAGCTGGAGGACCTCGCCTTCGCGATCCTCTACCCCAAGATGTACGACGAGATCGTACGGCTGGTGGCCGAGCGGGCACCGAAGCGTGACGAGTATCTGGCCATAGTGACCGACGAGGTCCAGCAGGACCTGCGCGCCGCCCGCATCAAGGCGACCGTCACCGGCCGCCCGAAGCACTACTACAGCGTCTACCAGAAGATGATCGTCCGCGGCCGTGACTTCGCGGAGATCTACGACCTGGTGGGCATCCGCGTCCTCGTCGACACGGTCCGCGACTGCTACGCCGCCCTCGGCACCGTGCACGCGCGATGGAACCCGGTCCCCGGCCGGTTCAAGGACTACATCGCGATGCCCAAGTTCAACATGTACCAGTCGCTGCACACGACGGTCATCGGCCCCAACGGCAAGCCCGTCGAGCTCCAGATCCGCACCTTCGACATGCACCGCCGCGCCGAGTACGGCATCGCCGCGCACTGGAAGTACAAGCAGGAGGCCGTCGCCGGCGCCTCCAAGGTGCGCAGCGACGTGCCCAAGGCCGGCAAGGGCAAGGACGACCACCTCAACGACATGGCGTGGCTGCGCCAGCTGCTGGACTGGCAGAAGGAGACCGAGGACCCGGGCGAGTTCCTGGAGTCCCTGCGCTTCGACCTGTCCCGCAACGAGGTCTTCGTCTTCACCCCGAAGGGCGACGTCATAGCGCTCCCGGCCGGCGCGACTCCCGTCGACTTCGCCTACGCCGTCCACACCGAGGTGGGCCACCGCACCATAGGAGCGCGGGTCAACGGCCGCCTCGTACCGCTCGAATCGACCCTGGACAACGGCGACCTGGTGGAGGTCTTCACCTCCAAGGCACCCGGCGCGGGCCCCTCCCGCGACTGGCTCGGCTTCGTGAAGTCGCCGCGCGCCCGCAACAAGATCCGGGCGTGGTTCTCCAAGGAGCGCCGCGACGAGGCCATCGAGCAGGGCAAGGACGCCATCGTCCGCGCGATGCGCAAGCAGAACCTGCCGATCCAGCGCATCCTCACCGGCGACTCCCTGGTCACCCTCGCGCACGAGATGCGCTACGCCGACATCTCCGCGCTGTACGCGGCGATCGGCGAGGGCCATGTCTCCGCGCAGAACATCGTGCAGAAGCTCGTCCAGGCCCTCGGCGGCGAGGAAGCCGCCACGGAGGAGATCGACGAGTCGGTCCCGCCGGCCCGCGGTCGCAGTCGCAAGCGGCGTTCCAGCGCCGACCCGGGCGTGATCGTCAAGGGCGTCGAGGACGTATGGGTCAAGCTGGCCCGCTGTTGTACGCCCGTCCCCGGCGACCCGATCATCGGCTTCGTCACGCGCGGTAGCGGAGTATCGGTTCACCGCAGCGACTGTGTGAACGTGGAGTCACTGTCCCGCGAGCCCGAGCGCATCCTCGAGGTCGAGTGGGCGCCCACCCAGTCCTCGGTCTTCCTGGTCGCCATCCAGGTCGAGGCCCTGGACCGCTCCCGGCTCCTCTCCGACGTCACCCGCGTCCTGTCCGACCAGCACGTCAACATCCTCTCCGCGGCCGTCCAGACCTCCCGCGACCGCGTCGCCACCTCCCGCTTCACTTTCGAGATGGGCGACCCGAAGCACCTCGGGCACGTCCTGAAGGCGGTCAGGGGAGTGGAGGGCGTGTACGACGTGTACCGCGTGACGTCGGCGCGCAGCCGGTCGTAGGAGGAGCCCGTAGGCATACGACGAGAAGGGCCCCGTACGCGAGGTACGGGGCCCTTCTCGTCCTTGGCAGCGGTGTGACAGCGTGTCAGCCCTGTCAGCCGCCGAACTCCTGAAGCCCCTTCAGCGCCTGGTCCAGCAGCGCCTGACGGCCCTCCAGCTCACGCTCCAGCTTGTCGGCCTTCGCGTTGTTGCCCTGGGCGCGCGCCTGGTCGATCTGGCCCCTCAGCTTGTCCACGGCGGCCTGGAGCTGTCCGGTCAGCCCCTCGGCACGCGCGCGTGCTTCCGGGTTGGTCCGGCGCCACTCCGACTCCTCGGCCTCCTGGATGGCCCGCTCGACGGCGTGCATCCGGCCCTCGACCTTGGGCCGGGCGTCGCGCGGCACGTGCCCGATGGCCTCCCAGCGCTCGTTGATCGAGCGGAAGGCGGCACGCGTGCCCTTCAGGTCACCGATCGGCAGGAGCTTCTCGGCCTCCTCGGCCAGCTCCTCCTTCAGCTTCAGGTTCTCGGACTGCTCGGCGTCGCGCTCGGCGAAGACCGAGCTGCGGGCCGCGAAGAAGATGTCCTGGGCGCCGCGGAAGCGGTTCCACAGGTCGTCCTCGTGCTCGCGCTGGGCGCGCCCGGCGGCCTTCCATTCCGACATCAGCTCGCGGTAGCGGGCCGCCGTCGGACCCCAGTCGGTCGACCCGGACAGCGCCTCGGCCTCGGAGACGAGCCGCTCCTTGGTCTTGCGGGCCTCCTCGCGCTGCGCGTCGAGCTGCGCGAAGTGCGCCTTGCGGCGCTTGGAGAACGCCGACCGGGCGTGCGAGAAGCGGTGCCACAGCTCGTCGTCCGACTTGCGGTCGAGCCGCGGCAGGCCCTTCCACGTGTCCACCAGGGCCCGCAGCCGCTCACCGGCGGCCCGCCACTGGTCGGACTGCGCCAGCTCCTCGGCCTCGGTGACCAGCGCCTCCTTGGCGTGGCGCGCCTCGTCCGACTGCTTCGCCCGCTGCTGCTTGCGCTCCTCGCGCCGCTTCTCGACCGTCTCGACGAGTTTGTCCAGCCGGGTCTTCAGGGCTTCCAGATCGCCGACCGCGTGGTGGGCGTCGACCTGCTCGCGAATGTGGTCGATCGCGGTCTGCGCGTCCTTCGCCGACAGGTCGGTGGTCTTCACTCGCTTCTCGAGGAGGCCGATCTCGACAACCAGGCCCTCGTACTTGCGCTCGAAATAGGCCAGCGCCTCCTCAGGAGTGCCTGCCTGCCAAGAACCGACAACCTGCTCGCCGTCGGCCGTACGCACGTACACGGTCCCCGTCTCGTCGACGCGGCCCCACGGGTCGCTGCTCACAGCGCCTCCTCCACATGATGCCTGCGAGGGGCTTGTGTTCCCCCGGGCATCGTCCACAGTTTCGTCACGGCCAACATAGGCGACCGGCGGGTTGCCTGTCCGCATCCCGCGCGACCGAAATTTCGCAGTTGGCGGTCAGGATTTGGTGACCGTCGCCTTGTCGATGACCACCGTCGCGTTCGGCGCCCCGTCGCCCGCGCCGGTGCTCTCTCCGGCGTCGGCAATCTTCTTGAGTACCTTCATGCCGGACTCGGAAACGGTACCGAACGGTGTGTAGCTGGGCGGCAGCTCACTGTCCTGGTACACGAGGAAGAACTGGCTGCCGCCGGAGTTCTTCTGACCGGTGTTCGCCATCGCCACGGTGCCCGCGGGATAGATGTTGTTCTTGAGGCTTTTGTCCTTCAGGTTCTCGTCCGGAATCGTGTACCCGGGACCGCCCGTTCCGGTGCCCGTCGGGTCACCGCACTGCAGCACGTAGATGCCTTTGGTGGTGAGCCGGTGGCACTTGGAGTGGTCGAAGTAGCCCTTGCCGGCGAGGAAGTCGAACGAGTTCACGGTGTGCGGCGCGGCCGACGCCTTCAGTGCGATGTCTATGTCACCGCACGTCGTCGCGAGCTTCATCGTGTACTTGGCCGACTTGTCGACCGTCAGCGCCGGCTCCTTCTTCCAGGTCGCCGTCTTGACCTTGCCCTCGGCGGGCTTCTCGCAAGGGTCCGGGGCCTTGCTGGGCGTCGCGCCGGGCGTGACCTCCGCGCCGGCGTTCTCCTTGGTGTCGTCCTTCTTGAGGACTCCGGTCGTGTACAGCGCGAGGCTGCCGATGACGACGACGCCGAGCACCGACGCGATCACCGAGTTGCGCATGCGTGCCTTGCGCCGGGCGGACGTGCGCCGCTGCTGCTGCCGCAAGAACTTCTCCCGGGCGAGCTGACGCCGCCGCTGTTCCTGGCTGACCACCGGGTTCTCTCCTCATGCGTCGTGTGTGTCGACCGGTACGCGTGCGTCCTGTGAGCCGACTGCCTGCGTGTGCCCCGTACCGTATATGGGTTCGCTGAGAAAACGGCAGCGCCGGTAGGCTCTGACCACAGGCGGAGCCCGCCGACAAACCACTCGTGTCGACACAAACGAAGGACGATCGTGCTCATTGCCGGGTTCCCCGCCGGGGCATGGGGGACGAACTGTTATCTCGTCGCCCCCGCCGCCGGCGAGGAGTGCGTGATCATCGACCCGGGCCACGAAGCGGCCCCCGGAGTCGAGGAAGCACTGAAGAAGCATCGGCTCAAGCCCGTCGCCGTCGTCCTCACCCACGGACACATCGACCATGTGGCCTCGGTCGTCCCGGTGTGCGGCGCGCACGACGTGCCGGCCTGGATCCACCCCGAGGACCGGTACATGATGAGCGACCCCGAGAAGGCGATCGGCCGCTCCATCGGCATGCAGCTGATGGGCGAGCTGACCATCGGGGAGCCGGACGACGTCAAGGAGCTGACCGACGGCGCGAAGCTGGAGCTGGCGGGGATGGAGCTCGCCGTCGCGCACGCGCCGGGCCATACCAAGGGGTCGGTGACCTTCGGGATGCCCGAGACGGCGGACATCCCGCCGGTCCTGTTCTCGGGCGACCTGCTGTTCGCCGGCTCCATCGGACGCACCGACATGCCCGGCGGTGACATGGCCGAGATGCTCGACTCGCTGGCCCGCGTGTGCCTGCCGCTCGACGACTCGACCGTGGTGCTGTCCGGCCACGGCCCCCAGACGACCATCGGCCGCGAGCGCGCCACCAACCCCTATCTGCGGCAGGTGGCGGCAGGCCAGGGAGCCGCAGAGGCTCCCCGACGAGGAATGTGACGAGACCTTCCGTGAGCACCTTCAAGGCCCCCAAGGGCACGTACGACCTGATCCCCCCGGACTCCGCCAAGTTCCTGGCCGTCCGTGAGGCGATCGCGGCCCCCCTGCGCAACTCCGGCTACGGCTACATCGAGACGCCCGGCTTCGAGAACGTCGAACTGTTCGCGCGCGGTGTCGGCGAGTCCACCGACATCGTGACCAAGGAGATGTACGCCTTCGAGACCAAGGGCGGCGACCAGCTGGCCCTGCGCCCGGAGGGCACGGCCTCGGTCCTGCGCGCCGCCCTGGAGGCCAACCTGCACAAGGCGGGCAACCTCCCGGTCAAGCTCTGGTACTCGGGCTCGTACTACCGCTACGAGCGCCCCCAGAAGGGCCGTTACCGGCACTTCTCCCAGGTCGGCGCCGAGGCGATCGGCGCCGAGGACCCGGCGCTGGACGCCGAGTTGATCATCCTGGCCGACCAGGCCTACCGCTCGCTCGGCCTCAGCAACTTCCGGATCCTGCTGAACAGCCTGGGCGACAAGGAGTGCCGTCCGGTGTACCGGGCCGCGCTCCAGGACTTCCTGCGCGGCCTGGACCTGGACGAGGACACCCTGCGCCGCGCGGAGATCAACCCGCTGCGCGTGCTCGACGACAAGCGCGAGTCGGTCCAGAAGCAGCTGGGCGACGCCCCGCTCCTGCGCGACTACCTCTGCGACGCCTGCAAGACGTACCACGAGGAGGTCCGCGAGCTGATCACGGCGGCCGGGGTCTCCTTCGAGGACGACCCGAAGCTGGTGCGCGGCCTGGACTACTACACGCGTACGACATTCGAGTTCGTCCACGACGGTCTGGGCTCCCAGTCAGCGGTGGGCGGCGGCGGCCGTTACGACGGCCTGTCGGAGATGATCGGCGGCCCCGCGCTGCCGTCCGTCGGCTGGGCCCTCGGCGTCGACCGCACGGTGCTCGCCCTGGAGGCGGAGGGCGTCGAGCTCGAACTCCCCTCCACGACCAGCGTGTTCGCCGTCCCGCTCGGCGAGGAGGCGCGCCGAGTACTCTTCGCGAAGGTCACCGAGCTGCGCAAGGTCGGCATCGCGGCGGACTTCTCCTACGGTGGCAAGGGCCTCAAGGGCGCCATGAAGAACGCCAACCGCAGCGGCGCCCGCTACACGATCGTCGCCGGCGAACGCGACCTCGCCGAGGGCGTCGTCCAGCTCAAGGACATGGAGTCCGGTGAGCAGGCGGCCGTCGGCGTCAACGAGATCGTGGCGGAGCTGGAAGCCCGACTGGGCTGATTTTTCGAGCGCTGAATTCCGAAGAGCGGGGGCCGGCCGGCCCCCGCTCTTCGCAGTTCCCACGGTGTCCGGAACCGAATGCCTTTACCCACTCGCGGGCTTTTGCTTATGCCCTGCGAACGGCGGACACGCGGGTCTGTACGGCACAATGTGCCGTGCCCGGAGAAGGTCCAACTCTCAAGTGACGGAATCGGCGTGATGAGCAAGACGACAGTCAAAGACGTCTCCACCGAGCCCGAGCGGGAGCCTGCCGAAGCACCCCCGCAACTGCTGGGCGGCAGCCGTGCGTTCGCTCTGCTGCTGGTGATCACCGGCGCGGCCGGACTGCTCGCCGCGTGGGTCATCACGATCGACAAGTTCAAGATCCTCGAAGCCAAGGTCGCGGGGACGACCTTCACCCCCGGCTGCAGCCTCAACCCGATCGTGTCCTGCGGCAGCGTCATGGAGAGCAAGCAGGCGTCCGTCTTCGGGTTCCCCAACCCCATGCTCGGCCTCGTCTGCTACGGCATCGTCATCTGCGTCGGCATGAGCCTGCTCGCCCGCGCCCGCTTCCCGCGCTGGTACTGGCTGACCTTCAACTTCGGCACCCTCTTCGGCGTCGCCTTCTGCACCTGGCTGATGTACCAGTCGCTCTACAACATCGGCGCGCTCTGCCTGTGGTGCTCGCTGGCCTGGGCGGCCACGCTCACCATGTTCTGGTACGTCACCTCCTTCAACATCCGCAACGGCTTCCTGCCCGCCCCGCGCCCGCTGAAGAACTTCCTCGCCGAGTTCACCTGGGTGCTCCCGGTGACCCACTGCGGCGTCATCGTGATGCTGATCCTGACCCGCTGGGGCAGCCAGCTCTGGGCCGCCTGACCCGCTCCGCACCCGATGTCAGTGCGGTGATTTAGGGTTTCAGCGTGGAGCCCGACCTGTTCACCGCCGCAGCAGAAGAACGCCAGGAGAAGGACCCCGCTGGGAGTCCCCTGGCGGTGCGCATGCGCCCGCGCACCCTGGACGAGGTCGTGGGCCAGCAGCACCTGCTGAAGCCGGGCTCGCCCCTGCGCAGGCTGGTCGGCGAGTCCGGCGGCGGCCCCGCCGGACCGTCCTCGGTGATCCTCTGGGGCCCGCCCGGCACCGGCAAGACCACCTTGGCGTACGTCGTCTCCAAGGCCACCAACAAGCGCTTCGTCGAGCTCTCCGCCATCACCGCCGGCGTCAAGGAGGTCCGCGCGGTCATCGACGGCGCCCGCCGCGCCACCGGCGGCTACGGCAAGGAGACCGTCCTCTTCCTCGACGAGATCCACCGCTTCAGCAAGGCCCAGCAGGACTCCCTCCTCCCGGCCGTCGAGAACCGCTGGGTCACCCTGATCGCGGCGACCACCGAGAACCCGTACTTCTCGGTCATCTCCCCCCTGCTGTCCCGCTCCCTCCTGCTCACCCTCGAACCCCTCACCGAGGACGACATCAGAGGCCTGCTGAAGCGGGCGCTGAGCGACGAGCGCGGCCTGAACAACGCCGTCGGCCTCCCCGAGGACACCGAGGAGCACCTGCTGCGGATCGCCGGCGGTGACGCCCGCCGCGCCCTGACGGCCCTGGAGGCAGCGGCCGGGGCCGCCCTGGACCAGGGCGAGAGCGAGATCAGCCTCGCGACGCTGGAGCAGACCGTCGACCGGGCGGCGGTCAAGTACGACCGCGACGGCGACCAGCACTACGACGTGGCCAGCGCGCTCATCAAATCCATCCGCGGTTCCGACGTCGACGCCGCCCTGCACTACCTGGCCCGCATGATCGAGGCCGGCGAGGACCCCCGCTTCATCGCCCGCCGCCTGATGATCTCCGCCAGCGAGGACATCGGCCTCGCCGACCCCAACGCCCTGCCGATCGCGGTCGCCGCCGCCCAGGCCGTCGCCATGATCGGCTTCCCCGAGGCCGCCCTCACCCTCAGCCACGCCACCATCGCCCTCGCGCTCGCGCCGAAGTCCAACGCCGCGACGACCGCGATCGGCGCAGCCCTGGAGGACGTACGCAAGGGACTGGCCGGACCTGTCCCGCCCCACCTGCGCGACGGGCACTACAAGGGCGCCGCCAAGCTCGGGCACGCACAGGGGTACGTGTATCCGCACGACCTGCCCGAGGGCATCGCCGACCAGCAGTACGCGCCGGACGCCCTCAAGGACCGCGAGTACTACACCCCGACCCGGCACGGATCGGAGGCGAGGTACGCGGACGCCGTGGAGTGGACCAGGAAACACCTCGGTCGCAAGCGGTCCTGAGCACCCTGTAAACTTCCCCGAAGTGCTGTGTCCCGTGCTGTCAGAACGGGACGGTCAGCCGGAACCCCCAGCGGGTTCCAGGAGCGTCGCGCACCGTTCGAATGGTGTCGCGGGCAACCCACCACCACTCACCCCAGGGGGAGACCGGTCGGTGGGTCACTCGCGTGCTGCACGTATGTGCCCAGACCAGGGAGCGGCTGCCCGTCACGCCCACCAGGGCGCGAAGGGTTTCCCCGGCTGCGGATGCGACCTCCCTCAACCCTGACAAGCCGAACACTGAGAAATGAGAGATCGTGGCGAATCAGTCCCGCCCCAAGGTCAAGAAGTCGCGTGCCCTCGGTATCGCGCTGACCCCGAAGGCCGTCAAGTACTTCGAGGCCCGTCCCTACCCGCCGGGTGAGCACGGCCGTGGCCGCAAGCAGAACTCGGACTACAAGGTCCGTCTGCTGGAGAAGCAGCGTCTGCGTGCGCAGTACGACGTGTCCGAGCGCCAGCTCGTCCGCGCCTACGAGCGTGCCTCCAAGGTTCAGGGCAAGACCGGTGAGGCCCTGATCATCGAGCTCGAGCGCCGTCTCGACGCCCTGGTCCTGCGTTCGGGCATCGCCCGCACCATCTACCAGGCCCGTCAGATGGTCGTGCACGGCCACATCGAGGTCAACGGCCAGAAGGTCGACAAGCCGTCCTTCCGCGTCAAGCCCGATGACGTCGTGATGGTCCGCGAGCGCAGCCGCGAGAAGACCCTCTTCTCCATCGCCCGTGAGGGCGGCTTCGCCCCCGAGGGTGAGACCCCGCGCTACCTCCAGGTGAACCTCAAGGCCCTGGCGTTCCGCCTGGACCGTGAGCCGAACCGCAAGGAGATCCCGGTGATCTGCGACGAGCAGCTCGTCGTCGAGTACTACGCCCGTTGATCCTTCGACGGTCGTAGGACTTCCGCGCCTGAGCCCGTCGTCTCGCCGCCCCTTCCGGGTGGGCGGGGCGGCGGGCTTTCGCGTGCGCGTAATGCGGTGCGAAGCGCCGGGTCCAGCGCGATAGGCTCAGCGTGCACTATTGATTTCTCCAAAGAGCAGGAAGTAGGTGCCAGGTGTCCGGTGGAGAGGTTGCCGGGATCCTGGTGGCCGTCTTCTGGGCGATTCTGGTCTCCTTCCTCGCCGTCGCGCTGGCGAGGCTGGCCCAGACGCTCAAGGCGACCACCAAGCTCGTCGCGGACGTGACCGACCAGGCCGTCCCGCTCCTGGCAGAGGCCTCCACGGCGGTGCGCTCCGCACAGACCCAGATCGACCGGGTCGACGCGATCGCCTCCGACGTCCAGGAGGTCACCTCGAACGCCTCCGCCCTGTCGACCACCGTCGCCTCCACCTTCGGCGGCCCCCTCGTCAAGGTCGCGGCCTTCGGCTACGGCGTGCGCCGGGCCCTCGGCGGCCGCAAGGACGACGTGCCCGCCAAAGAGGCCCGGCGTACCGTGATCGTGGGCCGCACGGTTCCGGCCGCGCGACGGGACAAGCGAAACCTCCGCGGAAAGAGGGACTGAGACCCAGCATGTTCCGCCGTACGTTCTGGTTCACCACGGGCGTCGCCGCCGGTGTGTGGGCCACCACCAAGGTCAACCGGAAGCTGAAGCAGCTGACCCCCGAGAGCCTCGCCGCGACCGCGACGAACAAGGCGATCGAGGCGGGTCACCGGCTCAAGGACCGCGCGGTGGGCTTCGCGCTCGACGTCCGCGACAACATGGCCCAGCGCGAGGAGGAACTGGGCGACGCGCTCGGGCTCAACGCCCCCGTCGACCAGGAACTCCCCGCACCCCGGCGGTTCGCCGCCATCGAGAACCGCAACAACCCGAAGTACGTCGACAGGACGACGTACTCGTACAACCGAAACGAGGACCACTGATGGAGTCGGCCGAGATTCGCCGCCGCTGGCTGAGCTTCTTCGAGGAGCGCGGGCACACCGTCGTCCCTTCGGCGTCGCTCATCGCGGACGACCCGACTCTGCTCCTCGTCCCGGCCGGCATGGTGCCCTTCAAGCCCTACTTCCTGGGCGAGGTCAAGCCGCCCTTCGACCGCGCCACCAGCGTCCAGAAGTGCGTGCGCACGCCGGACATCGAAGAGGTCGGAAAGACCACCCGGCACGGCACGTTCTTCCAGATGTGCGGCAACTTCTCCTTCGGCGACTACTTCAAGGAAGGCGCCATCAAGCTCGCCTGGGAGCTGCTCACCAGCCCCCAGGACAAGGGTGGTTACGGCCTGGAGCCGGAGAAGCTCTGGATCACCGTCTACAAGGACGACGACGAGGCCGAGCGCATCTGGCACGAGGTCGTCGGCGTGCCGAAGGAGCGCATCCAGCGCCTCGGCATGAAGGACAACTACTGGTCCATGGGCGTCCCGGGCCCCTGCGGCCCCTGTTCCGAGATCAACTACGACCGTGGCCCCGAGTTCGGCGTCGAGGGCGGTCCCGCCGTCAACGACGAGCGGTACGTGGAGATCTGGAACCTCGTCTTCATGCAGTACGAGCGCGGCGCGGGCGTCGGCAAGGACAACTTCGAGATCCTCGGCGAGCTCCCGAGCAAGAACATCGACACGGGCCTCGGCCTGGAGCGCCTCGCCATGATTCTGCAGGGCGTGCAGAACATGTACGAGATCGACACCTCCATGGCCGTCATCAAGAAGGCCACCGAGCTGACGGGTGTCGCGTACGGCGACGCCCACGCCTCGGACGTGTCCCTGCGCGTGGTCACCGACCACATGCGTACATCCGTGATGCTCATCGGCGACGGCGTCACGCCCGGCAACGAGGGCCGTGGCTACGTCCTGCGCCGCATCATGCGCCGCGCCATCCGCAACATGCGCCTGCTCGGCGCCACCGGCCCGGTCGTCAAGGACCTCATCGACGTCGTGATCGGCATGATGGGCCAGCAGTACCCCGAGCTGATCACCGACCGCGAGCGCATCGAGAAGGTCGCCCTCGCCGAGGAGAACGCCTTCCTCAAGACGCTGAAGGCCGGCACCAACATCCTCGACACGGCCGTCTCCGACACCAAGGCCGCGGGCTCGACCGTGCTGGCCGGCGACAAGGCGTTCCTGCTCCACGACACCTGGGGCTTCCCGATCGACCTCACCCTGGAGATGGCCGCCGAGCAGGGCCTGTCCGTGGACGAGGACGGCTTCCGCCGCCTGATGAAGGAGCAGCGGGAGCGCGCCAAGGCCGACGCCCAGGCCAAGAAGACCGGCCACGCCGGCGCCGGCGCCTACCGGGAGATCGCCGACAAGGTCGGCGAGACCGACTTCATCGGCTACAGCGACACCGAGGGCGAGTCCACCGTCGTCGGCATCCTCGTCGACGGTGCCTCCTCCCCGGCCGCCACCGAGGGCGACGAGGTCGAGATCGTCCTCGACCGCACCCCGTTCTACGCCGAGGGCGGCGGTCAGATCGGCGACACCGGCCGGATCAAGGTCGACACCGGTGCCGTCATCGAGGTCCGCGACTGCCAGAAGCCGGTCCCGGGCGTCTACGTCCACAAGGGTGTCGTCCAGGTCGGCGAGGTGACGGTCGGTGCCAAGGCCCACGCCTCCATCGACTCGCTGCGCCGCCGGGCCATCGCCCGCGCCCACTCGGCCACGCACCTCACCCACCAGGCGCTGCGCGACGCCCTCGGCCCGACGGCCGCCCAGGCCGGTTCCGAGAACCAGCCCGGCCGCTTCCGCTTCGACTTCGGCTCGCCGTCCGCCGTTCCGACGGCCGTGATGACCGACGTCGAGCAGAAGATCAACGAAGTGCTCGCCCGCGACCTGGACGTGCACGCGGAGGTCATGGGCATCGACGAGGCCAAGAAGCAGGGCGCCATCGCCGAGTTCGGCGAGAAGTACGGCGAGCGGGTCCGCGTGGTGACCATCGGCGACTTCTCCAAGGAACTGTGCGGCGGCACGCACGTGCACAACACCGCCCAGCTCGGCCTGGTCAAGCTGCTCGGCGAGTCGTCGATCGGCTCGGGTGTCCGCCGTATCGAGGCACTGGTCGGCGTGGACGCCTACAACTTCCTCGCCCGTGAGCACACGGTCGTCGCCCAGCTCCAGGAGCTGATCAAGGGCCGCCCGGAGGAGCTCCCGGAGAAGGTCTCCGCCATGCTCGGCAAGCTGAAGGACGCCGAGAAGGAGATCGAGAAGTTCCGCGCCGAGAAGGTGCTCCAGGCCGCCGCCGGTCTCGCCGAGTCCGCCAAGGACGTCCGCGGCATCGCCGTCGTCACCGGCCAGGTCCCGGACGGCACCACGGCCGACGACCTGCGCAAGCTGGTCCTCGACGTGCGCGGCCGCATCCAGGGCGGACGCGCCGCCGTGGTCGCCCTGTTCACGGTCAACAACGGCAAGCCGCTCACGGTCATCGCCACCAACGAGGCCGCCCGCGAGCGTGGCCTCAAGGCCGGTGACCTGGTCCGCACCGCCGCCAAGACCCTCGGCGGCGGCGGTGGCGGCAAGCCGGACGTCGCCCAGGGCGGCGGCCAGAACCCGGCCGCCGTCGGCGAGGCCGTCGACGCCGTCGAGCGGCTCGTGACGGAAACGGCCAAGTGAGCGACAGCACACTCGCAGGTGGCGGCGGCCCGGGCATCCGCCGGGGCTGCCGCCTCGCGATCGACGTCGGCGACGCCCGTATCGGCGTCGCCTCGTGCGACCCCGACGGGATCCTCGCCACCCCGGTGGAGACGGTCCCGGGCCGGGACGTCCCCGCAGCTCACCGCCGCCTCCGGCAACTCGTCGAGGAGTACGAGCCGATCGAGGTCGTCGTCGGTCTGCCGCGCTCCCTCAAGGGAGGCGAGGGCCCGGCCGCCGTCAAGGTCAGGGGCTTCGCCCAGGAACTGGCACGCATGATCGCGCCCGTACCGGTCAGGCTCGTGGATGAGCGGATGACGACCGTGACGGCCAGTCAGGGACTGCGTGCCTCGGGGGTGAAGTCGAAGAAGGGTCGGTCGGTGATCGACCAGGCGGCCGCTGTGATCATTTTGCAGCAGGCGCTCGAATCCGAACGGGTGTCAGGTAAAGCACCCGGAGAGAGCGTCGAAGTGGTTATCTGATCGCGATACGGTAACGTTCCGCGCGATGTACCGGTGTTCGAACAGCCGGCGCACAAAGAGAGGCGGGACGGGAACCGGATCTTCAGCAGCCGCGTGACCGCCGCCTCGCGGCTCTAGGGGATCGATGACTGAGTATGGCCGGGGCCCAGGCTCCGAACCGTGGCATCCGGAGGACCCGTTGTTCGGGGACGGCGGATGGGAAGGGCAGCAGGCCCACACGGGCCAGCAGGCTGCCTACGGCGGCCAGCCGCAGCACTATCCGGAGCAGCAGCCGCAGCAGCCGCAGCACTACGGCGACTGGGGCAACGGCCAGCAGGCCGCATACGGTCAGGCGCAGCAGTACCAGCAGCAGGGTCAGCAGTACCCGGAGCAGGGCCAGCAGTACGCCCAGCAGTACGAACAGCAGCAGTACGAACAGCAGCAGTACGCGGGCCAGGGCCAGCAGTCGTACGACCAGAACGGCTGGGCCAACGGCGCCCAGGGACACGTCCAGTACCCCGACCCCGCGGACCCCTACGGGCAGCAGCCCGCGGGGTACGGCGGTGAGCAGCCCGACTACTACGGCACGCCCGAGGCGTATCCGCCGCCGGAGCCGCCGAGCCGTCGGCAGGCCGAGCCGGAGCCGCCCCAGACCGACTGGGACCCCGGCCCCGACCAGGGCGAACATGCCTTCTTCGCCGGTGGCGGCGACGATGACGAGGACGACTCCGACGACGGGTCGGGAGGCGGCCGCGGCCGCGGTGACCGCAAGGGCCGGGGCGGGAAGCCCAAGAAACGGCGCAGCGGGATGGCCTGTCTGATGGTCGTGCTGATCTTCGGCGGAGGCGTCGCCGGAGTTGGATATTTCGGATATCAGTTTTACCAGGATCGTTTCGGCGACGCGCCCGACTACGCGGGTGACGGCACGAGCGAGACGGTGACCGTCGAGATCCCCAAAGGCGCGTTCGGATCCGAGATCGGTCAGAAGCTGAAGGCCGCCGGCGTGGTGAAGAGCGTCGACGCGTTCGTCGCCGCCCAGCAGCAGAACGAAAACGGGGACAAGATCCAGGCAGGCGCCTATCTGCTGAAGAAGCAGATGTCCGCAGCCGCCGCCGTCGAGATGATGCTCAGCCCCGAGAGCCAGAACAATGTGCTGGTCAGGCCCGGCGAGCGCAATGCGAGCGTCTACAAGGCGATCGACGAGAAGCTGGAATTGTCGGCCGGTGCCACCGAGAAGGCCGCGGAGAAGAATTACAAGAGCCTCGGCCTTCCGAGCTGGGCGAACAGCAACAGCGAGATCAAGGACCCGCTGGAGGGCTTCCTCTATCCGGGTACCTATCCCGCGGCCAAGGGCATGAAGCCGGAAGCGGTCCTGAAGGAAATGGTGACCCAGGCCGCCGACAAGTACGAGGCGCTCGACCTGGAGGCCAAGGCCAAGGAACTCAAGCTGGAGAACCCGCTGCAGGTCCTCACGGTCGCCAGCCTCGTCCAGGCCGAGGGCAAGACCGACGACGACTACCGCAAGATGGCGGAGGTGGTCTACAACCGCCTCGACCTCGCGAACCCCGAGACCTACGGAGCCCTGCAGTTCGACTCGACCTTCAATTACCTGAAGGGTCAGAGCAACATCGACATCAGCGAGTCGGAGATCAAGAGCAACCAGGACCCGTACAACACGTACACGCAGAAGGGTCTGCCGCCCGGCCCCATCGACAACCCGGGCGATGGCGCCTTGAAGGGCACGCTGAATCCGACGAACCAGGGCTGGTACTACTTCGTGGCGACCGACGGCGTGAACAAGACAGAATTCGCCAAAACCCACGACGATTTCCTGAAGCTCAAGGACAAGTTCAATGAGAGCAGGGGCAACTGACGCCCGCCGGGCCGCCGTTCTCGGTTCGCCCATCGCCCACTCCCTCTCCCCGGTGCTGCACCGCGCCGCCTACGAGGAGCTCGGGCTCACGGGCTGGTCGTACGACCGGTTCGAGATCGACGAGGCCGCGCTGCCCGGGTTCCTCAAGGAACTCGGGCCGGAGTGGGCCGGCTTGTCGTTGACCATGCCGCTCAAACGGGCCGTCATCCCGCTGCTCGACGAGATCAGCGAGACGGCGGCCTCCGTCGAAGCGGTCAACACCGTCGTCCTCGGCGAGGACGGCCGGCGCGTCGGCGACAACACCGACATCCCCGGGATGGTCGCCGCGCTGCGCGAGCGCGGCATCGAACAGGTCGACTCGGCCGCCATCCTCGGCGCGGGCGCCACGGCGTCCTCCGCGCTGGCCGCGCTCGCGCGCGTCTGCACCGGTGAGGTCGTGGCGTACGTACGCAGCGAGGCCCGCGCCGCCGAGATGCGGCAGTGGGGCGAGCGCCTCGAAGTCGAGATCCGTACGGCTGACTGGGCCGAGGCGGACCGGGCACTGCGCGCCCCGTTGGTGATCGCGACCACCCCGGCCGGTACGACGGACGCCCTCGCCGCGGCCGTACCGGAGCGGCCCGTCACCCTGTTCGACGTGCTCTACGACCCCTGGCCGACCGCCCTCGCGGCGCGCTGGTCCATGTACGGCGGCGCCGTCGTCAGCGGGCTCGACCTGCTGGTGCACCAGGCGGTGCTCCAGGTGGAGCAGATGACCGGCCGTGCTCCCGCGCCCGTCGAGGCCATGCGAAAAGCGGGGGAGCGCGCTCTCGCGGCCCGCTAGGATCCGCTGGGTTTGCAGGGGGCGGAGAAGAACGAGGGGGAGTACCAGACGTGTCCACCGGTGTGCCGTTGGCGTCCGGCAAGGGCGAGATATTCCAGGTCGTCCTGCAGTTCATGCCGGACTGGGTGCAGATCCCCGTGCTGGTCCTGATCGTGCTGCTCGTCGTCGGGTCATGGGGCTTCAAGCTGAAGCGCAGGATCGACCGTCGGCGTGCGGCGCGCGCCGGACGTGCCGTCCAGGTGACGGCGCAGCACGGGCAGGGGCGGGGCGCCGACTACCTGGGGCCGTACGCTCCCCAGCAGGCCGCGCCGCAGCCCGGGCAGCAGCCGAGCGGAGCCGATTTCCTCGGCGCGTACGCGCCGCAGCGGCGTCAG
>CBFGZZ010000181.1:0-17265 GCA_965653385.1 uncultured Streptomyces sp. | reverse complement strand
GAGTCGACGATGTGGACGAAGGCCTCGTAGCAGGAGAACAGTCCGTGCCGGCCGGTGAGGAGGTAGCCCTCCAGCCAGCCCTGGCAGGTGTGCTCGGAGAGGATCTCCATGACGCGGCCGTGCCGGTCCAGGTGCTCGTCGACGGGGAGGGTTTCCGCCTGCCAGGCCTTGCCGCTGGCGTCGAAGACGGCCTGGAGCCGGTTGGAGGCGGTCTCGTCCGGCCCGACGACCCGGAAGTCCCGGCGGGCGCGGGTGTCCTTCATGACCTGTTCGAGGAGGCCGCCGAGGACCCGGGTCGGCTCGTGCAGGGTCGTGCCCGGCTTCTCGACCGGTACGGCGAAGGAGTCCAGGGACCGGATGGGCAGCTCGCGCACGAGCAGGCCGCCGTTGGCGTGCGGGGTGGCGCCCAGACGCCTGGAGCCGTCGGGGACGCAGGCGAGGACGTCGGCGACGGGCCGGCCGTCGGCGTCGAACAGTTCCTCGGGGCGGTACGAACGCAGCCAGGCCTCCAACTGCCGCAGATGCTCCGGTTTCTCCCGTACGCCGGCGAGCGGGACCTGGTGGGCGCGCCAGGTGCCCTCGACGGGCACGCCGTCGACCTCGGCCGGGCCGGTCCAGCCCTTGGGGGTGCGCAGGACGATCATGGGCCAGTGCGCGCGCTCGCCGATTCCCTCCTCGCGGGCCGTGCGCTGCAGCAGCGCGATCCGGTCGAGCGCGTCGTCGAGGGCGGCTGCCATGGCGCGGTGGACGGTGGCCGGGTCGTCGCCCGTGACGTGGATCGGCTCGTGGCCGTATCCGCGGAGCAGTTGGTCGAGCTCGGCCTCGGGGAGGCGGGCCAGCACGGTCGGGTTGGCGATCTTGTAGCCGTTGAGGTGCAGGATCGGCAGCACGGCACCGTCGTGCACCGGGTCGAGGAACTTGTCGGAGTGCCAGGACGCGGCCAGCGGCCCGGTCTCGGCCTCGCCGTCGCCGATCACACACGTGACGAGCAGGTCCGGGTTGTCGAAGGCGGCGCCGTAGGCGTGGGCGAGCGAGTAGCCGAGCTCGCCGCCCTCGTGGATGGACCCCGGGACCTCCGGCGCCACATGGCTGGGCACCCCGCCCGGGAAGGAGAACTGCCGGAACAGCCGTTCCATCCCCGGTGCGTCGCGCGACACGTCCGGATACGTCTCGCTGTAGCTGCCGTCCAGCCAGGAACCCGCGAGCACGGACGGGCCACCGTGCCCCGGGCCCCACACGCACAGGGCGTCCAGACCGCGCGCCTTGATGACGCGGTTGAGGTGGGTGTAGACGAGGTTCAGCCCCGGCGAGGTACCCCAGTGGCCGAGCAGCCGCGGCTTGATGTGCTCGGGGGTGAGCGGCTCGGTCAGCAGCGGGTTGGCCAGCAGATAGATCTGTCCGGCGGCCAGATAGTTGGCGGCCCGCCAGTGGGCGTCGAGCGTGCGCAGTTCGTCGTCGGAGAGTGCGGTGGCGTTCTGGTGTTCCACCTTGGACATGGGCGGGCTCCGGAAGTCGTCGGTTCAGGTCGCGGGGCAGGGTGTCCGTACTCGCATACTCACCAGGAGGTCGGCATCGCGCGAGGCGTCCGCGAGGACGTTGCGGGCGATGCCCTCGACCGCACGGCGGTGGCCTCGACGTCCTCGGGGACATCGTGCAGCGCCTTGTCCAGTACCTCCACCGCGTGCTTCCCATGCGTCCGTGCGGGTCCCCCGGCGAGCGGAGGTTGGTCCATGGCCTCGCGCGCGGGACACCGCCAGGCCCGCACCGCCTCCAGGACCGCGCCTCGCCGTCGCGCCTCGCCGGACGCGAAACGCACCGCTGCCGGGGTCGTCGGACGCTCACCGACCCGAGCAGCGCCCCGGCGACGCCGCTGTGGCCACGGCTGCCCGTCACCAGCAGGGAGGCCCAGCCGCTCTCCCGCAGGAGCGCGTACTCGGGCTCCTCGGGCAACGTGAGGGTGGAGACCGGCACGGCGGCCTGCCGGTGCCGGGCGCCACGCCGACGACGATCGGCAGTTCCATCGCCCTCACCGTCCCGTACCGAGGTCGAAGACGATCCGGGCCTTGAGAGGCTGGACGCGGCCGACGCCCTCGTGGCCGGGTACGAAGGGCGGGCTGGGCTTGACCGGCCAGTCAAAAGGCCCGTACGACGGCTGCTTCATGGTTGCTGCTCCTCGGGTTCTTCCGTCAGGGGTGCGGAACGACCGCGACGGGGGCGCCGGCGTGATGCAGGACGGCGTGGGTGACGGGGCCTGTGTGCGTGCCGATCGGGGTGCGGCGAACGCGCTTGCCGACGACGATCAGGGACGCCTCGCGGGAGACGTCGGTCAGGTGGCCCGCGGGACTTCCGTAGTGGGACTCCTCGGTGACCTCGACGTCCGGGAACTTCGCGCGCCACGGGCGCAGGGCCCCGGTCAGGGCGTCCGCCTCGGCCCGTGCCAGGGAGCGGTGGAGTTCGAGGTCCGAGGACAGGCCGTAGGCGTAGTACGGAGGCACGTTCCAGCCGTGCACCACCCGCAGGGAGGTACGGCGGCGGGTGGCTGCCGCGAACGCGAACCCGATCAGCTCCTCGTTCGGGCTCTCGATGTCCAGGCCGAGGACGACGGGCCGGAAGGCGGTGGCGGCCGACGGGATGCCCGCCGGGTCCTTCTCGTGTTCGTCGGCGGCCTGCTCGCCGCCTCGGACCAGGACGACGGGCCGCTCGGCGAGTGCCACGACGGCGAGTCCGACGGAGCCGACCATGAAGCCGCCGATGCCGCTCAGTCCGCGGAAGCCGAGGACGAGCAGCTCCGCGTCCTGCGCCTCGCCGGCCAGCACTTCGGCGGCCCGGCCGGAGAGCTGCTCTGTCCTCACGTCGAGGCCGGGGTGGCGCAGTCGGACGCCCTCGGCCGTGTCGCGGGGGATGCCGCCCCGGCCGTCGGCCGGTGACACCCCCGTCTCGCTTCGCTCGGCCCAGTGCTGCTGGGTCTCGGCGCCGAGGAACGGTGCCCGCGCCAGCGGCGGCGGCACCGGCTCCCGGACGTGGACCAGCTTCAGCGGCAGCCCCAGCAACTGTGCCTCGCGGGCCGCCCATTCGGCTGCCGCACGGCTCTCACGTGAGCCGTCGAGGCCGACGGTGACGCTGAGGGTGACGGTGCGGGTCATGATTCCACCTCCTGAATCGGTGGTCCCGATTCGAGCCTCGTCTTCGGATACGGCTCCCGGCATGGGCCGCGGGTCCCCGCGAGGGGCCGATCGGCCCCGGCCCGGTCCTGCGTGCCCCGTGTGGTCCGGTGCGGTGCGGTGGGCCCAGAGCGTGCCGGTGGTACTCCGCCAACGAGTTCGTCGACCTGCTCGGTGTGCCGTCCCACCCGGTCGGGGCCCGCCTCCGCTCACTCTCATGGCGGCTGGCCGGTGACCGCCGGATGCCGAAGGTCCGTGCCCGTAGGGCCGAACGGCCCTGCCCAGTGGACCCGTTGGGGTGCATGGCCGAACGGGCACGAACACGGGCGTGTTCCCGGAGCCGGAGGGCCCGCCCGAAGGGGCCGGATGGCCCATGGGCCGGCGCCGTCGGCGGGGACACGCTGGTCCTGGAAGTCCCTGCAGCCATCGGGAGGCACGCCATGATCACCACGTCCACGCCCAGCATGCTGCGCGCCCTGCCGGCCGAGCACCGGGAACGACTCATGCGCGTCGCCCGTGAGGTGTCCATCCCGCAAGGGACGCGTCTGTTCGAGGAAGGCGGCAAGGCCGACCGGTTCTGGATCATCCGGACCGGCACCGTCGAGCTCGACATGCACGTGCCCGGGCGTCCGGCCGCCGTCATCGAAACCCTCCGGCACAACGAACTCGTCGGCTGGTCCTGGCTCTTCACCCCGCACGCCTGGCACCTGGGCGCCGAGGCCACGACGCCCGTGCGGGCGTACGAGTTCGACGCCGCGGCCGTCCGCACGATGTGCCAGGAGGACCCGGCCATGGGCCACGCCGTCGCCCAATGGGTCGGTGACGTCCTCGCCCACCGTCTGCGCTCCTCCCGGACCCGACTGCTGGACCTGTACGCCCCGTACGGCTCAGGCAGCTACGCCTGAACCGTTCCCGCGACGAGCCGAAACGAGGAAGAGCCACCATGTACGGCACCGGCACCGGCACCGACGCCGGCACCGGCGCCACGCACGTCGTCGTCTCCGAGGCCGACCTGCTGCCCAAGGAGGAGTCCCGCGACAGCGACCCCGACCGGTGCACCCAGCTGCGCCGCCTCCCCGACCTGGCCGAGGCGGGCGCGCTCACCGCGGAGGAGCTGATGACCTCCCCGGCGCTCACCACCCGCCCGGACGCGAGCTCGCCCAGGCCGCCCGCACCATGGCACGGGCCAAGGTCGAGCGGCTGCCGGTGGTCCACGGGCTGGAGTGGTCAGGCTCGCGGGACGCGTCCATGATTCCCGTGGCCGCACGCCTGGTGCGTGCTGTCGAGCGGCCGCCGGACACGGCCGTGGGCCGGTGAGGCGCGTCTCCAGCCCGACCAGGGCCGGTCGGCCCTGGTACATCCGGCTTCGGCGAGCAATCATCGGCACCATGAGCAGTGCGTGGTCCACAGACCGTGAGCCACCGGGGAACGAGGGATCGTCATGACCGAGACAGGCCCTTTCACGGAGCAGAACCCGATCCGCGTGTTCCTGCTGGACGACCACGAGGTGGTACGACGGGGCATCACCGACCTGCTCGACGCAGAGCCGGACATCTCCGTGGTCGGCGACGCGGACACCGTCGAGCACGCCCTCGCCCGCGGCCCGGCGCTGCGCCCCCACGTCGCCGTGCTCGACGTTCGTCTCCCGGACGGCGACGGCATCACGGTCTGTCGCGAGCTGCGCAGCCGGATGCCGGAGCTGGCCTGTCTGATGCTGACCTCGTTCGACGACGAGGACGCGCTGCTCGATGCCATCATGGCCGGCGCCTCGGGCTACGTCCTGAAGCAGATCAGGGGCTCCGACCTGGTATCGGCCGTCCGCACGGTCGCGTCGGGCCAGTCCATGCTGGATCCCGCGACCACGGCCCGCCTGATGCGCTCACTACGCGCCGAACCCTCCGGGACGCCGTCCGTCGCACCCGAGCTGGCCGGCCTGTCCCCCCGCGAACGGGACATCCTCGCCCTGATCGGCGACGGCCTGACCAACCGCGAGATCGGCAAGAGGCTCTACCTCTCGGAGAAGACCATCAAGAACCACATCTCCCGGCTGCTGGCCAAGCTCGGCGTCCAGCGCCGCGTCCAGGCCGCGGTCCTCGCCTCCCATCTGGAGCGGCCGGACACCGCCGACCGCCCCACGGGGTGAGCGCATGTCGGAGTCCGAGCAGGAACTGGCCGACGTCCAGCGTGAGCACTGGCAGCGGACGTACGGCGAACATCCGGGCATGTACGGCGAGAAGCCGTCCGAACCCGCCGTCCACGCCGCCGCGGTCTTTCGGGCCGCCGGGGCAGGAGAACTCCTCGAGCTGGGTGCCGGGCACGGTCGTGACGCGCTGTCCTTCGCACGCGAGGGCTTCACCGTGCTGGCCACCGACTTCAGCCCGGTGGGCCTGGAGCAGTTGTGCGAGGCCGCTGAAGTCCAAGGACTGGCCGATCGGGTCACGACGGCAGTCCACGACGTCCGCGAGCCGCTGCCGTCGGCGGACGCCTCGGTGGACGGCGTGTTCGCGCACATGCTGCTCTGCATGGCGCTGTCCACGAACGAGATCCACGCCCTGGTCGCCGAGGTGCGCCGCGTCCTGAGACCGGGCGGCGTCTTCGTGTACACCGTCCGCCACACCGCAGACGCGCACTACAGGGTGGGGACGGGACACGGGGACGACATCTGGGAGCACGGTGGCTTCGCCGTCCACTTCTTCTCCCGTGAACTGGTCGACGCCCTCGCGGAGGGCTGGATCCTTCGGGAGGTCCACGCCTTCGAGGAGGGTGGCCTGCCACGGCGCCTGTGGCGCGTCACCCAGACCCTGCCCGGGTGAGCAAGGCACCCGGGCTCACGCCGTGCCCTCGGTCTCCACCGCTCCCCGGTCCTGCGCGCCCGAGCACCTCAGCGCGAGCGCGGCGATGTCGTCGTCGAGTCTTCCGCCGCTGTGCTGGAGCAGATCCCGGTGCAGGCGGTCGAGGAGTTCGCGGGGCTGTTCCACGCCCTGTCGGCGCATCCAGTCCGGCAGGGGGAAGAACTGGCCCGTGTGGTCGCGGGTCTCCGAGACACCGTCCGTGTAGAGCAGCAGCTGGTCACCCGGCGTGAAGGAGACCATGTCGACCCAGTAGCGGTCGCCGATGAGTGCCGCGAGGTTGAGGGGCGGGGAAGGGAGGGTGGGCTCCAGGAGCCGGACCTTCCCGCAATGGGCGATCAGTGGCGGGGGATGCCCGCAGTTGAGGATCCGTATCCGGCCGCCGCCGGGCGGGATCTCGGCGAGGAGGGCGGTGGCGAAGTGCTCGCGCTGGTCCTGGGTGGGGAACGCGTCGCTGTGGCGCGTGATGGTGGTCTCCAGGCGGTGGATGATGCCTTGCAGGTCCGGTTCGTCGTACGCGGCCTCCCGGAAGCAGCTGATCACCGCGGAGGCCGCCCCGACCGCGGACAGGCCTTTGCCCCGTACGTCGCCTATGAGCAGCCGGACGCCGTGCGGCGTGCCGATCGCCTCGTAGAAGTCGCCGCCGATCCGGGCCTGTTCCTGGGCCGCCAGATACAGGGACTCGATCTCGACGTCCTCGATGCGGCGCGGCAGCGGCCGTAGCAGTACCTTCTGGGCCGTGTCGGCGACGAGTCGGACCTGGAAGAGGATCTCCTCCCGCTGAAGTCGGACATGGCTGCCGTATGCGGCCGCCAAGGTGACCGCGATGATCGCGGCGGACGTGTACTGCGTCCCGAGATCGGTGTGGAAGAGGCTGAGGACGATCATGAACAGGAAGCAGAACGCCCCGAGCAGGATCGTGGGGAGCACGGGCCACATCGCGGCGGCCAGGGCGGGCGCGGCGGGCAGCAGGCGGCTGAAGGCGATCTCCCTGGGGGTCGAGGACGCCAGGGCGACGATGAGGACCGTCAGGACCACGGGTGCCAGCCGGGCAGCGTCCCATCGGCCGCCATAGGCAGGACGACGGCGCCACAGCCACCCAGGCATGATCACAAAATGCATCATATCGACCTGAGCGGACATCGGGCGCGGGGAAATCACGCACCGGCCGTCGGAGCCGGGGCCGTGCGTGCGGGCACCTGGCCACTTGGGATCACCGGTGTTAGAAAGGTCGCATGGCGAACCGTTTCGCCCGTTTTCCGCACCTCTCGGTGAAGCGCCTGATCAGCAAGGGCACGCGAAGCGTCGCCGGGCAGGTGTTGATCTTCCAGGTGGCCCTGGTCGTGTTGCTCGTCGCCTGTGGCGTCTTCGCTCTCATCCTCCAGTCGGAGCGGGACACCAACGCCGAGGCCAGGCGCCGCTCCACGGCCGTGGCACAGACCTTCGCGCACGCACCGGGCGTCCTGGCGGCACTGCAGGCCCCCGATCCGAGCAAGATCCTCCAGCCGCTCACGGAGGCGGCACGCAGGGCCTCCGGCGTCGACTTCATCGTGGTCATGGACACCGAGGGCATCCGTTACACGCACCCCTTGCCGGACCGGATCGGCAAGCGGTTCGTGGGCGAGATCGGGCCGTCGCTGGAGGGCAGGACGTACGTGGAGAGCGTCGACGGCCCGCTCGGTCGCGAGGTGCAGGCCACGGTCCCGATCGAGAACGCCGACAGCGAGGTGGTGGGCCTCGTCTCGGCCGGGATGAAGGTCAAGAACGTCGAGAGTCAGCTGGCCCGGCAACTGCCGATCATCCTGGGCGCCGGTGCGGGAGCGCTCGCGTTGTCCACCGGCGTGACGGCCCTGGTGGGCAGGCGGCTGCGACGGCAGACGCACAGCCTGGCCCCGGCCGAGATGAGCCTGATGTACGAGCACCACGACACGGTGCTCCACTCCGTCCGGGAAGGGGTGCTGATCGTGGCCGCCGACGGGCGGCTGATCCTGGCGAACGACGAGGCCAGACGGCTGCTGGAGCTGCCCCCGGACGTCGAGGGACGGCTCGCCTCGGAACTGCCGGGCCTCGATCCCGGCACGAAGGAACTGCTCGTTTCCGGGCGCGAGGCCACCGACGAGGTCCATCTCGCGGGAGAGCGGCTGCTCGCGATCAACCAGCGGCCCACGGATCGCGAGGGCGACCCCAGGGGAACGGTGGTGACGCTGCGCGACTCCACCGAGCTCCAGGCGGTGACCGGCAGGGCGGAGGTGGCACGGGAGCGGCTCAGGCTGCTGTACGACGCGGGGCTGCGCATCGGTACGACCCTGGACGTGCTGCGCACCGCCGGCGAGCTGGCGCGGGTCCCCGTTCCCCGCTTCGCGGACTTCGTCACCGTGGACCTGGCCGACGCCGTCCTGCACGGCGAGGAGCCGGCCCCCACGGCGACGGACATGCGCCGCGCGGCCGTGTACGGCATCCACGACGACCATCCGCTGTCCGAACAGGGCCGGCTCTTCGACTATCTGCCCTCCACACCCCAGGCACGCGGCTACGGCAGCGGCAGCTCCCAGCTGGTGAGCGACCTGCCGAGCGCCACGAGCTGGCGCGTGCAGGACCCGGAGCGCGCCAGGGCGATCATCGACTACGGCATCCACTCCCTGATCACCGCCCCCATCCAGGCCCGGGGCGTCGTGCTGGGCATGGCGAACTTCTGGCGCGCCCGACAGCACGAGCGTTTCAACGAGGAGGATCTGTCGCTGGCGGAGGAGCTGGTGGCCCGGGCCGCGATCAGCATCGACAACGCCCGCCGCTACACCCGCGAGCACACCCTGGCGGTCACCCTCCAGCGCAGCCTGCTGCCGCAGGCCATGCCCGAGCAGAACGCCCTGGACATCGCCTACCGGTACCTGCCCGCCCAGTCGGGTGTGGGCGGTGACTGGTTCGATGTGATCCCGCTGCCGGGGAGCCGGGTGGCGCTGGCCGTCGGCGATGTGGTCGGCCACGGTCTGCACGCCGCCGCCACGATGGGACGGCTGCGGACCGCGGTGCACAACTTCTCCGCCCTCGATCTGCCGCCCGACGAACTGCTGAGCCATCTGGACGACCTGGTCGGCAGCATCGACCAGAAGGAGGCGGCGGAGAGCGCGGCGGGCGTCGTGGGCGCCACCTGCCTGTACGGGATCTACGACCCCGTGACGCGCCGCTACGTCGTGGCGCGTGCCGGACATCTGGCACCCGCGCTGGTCCGGCCGGACGGATCCGTCACCTTCCCGGAGGTGCCGGCCGGTCCGCCGCTGGGTCTGGGCGGCATGCCGTTCCAGACCGCGGAGGTGTGCCTCGCGGAGGGAACCCAGCTCGTGCTGTACACCGACGGTCTCATCGAGGACCGCAGGCGCGACCTGGACGTGGGAATGGAACTGCTGCGTGAGGCGCTCACCGGCCATCCCGGCCGGCCGCCCGAGGAGACCTGTCAGGACGTGCTGGACAGTCTGCTCCCCCGGCGTCCCAAGGACGACGTCGCCCTGCTCGTCGCCCGCACGCGGGGGCTCCCGCCGGACCGGATCGCCGAATGGGACGTACCACCGGACCCGGCCGCCGTCTCGGGTATGCGCGACGCCGTGTCCCAACGCCTCGAAGCCTGGGGCCTTGCGGAGTTCGGCTTCACCATGGAGCTCATCCTCAGCGAACTCATCACCAACGCCATCCGCTACGGAACCGCCCCGATCCACGTACGGCTGATCCGCGACCGCACCCTGATCTGCGAGGTGGCCGACGGCAGCAGCACCTCACCACATCTGCGGTACGCCGCGACGACGGACGAGGGCGGCCGGGGCCTGTTCCTGGTGTCGCAGATGGCCGAGCGCTGGGGCACCCGCTACACCCCCCAGGGCAAGGTCATCTGGGCCGAACAGGCCCTCCCCGAGCCGCTCCGGCAGCCCGTCCCCACGCCGGGCGAAAGGGCAGCGGACCCGAGTTCCCCGACGTGACGGCGAAGACGATCAGGGCGGTGGCCCGCCGTGGCGACCTTGGTACGGTGCCGAGGTTGCACCGCAGGGGAGTTGTGGCAGCGCTCGAAGGAGAGGGGCCCGGCACGATGCAGGTGTCAGAGGTGCCGCGGGCGGTGGCTGCGGCCATGTCGGCCGCGTCGTCGGCCGGCCTGACGGCCGACGACGCGATCGTGCTTCACGACTCGAACAAGCTCACTCTGCGTCTGCTGCCCTGTGACGTCCTGGCCCGGGTGGCGCCCGTCGGGGATCAGGTCGCCCGGTTCGAAGTCGACCTTGCTCAACGGCTGGTCGAGTCCGGGTGCCCCGTGGCCGCTCTCGATCCTCGGGTGGAACCAGGTGTCCATGAGCGTGATGGCTTCGTGGTCACGCTGTGGACCTACTACGAGCCTGCGGCTCCTGGAGCGATCTCACCGGCCGACTACGCCGATGCGCTTGCGCAGTTGCACGCCGGGATGCGCGAACTCGATGTCCCGGCACGGCACTTCACGGATCGCGTCGAGCAGGCGCGGCAGCTGGTGGCCGACCGCGAGCAGACTCCCGCGCTCGCCGAGGCGGACCGGGAACTGCTCGGCGACACGTTGCGCAGCATGAAACGAGCTGTCGCCGGACGCGGCGGCACCGAGCAACTGCTGCACGGCGAGCCGCACCCGGGCAACCTCGTCAACACGAGGAACGGGCTCCTGTTCATCGACCTCGAGACATGTTGCCGAGGGCCCGTCGAATTCGACCTCGCCCATGCGCCCGAGGAAATCGGCGCGCGCTATCCCGGTGCCGACCAAGTCCTGCTGCGCGAGTGCCGACTCCTCGTGCTGGCGATGATCACGACGTGGCGCTGGGACCGAGGCGACCAGCTCCCGAACGGGCGCCGACTGGCCGCGGAATGGCTCGGCCGGATCCGGGCAGCGCTCGATCGCGACGGCTCGGGCACCCATGGCTGATCGCCGGCCCCTGTGACCCGACTTGACCCTCACCCTGCGTGAGGCTGAATCGTGGGGCGCATGAGCGACTACTACAACGCGTTCGAGATGAGCCCCGTGCCCGCCCCCGGTCCGGATGCGGTTCCGCCGGAGCCGTTCCGTGGCATCTACGGAATGCCGGCGTTCGCGACGATCCCGACGAGTGATCTGGCCGCGTCGGTGGACTTCTGGACTCGGGGGCTCGGGTTCTTCGAGCTGTTCGCCATCCCCGGCACGGTGGTGCATCTGCGCCGGTGGGCGTTCCAGGACGTGCTCCTCGTCAAGGCGGAGAGAGTTCCGGAGCAGGCACCGGCGCTGAGCCTGGCGTTCGCGTGCGTGCTGGGCGAGATCGAGTCCGTTGCCGAGGCCTGTCGCGCGGTGCGACCGGGCTCGGTCGACGGCCCACGGGACACGCCCTGGACCACCCGTGACGTGGAAGTGATCACCCCCGAGAACGCACGGATCGTCTTCACCGCGGCGAAGCCCTTCGATCCGGACAGCGAGGAGGCACGGAACCTCGCGGCCGTAGGGATCACGCCGCCGGGTGCCGGTGGCGGCGACAATGAGGATCATGTCTGACACCACCGACACCGACGGCCTGACCGTCGGTCAGGTCTCGGCGCGTCTGGGCGTGACGGTCCGCGCGCTGCACCACTGGGACGAGATCGATCTGGCGCGGCCGTCGCTGCGCACGGCCGCCGGATACCGTCTCTACACCGCCGGTGATCTGGAACGTCTGCACCGCATCGTCGTCTACCGCGAGGTCGGTCTCGGCCTGGACAGGATCGGGGCCCTCCTGGACGACTCGACCGCGGACGTGACCGGTGCGCTGCGCGCGCAGCGCGCCCAGGTCGCCGAACGGATCGAGCGCCTCCAGCAGCTCGGCACCGGGCTGGACCGGATGATCGACGCCCACGAGCGCGGCCTGCTGCTGACCGCCGAACAGCAGGCCGCGATCTTCGGCCCCCAGTGGAACCCGGAGTGGCCCGCCGAGGCCCGTGAGCGCTACGGAGACACCAAGCAATGGCAGCAGTACGCCGAACTCTCGGCCGCTCGCGGCCCGGAGGAATGGCAGGCCGTCGCCGACGCCGCGGCCGCCCTCGACCGCGCCCTCGCGGACGCGATGGACGCCGGCGTCACACCTGGCAGCCCGCAAGCCGGTCAACTCGTCGAGCGGCACCGCGAGGTGTTCGCCTCGTACTTTCCCCTGACCCGGCAGATGCAGGTCTGTCTCGGCCGTATGTACGAGGCCGATCCGGGCTTCGCCGCCCACTACGACGGCATCCGCCCCGGCCTCGCCACATGGTTCCGTCGCATCGTCGACGCCAGTGCCCGCGCCCACGGCATCGACCCCGACACCGCGACCTGGCAGTGAGGCGTCGAGGACCGCTCCTCAGCATGGCCTGCGCCAGGTGTCCAGTTCCGGCTTCTTCCGCATCGACGACAGACGCAGCTTGCGGGCCGTCGGGCAGAACCGGGCCGTGGGCTGCGCGTACTCCACGTGGAAGACGGCCTTGCCCGCCGAGATGAACGGTTCGAGCAGTCCGCACTCGTCGTACTGGGCGCACTCCTCGTTGACCGCGAAGTCGAAGTCGTCGAGCAGGTGCGGGATCTGGGCCAGGTCGTTCTTGAGGCCGACGGCGAGGCCGCGTTCGTGGGCGACGGCGGCGATCATGCGGTTGTAGCGGAGCTGGTCGCGCGCCGTGAGCGGGAAGCCGGTGTCGTTGCCGTAGCCCTCGACCAGGTCCGGTTCCACCGCGTCGAAGCCCTTGTCCCGGCACATGTCGAACCGGCGTTCCATCAGGGGCCGCAGGAGCGCGAGCCGGCGGATGTCCAGCCAGCGTTCGCCGTGCCAGCCGTTGGGCTTGCCGAGGACCGAGCGTGGGAAGGCGCGTCGGTCGGGGCGGAAGTCCTCCCAGGCGCCGACGTTGACGTAGCAGATGACCTTGCGGCCGTCGCGGTGCAGGCGTGCCACGTCGTCGGCGGTGTTCTCGAATCCGTCGATGTCGTAGACGGGTACGTCGACGGACGGGTCGACCTTGCCGTCGAGCTGCCACTGCCAGGCCAGACCGGGGCGCGGCTGCCACCGCGCGCCGGGGGCGGGAACCGTGGCCGGGGCCGGGGTGGGAGTTTGGCCGCCGGAGCACCCCGCCAAGGTGATCAGGGCGGCCACGACGGCGGCCGGCACCGCCCGCCTCACCGGTCCGCCTCCGCCAGCGCGGGCGTCAGCCGGGACCAGGGGTTCGGGGGTTCGCCCGTCACCGGTCCGCATACGCCCGCGCCCCTCTCCTTCGCGGTGCGCAGGGCGAGCGGCACGAGCGGTTCAGGTACGCCGTAGACGAGGTGGCACAGTCGTTCGGCGGGCACTCGTGTGGTCCAGGCGGGGCGGCTGAAGTCCGAGACGTACCGGGACCAGGGGCCTTCGAAGGTGACCGTCAGGTCGGCGAGCCGGGCGTAGCCCGGCGCGGGATGGACGCCCGGGTTGAGGACGACGGTGGAGGCGCCGAGCCGGCGCGCGGAGCGGACCAGTCGGCGGCAGTCGGGCAGTGCGTGCGGTGCCGCCGGCGCCTGGTCCAGGAAGCAGCCGTCGACGGCGTACCACTCCTGGTGCCGGCGCAGATCGGCGGTGATGTCGTCGGGGTCGCGGGCGCCGTAGTCCGTGTCCAGGTAGCCGAGCAGCCGGGCTCCCGCCGTGCGCAGCGCCTCCGCGGCCGCGACGAACGCCGGATCCGGGACCCGGCCGGGTCCGTTCGCGGGGTTCAGTACGACGGCGTAGGTGCGGGCGGCGCAGTTGATGAGCCGGTGCCAGGCGGCCGGGTCCTCGGCCGGGTGCACATACAGCGGGATCAGCAGGCTCACCGCGCCGCGACCCCCTCGGCGGGGCGGGCCCGTCGGCCGGTGGCCGCCCACAGGGCCGCCACAGACGCGTCGAGCGGGTGGGCGGGCTTCCAGCCGAGCGCCTCACCCGCCGCCGTGATGTCCGAGCACTGCCACGACACCTGCGCGGACCGGGCGGATCCGCCGCTCTCCTCCTCGACGATCCGGCCCCGGAACCCGGCCGCGTGCGCCAGCGCCCGCACCAACTCGCGCACCGGACGGGCCTCCCCGCCGCCGACGTTGAGCACGGGCGGCCGCGGCCCCCCGGCGGTCACCGCCAGCCGGGCCGCCCGGGCCACGTCGCGTACGTCCACGAAGTCGCGGTACGCGGACAGGTCGCCCAGGCGCAGGGCCGACTCGGGGTCGGCCCCGGCGTCCGCGAGCGAGGCGGCGAGCACTGCGGCGACCCGGCCGGGCAGTCCGGTGGGCGGGGCGCCCGGACCGACCGGGTTCCCCACCCGCAGCACCACCGCGTCCAGCCCGGAGGCGGTCACCGCCACCGTGCCCGCCAGCTTGGTCGCGCCGTACGGGCCGGTGGGCCGGGTCGGCGCCGACTCCGTCACCCGCACTCCGGGTTCGGTGGGCCCGTACTCGGCGGCCGAACCCAGATGGACCAGGCGGGCCGCGGGCGCCGCCTCCCGCAGCGCCGCGCACAGCACGGCGGGGCCGCGGGCGTTGACCTCCGCGAGGGTGACGGCGTCGCCGCCGGTCGCGCCCGCGCAGTTGACGACGGCGTCGGGCGCGGCCTCGGCGAGCGCCGCCGCCAGGTCCCGCGGGCGGTCGGCGGCGAGGTCCACGGTGACGTCGGCGGCGGGCGAGCGGCCGGCGACGAGGACCCGCGTGTCCGGCTGGGCGCGCAGGTCCTCGACGACATGCGTGCCCAGGTAGCCGGTGGCGCCGAGTACGAGGATGCGCATGGCCGCTCAGGCCCCCTTGAGCAGCAGCGACTTGCGGCTGGTGAACTCGGCGTTGGCCCGGTCGTAGTCGTCGGGGCGGCCGATGTCGAGCCAGTAGCCGTCGAACTCGTAGGCGTGCGGGGGGCGTTCGGCGGCGAGCAGGTCCATCACCAGTTCGTCGAAGCCGAGCGGCAGCCCCGGCGTGTAGTCGTCGAGGGTGGTCCGGGAGACGCCGTAGACGCCCATGGACACCCGGTAGTCGATGCTGGGCTTCTCGGTGAAGGCGACCACCCGGCTGGCGTCGGTGGTGAGCACGCCGAAGTCGATGTGGACCTTGCGGGCGTAGGTGGCGATGGTCAGGGGTGTGCCCGACGCCTCGTGCGTGCGCAGGACGTCGGCGTAGTCGAGGTCGGTGAGGACGTCGCCGTTCATGACGAGGAAGTGTTCGGGCAGCCGGTCGCGCAGGGTGAGCAGCGGGCCCATGGTGCCGAGCGGGCTCTCCTCGGTGGCGTAGTCGACCTTCAGGCCCCACTGGGTGCCGTCGCCCACGTAGGCGCGGATGATCTCGCCCAGGTGGCCGATGGCGATGGTGCAGTGGGTGAAGCCGGCCGTGGACAGCTGGCGCAGCACGATCTCCAGGATCGCGTGCTGGTCGCCGATGGGGACGAGCGGCTTGGGCAGCGCGGTGGTGTACGGCCGTAGCCGGACGCCCTTTCCACCGGCCAGGATCACTGCGTGCATGGCATACCTCCTGCGATACGTGCCGGTCGGGTCAGATGTTGTAGATGCCGGTCTTGTAGCGGGCCAGGTTGGCGGGGTCGGTGAACCACCGCGCGGTGCGCGCGAGTCCTTCCTCCAGCGTGCTCGCGGGCCGCCAGCCGGTCGCCGTGGTCAGCCGGGTGGCGTCGGCGACGAGCCGCATCACCTCGGAGGCCGCGGGCCGCAGGCGCGCGGAGTCCTCCTGGACGTCGAGCGGGGCGTCCATCACCTTGCCGATCAGCGCGACCAGGTCGCCGACGGAGATCTCCCCGCCGGTCCCGGCGTTGAAGGTGCGGCCCACGACCCGCTCGGCCGCGGCCGTGCCGACCGCGAGGAACGCCTGCGCCGTGTCCTCGACGAAGGTGAAGTCCCGGGTGGGGCGCAGATCGCCGAGGGTGATGGTGCGCTGCCCGGCCGCCACCTGGCCGATGACGGTGGGGATGACGGCCCGCATCGACTGGCGCGGACCGAAGGTGTTGAACGGCCGCAAGGTCACCACCGGCGTGCCGAAACTGGCGTGGTAGCTGTCGGCCAGCCGGTCGCCGCCCGCCTTCGAAGCGGCGTACGGCGACTGGGTGTTGATGGGGTGGTCCTCGGTGATCGGCACGGTCCGCGCGGTGCCGTACGTCTCGCTGGTCGAGGTGTGCACCAACCGCGGGGTCCCCAGCGCGCGCACCGCCTCCAGCACGTTGAGCGTGCCGGTGACGTTGGTGTCCACGTAGCTGTGCGGGGCCTGGTAGGAGTACGGGATCGCGATGAGCGCGGCCAGGTGGTAGGCGCAGTCGGCGCCGTCGAGCAGGCCGCGCACCGAGCCGGGGTCGCGTACGTCCCCGAGGACGATCTCCACCTGGTCCAGGACGTCGGCGGGCAGCGTCTCCAGCCAGCCGTAGGAGGAGAAGGAGTTGTACTGGGCCATGGCCCTGACGCGGTGGCCGGAGGCGACGAGCGCCTCGGTGAGGTGCGAGCCGATGAAGCCTTCGGCTCCGGTGACGGCGGCGAGCGGTGCGGAGGTCAACTCTTGGTCCCTTCGTCGTGGTCGTCGGACGCCGGACCCGGCGCGGCGCGGACGGGGCGCGGGTCTGCGGTCCGATGGGGTCGTGCGGGTGGTTCGCGTGGTCAGGAGTGCGGGGAGGGCCGGCCGAGCAGGCGTATCGCGCAGGCCGCGAGACAGCCGGCGGCCACGCCGCAGGCCCAGGGCAGTAGGGGCGGTCCTGGCGGCAGGTCCACAAGGAGCACCGCCGCGGCCGGGCCGGCCGCGGCCAGGCAGAGCACGGCCGGCGGCCAGGCCACCCCGAACGCCTGCAGCAGCAGAGCGGTCCACAAGGCGGCCGCGAGCAGGAGCAGCGTGGCCGGTTCGGCGCCCGTGAGCAGTGCCGCGGGCAGCAGCAGGGACAGATAGCCGGTCAGGCACAGGCCGAGGACGGCGGTCGAACGCAGCAGGAATCCGGTGGGAGTCGCGCTCACCCGCAGCGCGGCGACCGACCAGCCGCGGTAGCGGTACAGCAGCCACTCGGCCGGGCCCATGCTGAGCGTCAGGGCGATCACCGCGTACGGCTGCCGTCGACCTTCCAGCATGACGAGCACGGCGGCGGCGAGCCCGAACAGTCCGTACGGCAGGGACGCGCGAAGCGGCGGGCGGGCGGCGTCGGAGGCGGCCGGGCCGGCGCGCCCCGCCCACAGGACCCGACCGGCGGCACTCAGCGTGGCCAGCAGCGCCAACAACGGTAGTCCGACCCGCAGTTCGGGTCCGGGCTCCCACCACGGCAGTGCCGCGGCGC
>CBFGZZ010000180.1:0-17319 GCA_965653385.1 uncultured Streptomyces sp. | reverse complement strand
ACAGGACGTGGTGGCGAGGCTCGCGGGGCGGGCCCGGGCGGGAGACGGGCCCGCGCTGCTGGAGGCGCAGACCTACCGGCACTTCGGGCACAGCCGCGCCGACCCGGCGACCTACCGTCCGGCCGAGGAGGTCGAGCGCTGGCTGAAGCGCGACCCGTTGGACCTGGCGCGGAGGCGGCTCGTCGAGATGGGGGTGCCGGAGGCGGTGGTGGTTGAAGCGGACGAGCGAGCAACGTCCCTGGTGCAGAAGGCCGTTGAGGCGGCGAAAGCGGGGCCGGCGCCCGATCCGCGCGAGGCGCTGACCGACGTGTGGGCGGACGGGGGTGCGGCGTGGCGGACGTGATCAGCTACCGGGAGGCGGTGGCCGAGGGCATCGCTCGGGAGATGCGGCGCGATCCGGCCGTCGTGTGCCTGGGCGAGGACATCGGCGAGGCCGGCGGGGTGTTCAAGACGACCGTGGGGCTGTTCAAGGAGTTCGGGCCCGAGCGGGTGTGGGACACACCGATCTCCGAGCAGGCCATCGTCGGGGCGGCCATGGGTGCCGCGATGACCGGGATGCGGCCGGTCGCCGAGATCATGTTCTCCGACTTCCTGGCCTGTTGCTGGGACTACCTCGCCAACGAGATCCCCAAGGTGCGCTACATGACGGGCGGTCAGGTCACGGTCCCGCTCGTGGTGCGCACCGCCAACGGCGGCGGGCTCGGCTTCGGCGCCCAGCACTCCCAGGCCACCGAGAACTGGGCGCTGACCGTGCCCGGCCTGAAGATCGCCGCACCCGCGACCCCCGCCGACGTGATCGGCATGATGGCCGCGGCGATCCGCAGCGACGACCCGGTCGTCTTCTTCGAGCACAAGGGGCTCCTCGCCACCAAGGGCCCGCCCCCGCCGCCGGACCACGTCGTCGAGCTGGGCCGCGCCGCCGTCGTCCGCGACGGCACCGACGTCACCCTCGTCGCGCTCGCCTCGATGGTGCCGGTCGCGCTGAAGGCGGCCGAGCTGCTGTCCGGCGACGGCATCGAGGCCGAGGTCGTCGACCTGCGCTGCCTGGTGCCGCTGGACGTCGCCACCGTGCTCGCCTCGCTGGGGCGGACCTCGCGGCTCGTCACCGTGGAGGAGAACCCGTACCAGGGCGGCTGGGGCGCGACGCTCGTCTCCGTCGTCGCCGACGAGGGGTTCGCCCTGCTGGACGCGCCGATCCGGCGGGTGGCGGGGGAGTGCGTGCCCCTGCCGTTCGCCGACGCCCTCGAAGAGGAGGTCATCCCCACCGTCGACAAGGTCGTGGCGGCCGTACGCGGCCTCGCCGCCTACTGAACACCCCATGGGAGGAAGAACGATGCCCCATCGGATACTCCTGCGCGCAGGACACGTGCTGTCGATGGACCCCGACATCGGGGACCTCCCACAAGGGGACGTCCTCATCGAGGACGGGAAGATCACGGCGGTCCGGCCGGAGATCAGCGCCGACGCCGAAGTGCTCGACATGACCGGCCGGATCGTGATCCCCGGGTTCGTGGACACCCACCGCCACACCTGGGAGGCGCCCATCCGGGGCGTCGCCCCCGACGCCACCCTGGACGACTACTTCGTCGACATCCTCGACACCTTCGCACCGCTCTACACCCCCGAGGACGTGTACGCGGGCAACCTCGCCGGATCCCTGGAGTGCCTGAACGCCGGCATCACGACGCTCGTCGACTGGTCGCACATCAACAACACGCCCGCCCACCCGGACGCCGCGATCCAGGCGCTCACGGAGTCCGGCATCCGCGCCCAGTACGCGTACGGCAGCGCCAACACCTCGCTCGCCGACTACTGGTTCGAGAGCAAGATCGCGGTCCCGGGCGACGACGTACGACGGATCCGCAGCACCTACTTCTCCTCCGACGACGGCCTGCTGACCATGGCCCTGGCCACGCGCGGCCCCGGCTTCTGCACCGACGACGTCGTCACCGCCGAGTGGGCCCTCGCCCGCGACCTGGGCATCCCGATCACCGTGCACGTGGCGATGGGCCGGCTCGCGGGCCGCTTCGGCATGGTCAAACAGCTCAACGGCCTGGGACTCCTCGGCGCCGACACCACCTACGTCCACTGCTGCTACTTCCACGAGGACGAGTGGCAGATGGTCGCCGACAGCGGCGGCACGGTCTCGATCGCCCCGCAGGTCGAGCTGCAGATGGGGCACGGCTGGCCGCCCGTGATGAAGGCCATCGAGTACGGTCTGCGGCCCTCGCTCAGCATCGACGTGGTCACCACCGTGCCCGGCGACATGTTCACCCAGATCCGCGCGGCCTTCGGCGCCGAGCGCGCCCGCGTCAACGCCGACTGCTGGAAGGCGAACCTGCCCGTTCCGGCAACCATGTTGACAGCACGTCAGATGCTGGAGATCGCCACCCGCAACGGCGCCCACGTCGCCGGTGTCGAGGACCGCACCGGCTCCCTCACCCCCGGCAAGCGCGCCGACGTCGTGGCGATCGACGCCACCGCGCTGAACGTCGCCCCCGTGCACGACGCGGCAGCCGCCGTGACCCTGTCGGCCGACGTCTCCAACGTCGACACCGTCATCGTCGACGGCGTGATCCGCAAGCGCGACGGCAGGCTCCTCGCCGACCTCGGCCGGGCCCGGCGGCTGGTCGACGAGTCCCGCGACCGCCTCCTGGCCGCGAAGGCGGCGAGGAGCGCCGCATGACCCGACACCTGGTGCGCCGCGCCACCGACCCCGAGCAGCCGTACGACGAACTCGGTTACCGGCGACGGGAGTTGGTCGGTGAGAGCGACGGCAGCGTGCACACCGGCTTCGGCCTGTGCGGGATACGGCCCGACGGCCGGGTCGCGGCCCATGTGCACTCGTACGAGGAGAGCTTCCATGTGCTCTACGGGGCCGTGATCCTCGATGTGCCCGAAGGGTCGTACCGGCTCGAAGAGGGCGACTACGGCCTCCTGCCGACCGGGGTCCCGCACGCCTGGCGCGGCGCCGGGGACATGGGCGGGCGATGGGCCGACATGCTCGCTCCCGTGCCGCGGGCCCGGTACGGCTACGACACCCAGCCGGTGCCCGCGCTGCCCGAGCGCGACCCCGTCCGCATCGACGTACGTGACCCGCGCACCCGGGTTTTCGGCCACTTCGAGGCCGCGCAGATGGACCCCGGCAAGCAGTCGCAGGACCTGCTCGCGGTGTCGGCGAGCATGCGGACGGCGCTGCTCGTGTACAGCGGGATCACCGTGAAGATGATGGTCGACAGCGACCTCGGCGCGGTCGCCTCGACGATGTTCATGGTGCAGTACGCGCCCGACGGCGTCGCGGGCACGCACGATCACCCCTTCGAGGAGACGTACCTGTTCCTCGAAGGCGAGGCGGACGCGGTGTTCGACGGCGAGCGCTACCGGCTGGGTCCCGGCGACTGCGCCTGGGCGGGCGCCGGTTGTGTGCACGGCTTCGCCAACGCCGGGCAGGGGCCGTTGCGTTGGCTGGAGACACAGGCCCCGCAGCCACCGCCGCGCCACTCCTACCGGTTCACTCGGGACTGGGAGTATCTGAGGGAGGCCCTGGAGTCATGAGCAGCGTCCTAGTGGTGGGCGGTACGTCCGGGATCGGGCTGGAGTTTGCCAGGATGCGGTCCGGGCGCGGCGACGAGGTCGTCCTGACCGGCCGTGACGCCGATCGCGCCGACACCGTCGCCAAGGAGATCGGTGCCCGCGGACTCGCCGTCGACCTCGGCCGGCCTAAGGAGATCGGCGCCGCGCTGACCGGCGTGGGACGGCTGGACCACCTGGTGATCGCGGGTGTCTCCCGCGACGACAACAAGGTGACCGAGTACGACATCGACGCCGCCCTGCGGCTCGTCACCCTCAAACTCGTCGGATACACCGAGGTCGTGCACGTGCTCCAGGACCGGCTCCACGCCGACAGCGCGATCGTGCTGTTCGGAGGGCAGGCCAAGGAGCGGCCCTACCCGGGAGCGACGACGGTGGCGACGGTCAACGCCGGCGTGGGCGGCCTGGTGAACACCCTCGCCGTCGAACTCGCCCCGATCCGGGTCAACGCCGTCCACCCGGGCGTCGTCGGCGACAGCCCCTACTGGCAGGCCAAGCCGGAGAAGGTACTCGCCACGCTGCGTACCGAGACCCCCACCGGACGGCTCGCCACCATGGCCGACGTGGTCGACGCCGTGGACTTCCTGCTGCGCAACGAGTCGGTCAACGCGGTCGAACTGAGCGTTGACGGGGGGTGGTTGCTGGGCTGAGCTGAGGGGGCGGATCAGCGCTTGAGACCGACCGCGCCGTACAACGACACGGGTTCGTCCTTGCCCGCGTCCTCATCGCCCGCTGTCGGGCGCCAGTGCGACAGCGAGACGATTCCCGGTTCCAGCAGATCGAGCCCGTGGAAGAGGCGGCTCACTTCGGCGCGCGAACGGGCCACCAGGGTCACGCCGCTCGCCGTGTAGGCCTCGATGCCCCGCCGGACGTTCTCCGGATCGAAGTCCGCCGTCATCGCCGACAGCACCAGACAGCTGCCCGGCGCGAGCGCGCCGACCAGCGTGTCCACGAGGTGATGGGCGCCGTCGTCGTCCGCGATGAAGTGCAGCAGCGCGATCAGGGAGAGGGCGACCGGGCGGTCGAAGTCCAAAACGGACGCGGCCTGGTCCAGGATCCGCTCCGGTTCCCGCGCGTCGGCCTGCACATACTCGGTCACACCCTCGGCGGTGCCGCGCAGCAGGGCCGCCGCGTGCGCGAGCACGATCGGGTCGTTGTCGACGTACACCACGCGTGCGTCCGGGACGACGGACTGGGCGATCTGGTGCAGGTTGGGCTCGGTCGGGATCCCGGAGCCGATGTCGAGGAACTGCCGGATCCCCGTCTCCCGGACGACCGCCCTGGTCGCCCGCTCCATGAACCGGCGGTTGGCCCGTGCATGCCGTGGCGCGTCCCCCTGCAGCGCGGCGATCCGCCGCCCGAGTTCCTCGTCGACGGGGTAGTTGTCCTTGCCGCCGAGGAACCAGTCGTACACCCGGGCCGGATGAGGCCTGCTCGTGTCGATCCGCGATACGGCCGGCTCGGTCCCGGTCACGCAGGCCTCCTGTGCTCGACTGTGCTGAAGGTGTTCGACAGCATGTCCGAGCAGTCTTTCACGATCATGCGGCCCGACGGAGACTGTCTTCGGCCACCTCCTTGTCGAGCGCGGCCCGCACCAACGCGGCGGCCAGCACGGCCGGTTCGGTGTCCCCGGCCAGGTCGGTCAGCCGGTCCGCGTCCTCGGGCAGACCCAGTCGCCGGGCACCCGAGAGTGCCTTGTCGTCCAGACGGGGCGCCACTTCCGGCCAGACCCGCTGGGCCTCGCGCAGGAAGATGTCGGCACCGGCCGGACCCATACCGGGGAACTCCCGCAGCAGGGCGCGCAGTTGGGCGACGTCGCCGTCCGCCTCCTTGCGCAGCCGCCGCAGGTCGCCGCCCCATCGGTCGTTCAACAGCTCGGCGGCGTCGCCCAGCTGGGTCGCCGTACGCTCGTCGTAGCGCCGGTAGCCGCCCCGGCCCAGCGCGTCCACCCGCTCCTGCCAGTCGGCGTCGGCCATCCGGCGGGGGTCGCGCAGGCCGGCGTCGTACAGGGCGCGGGCGGTGTCGACCGCGATCGAGCCGCGGATCCGGGCGCTGAGCAGATGCGCCAGCACCAGCAGCCGGTAGAGCGGCTGCGGGGTGTCCTTCAGCGGGATGCCCGCCTCCTCGGCGAAGGTCCGCCCGTGCGCGCGCACGAGTTCCCGTACGACGCGGCGGTCGTCGCTCACGGCTTCAGCGGATCGTGGCCGATCGTCATCAGCTGATGCCGGCGGCGCGTCTGTTCGGGCTCGGGCTCGTTGTCCAGGTCCGCTTCCTCGGTGACGGTGTCCACCACGTCGTACATGACCTGGATGTCGTCGTCCGTGAGGTCCGTGCGCCGTTTCTGGAGGATCGCGAGAACGTGCTGCCCGGTCGGCGTGCCCGCCTGGTCCGGCAGCGGTTCGGTCTCCTCGTCCGCGTCACTGATCCGCAGCCACGCGGCCAGCTCCTGCGAGGTCATGTTCACCACGCGGTGGAAGTCCTGCCACAGCGTGTCGAGTTCGAGGGCGTCGGTCATGGTTGCCCCTCCTTGCCGATGCGGTGCCGAGTGCGATGCGTGTACGGCGTACGGCTCTTCCCGTACGACTCCGCCGTACGGTCGTGTCACTCGTCGCGCGGCCAGTTCTCGGCGTCGAACATCCAGCGCTGCTTCTCCAGCTCGCTCGTGATCGCGATCAGCAGGTCCTGTGTCACCGGGTCCGGCTCGGCCGTCGCGTCGATGCGCTCGCGCAGCCGCCCGATGGCCGACGCGAGGGCGTCCACCACCAGCTGGACGACCTCGGTGTCGCGCAGCCAGCCCTCCTTGGGGCCGGGCAGCGTGTAGGCCGCGGCGATGGTCTCGGGGCGGCCGTCGGGCGGCAGGCCGAGGGCCGCGGAGCGTTCGGCGACCGTGTCGGCGTAGGAGCGGGCCAGGGACACCACGTCGTCGAGTTGCAGATGGATCGAGCGGAAACGCGGGCCCACGATGTTCCAGTGCGCCTGCTTCCCGATCAGCGAGAGTCCGAGGAGATCGACGAGCGTGCTCTGCAGGGCCTCCCCGGCGACCCGGCGGGCCGGTTCGGGCAGCGTGCTCTTGACGACAGCCATACCGGGCTCCTCCTTCTGGTCTTCTGGTCGTTCTGGCTTGGTCATGGCCGGTTCGGAGTGGCGGGGCGCCGCGACCACCCCATGCCGGCGCGGGTGCCCCAGGGGAACCGGCGCAAACGCGTCGCGTCTCAGTAGGTGAGCACGTCTTCCAGGAAGTGGACCAGATCCGTGAGGACGTCCGCCTTGTTCGTCTCGTGGAAGACCTCGTGCCGGGCGCCCGGGTAGATCCGCTCGGTCGTCACGTCCGCGCGCAGTTCCTCGACGCCGACGCGGCTGCCGGGGAGCGGGACCAGGCGGTCGTCGTCGCCGTGCAGCCACAGCAGCGGCAGCTGCCCGATGCCGCCCGTCTTGGCATCACTCGACACCGTGTCCAGCATCCGGGCGAACGCCTCCACCGTCGGCCGCTTCATCGGCCCGTGCCAGACCAGGGGATCCGCCGCGTACGCCGCACCCACCCCGGGATCACGGGAGAGCGAGGCCGGGCTGATGGGTGTGTCGGGGATCTCGTCGAGGGCGAGCAGCCGCCGGGGCAGCTCCCAGTCGCCGATCACGGGGCCGGACAGCACCAGGGCGGCGAGGCCGGCGCCGTGGAGCTGGGCGTATCGGGCCGCGATCAGGCCGCCCATGGAGTGCCCGATCATGACGACCGGTACGCCGGGGTGCGCGGCCCGGGCCAGCCCGACGACCCTGCGCACATCGGCGACCACGTCCTCGAAGTCCTCGATCACCACGCGCTCACCCGCCGACCGGCCATGTCCGACGTGATCCGGTCCGAACACGGCTGCCCCGTGCGCGACCAGGACCTCGGCCGGCTCGGCGTACCGGCCGACGTGCTCGCCGTAACCGTGCACCACGAGCGCCAGGTAGCGGGCCCGAGGGTTCGGCCACTCGCGTACGACGATCGTTCCCCGGCTTCCCTCGATGGCGTGCTCGCGCGCGTCGGTCATGTCTCCTCGTCCCCTCAGGCGGCGTCGGTGAAGGTTCCCGGGGATCTTCCCAGGGCGCGGTGGGGCGGTCTATAGTCCAAAACTAGCGGTGCTAATTAATGCGGTGTCGACACGACGCCGATCCGTACAGCCCGGTCAGGAGTCCTGTCGTGCGTCCCGTCCACTTCGCGGCCGCCCGCCGCACCCCCATCGGCAAACTGCGCGGAGCCCTGTCGTCGGTCCGCCCCGACGACCTCGCCGCGACCGTGATCCGGGGCCTCGTCGCGGACGTGCCCGCGCTGGATCCGGCCCGGGTCGACGACGTCTACTGGGGCGCCGCCAACCAGGCCGGTGAGGACAACCGAAACGTCGCCCGGATGGCCGCGCTGCTCGCCGGCCTCCCGGAGTCGGTGCCGGGCGCGACCGTCAACCGGCTGTGCGCCTCCGGCCTCGAAGCGGTCACCATGGCCGCCCGCACCATCGCGGCCGGCGAGGCCGACATCGTGCTCGCCGGCGGATCCGAGTCGATGAGCCGCGCCCCCTTCGTCCTGCCCCGCCCGGACGAGGCGCTGCCCCATCGCATCGAGACCGCCGACACCCGGCTCGGCTGGCGCCTGGTCAACCCGGCGATGAAGGAGCTGCACGGCCTGCTGTCCATGGGCGAGACGGCCGAGGAGGTCGCCGAGCGCTACGGCGTCCCGCGCGAGCGGCAGGACGACTTCGCGCTGCGCAGCCACCAACGGGCCGCCCTCGCCCGCAAGGACGGCCACTTCGACGACGAACTGCTCCCGGTGCGGCGCCCCGACGGCGTGCTGGTCGACAGCGACGAGTGCGTCCGCGAGGACACTTCGTACGAGAAGCTCGCCCGGCTGAAGCCCGTCTTCCGGGACGGCGGCACGGTCACCGCCGGCAACGCCTCCCCGATGAACGACGGCGCCGCCGGACTGCTCCTGGTCAGCGAGGAGGCGCTCAACGAACTCGGCCTCGAGTCCCTCGGCCGCTATGTCGCCGGCGCCTCGGCCGGCGTCCACCCCGACGTGATGGGCATCGGCCCCGTCCCCGCCACCCGCAAGGCCCTCGCCCGCGCCGACTGGACGATCGGCGACATCCAGGAGGCTGAGTTCAACGAGGCGTTCGCGGCCCAGGCCCTCGCGTGCGTGGACGAACTGGGCATCGACCCCGAGCTGGTGAACCCCAGCGGAGGCGCCATCGCGCTGGGGCACCCGCTGGGCTGCTCGGGCGCGCGGATCCTGACGACGCTGCTGCACCGGATGCGGCGCACGGGAGCGGAGCGCGGGCTGGCGACGATGTGTGTGGGAGTGGGGCAGGGGAGTGCGGTGCTGGTGGAGAGGCGTTAGCCATCCCGCGAAGCAATCTCCCAACTGGCGAGACGCTCCTTACGGCCACCGATTAGGTGCGCATAGCATCGGTCTCCGCATGGACACGATGACTCTCTGGCACATCACTGGTTGGGAATTCGCGGCGCTCGCCTTCGCGGCCCTGCTCGTCGGCTTCTCGAAGACGGCCGTGAGCGGGGCCAACACGGTCAGCCTCGCGATCTTCGCCGCTGTGCTGCCCGCCCGCGCCTCCACCGGAGTGCTGCTGCCGATCCTGATCGCCGGGGACGTGCTAGCCGTCCTCACCTACCGTCGGCACGCGCACTGGCCCACGCTGTGGCGGCTGTTCCCCGCGGTCGCGGCCGGCGTCGTCTTCGGCACCCTGTTCCTGGTGTGGGCGGACGACGGGATCGTACGGACGTCGATCGGCGCGATCCTGCTGCTGATGGCGGGCGTGACGGTGTGGCGCCGCCGCACGGCCGAGCAGGCGGAGCCGGACTCGGTGACCAGCAGGGCCGGGCGGGTCAAGGCCCGCTCGTACGGCGTGCTCGGCGGCTTCACCACGATGGTCGCCAACGCGGGCGGCCCCGTGATGTCGATGTACCTTCTGTCGGCCGGCTTCCGCAAGCTCGGCTTCCTGGGGACATCGGCGTTCTTCTTCCTGATCGTCAACGTCTCCAAGGTGCCCTTCAGCGCCGGGCTCGGCCTGATCGACGGCTCCTCGCTGCTGCTCGACGCCGCGCTCGTGCTGTTCGTCGTGCCCGGCGCGTTGCTCGGCAAATGGGCTGTGAACCGGATCAACCAGCGGCTGTTCGAGCAACTCGTGATCGCGGCGACGGTCGTCGGCGGCCTACAGCTGCTGCTGCGCTGACGCTGACCCCCGCAGCTCCGTCAGCAGGGCGGGCAGATCCGCGAACGAGTCGATCACATGGTCCGGCGTGCCGCTCGCGTCCCGGTGCGTGCTCGGCAGATACTTCCCGGTCCTCACCAGCACACCCGTGACACCGGCCCGCTGCGCCGCCAGTACGTCGGACTCGATGTCGTCGCCCACCATCACCGCCTCGTCGGCACCGACCCCGACATGCGCGAGCGCGGCCTCGAAGAAGGCGGCCGACGGCTTGCCCGTGATCTCGGCCTCGACCCTCGCGGCCTTCTCCAGCCCGGCCAGGAACGCGCCGGAGTCAAGCCGCAGCCCCTGCTCCGTACGCCAGTACAGATTCCGGTGCATGGCAACCAGTCGTGCCCCGCGCTGGAGATACCCGAAGGCCCGGTCGAGCGCCGCGTAACCGAACTCGGGCCCGGCACCGCCGACGACCACGACGTCGGGCACATCGCCCTCGCCCTCGCCGACGACCCTGGTCCCCGCCAGGTCCTCCCCGATGTCCCCGCTGTTCAGCAGCGCACACCGCGCACCCGGGTAGTGCTCCGCGAGATACGCGGCGGTGACGGCCGGCGCGGTCAGGATGTCCTCGGCGGACACCGGGAACCCGCCGCTTGCCAGCGTGCGCGCGATCGACGCCCGCGTCCGCGAGGTCGTGTTCGTCACCAGCGCGACACCGAGCCCGGACTCCCGGATCTCCCGCAACGCCTCGACCGCCCCCGGCAGCGGCTGCCAGGAGACGGTGAGGACTCCGTCGATGTCGATGAGGACGGCGCGTACGGATCCCATGCCTGGACGATAGACCGGCCCGGCCGTCCTCGCTCAGGGAGCGATCCCGACCCCGTCGATCCCGCTCCAGACCCGTTCCTGACCGGCCGTCATGGCCGGCCACCGCAGCCCGCCCGGCCGCGGCTCGACACGCGAGGCGTACGGCGCCGGCCGGAAGGCGGGGTCGTAGAGGCAGCCCGTACCGTACTTCTCGTCGAAGGCGCCGCACGCCGCGGCCACCGACTCCGGCGTGGGCTTCCTGCCCTTGCGCACCCACGTGTCCAGGGCGGCGATGGACGTGGCGTACTCGGAGTCGCTCAGCTCACTGTGCTCGTGCTCGTCCGTGAACGTCTGCACCAGGTGTCCGTCGCGCCGGGCGCCCTGGAGGGTGGCCCGGTAGGCCGCCTCGTGCTCGACGAACGCCGTCGGGTCGTCGATGGCGTGCAGCGTCAGCACCGGTATCGAGACCTTCCCGGTGAGATCGCTGTCGTACGACAGGTCCCGTACGGCCGTGCGGTCGGGGGAGAACCGTTCGACACCGGCGTTCAGCGCCGCGTCGTCGTGCGACCCGGAGTAGCGCACGCCCTCGTTGCCGAAGGGATTCCGGCCCCCGAGACGCTCGTGCACGATGTCCCGGAACGTGAAGGTCGCGAACCGCAGATGCGACTCCAGCGTGCGCTCCGGGATCCGTGTGACGGCCAGGATGTCGTCGAGGTTGCGCTGCTGGAGCGCGGTCCGCTCCCGCGGCGGCGACGCGTAGCCCGTGCATTCCTGGAGCCGGGCGCGCAGCCCGGCCGACGTCATGGTCGAGCCGGCCCGCAGACCCTGCCACAGCGGATACTGCGGCTCGGTCGGGCGGGGGTGGTTACCGCAGTAGTACTGGTAGACGACGCGCAGGTCGACACGGTAGTCGTAGCCCCGCGAGCCACCGCCCAGGACACCGTTGGTGAGCAACGCCCCGTCGTAGGCCCCCCTTAGCCGGCCGTACGTCTCCACGACCTTCGCCGCGACGTTCCCGCCCCACGACTGACCGTGCACATACGTCCGCCGCGGCTTGCCGAACTCCTCGACGAACAGCCGGCGCACGCTCTCCGTGTCGGCCGCCGCCATCCGCGTTCCGTAGCCGCCGCGGCGGTACGAGGATCCCGCCCAGGCGTAGCCCTCCTTCACCATCACCGACCAGCGGCCCAGATCGTCGAGGCTGCGGGTGGGGTCGGACTCCGCACCGAGGTCGGGGCCGCCGTGGGCGTGCACGACGAGGGAACCGTTCCAGTCGGCGGGCACGGCTATCGCGTAATAGGCGCCGTCGGGATCGAGGCCGGTGTAGCAAGTCGCCTTGCCCACAAGGTCGGTGGGGCATTCGGCGCGCGCCGGTCCAGCCGTCTCCCCGCGGGCGTTCGACGCGCCGACGAGGAAGCCGACGGCGAGGGCTCCGGCCAGCACGGCGGTGAGTGTCGTACGCCGCCGTGCGGCCGAGGGGACGGACCTGCGGATCAGTGTGGGGGTTCTCGTCCAGTCCAAGACGCTGCTCCTCGTTCCTCGTCGGCGCGTCGTCGAGCCGTGCGCGGTGATGCTAGGGAGCGACGGGGGTGAGGAACCACGGTCTGATCGTTGTGTTCATAGTGTTCGCGGCCTGCACTCCACGCAGGTCGGTGCCGGGCGGGCGGCCGATGTCGTCGTGGACCTGCCGCTCCAGCCAGGTGGCCCACGCCCGGCCGATGACCTGGACCTCGCGAGTGCCCGTGCCGGGCCGTGGTGTGGGGGAGGAGCGAACTGTCGCGGGTCAGCAGCTCGACCCGGATCACCGCCCAGGCGCCGCCACGTCCGGGCGGGTGCCGCCGCCGGCCCCGACGCCCTGCATCGACGTGCCCAGCATGATCGTCACGAAGGCGAAATTACGCGGCCGCCGGTCATGGGGAAACGCTCCGGCCGGGTGTCGCACGGTCGCGTACGTCCGGCCCTCGGATCACCGGTCCTCGGATCACCGGTCCTCGGATCATCGGCCTTCGGATCACCGGCCCTTCGAACTACCGGTCCTTCGGATTCCGCCGCAGCAGATACGTGTCCATGATCCAGCCCTTGCGCTCCCGGGCCTCGGCGCGCAGCCGCTCGATGCGGGGCGCGGCCTCGGCGATCGGGCCCGAGACGAGGATCTCGTCCGCGGTGCCGACGTAGGCGCCCCAGTAGATGTCGACGTCCTGGTCGGCGTACCGCAGGAAGGCCTGCTGGGCGTCGAGCATCACGACCACGTCGTCCACCCCGTCCGGGAACCCCTCGGCCAGTCGCCGGCCGGTGGTGATCTGCACGGGCCGGGCGACCCGGTTGAGCCCCGTCCGATGCCGGGCGGCCAGCGCGGAGACGCTGCTGATGCCGGGCACGACGTCGTACTCGAACGCCACCGCCCCCCGGGCCAGCACCTCCTCCAGGATCCCGAGCGTGCTGTCGTACAGCGCCGGATCACCCCACACCAGGAACGCGCCGGTCTCGTCCGCGCCCAGCTCCTCGGCGATCAGCCGCTGGTAGATCCCGGCCCGGGCACTGCGCCAGTCCTCCACGGCACCCGGATACGCGGCACCCCCCGCGGACCGGTCCCGCTCGGGGTCGCGCGCCTCCACGACCCGATACGAGCCCTCCGGCAGATGCGTGTCCAGCATCTCCCGGCGCAGCCGCGTGAGGTCCGACTTCACCTCGCCCTTGTCGAGGACGAAGAACACGTCCGTACCCCGCAGCGCCCTGACCGCCTGGAGAGTCAGCTGCTCGGGGTCGCCCGCCCCGATCCCGATGACATGAATCCTTCGCACGCCCCGAGTCTGCCCCAAGCCCCTGACGACTCTCTACGCCCGCCCGCGCAGCCTGGGCGCCCGCTCCCGCGCGTCCACGGCCTCGCCGCGGTCCTCCACGAACCCGGCCAGCTCCCGCGCCCACCCGACCAGCCCCGCGACATCCATCCCGTACGGCCGTGACCGTCCGGCACCGGTCGCCCACTCCTCCACGGCCCCCGCGCCCCGCCGCAGCAGCCTCGCCCCGCCCGTCACATTGCCCCGGGCCGAGTGCGTGAGCCCCACCGCGAGCTGGGCCAGCCCGCGCCACAGCGCCCGCTCCTGCTCCGGCCCCGACTTCCAGGCGTCCTCGAAGACCTCGTGCGCATGGAACGGCTTCCCCGCGTCCAGCAGTTCCTGTGCCTCGGCGACACTCTGCTCCGGGGTGCGCAGGACGCCCTCGGGCTGGCGGTCGACGCCGTCCGCGCCGTACGGCAGCGGACGCCCGAGGCCGTCCCGGGGTCGCGCGTTGCGCGCCCGCCCCTCGCTGTCGCGGTCCCGTGCGTCGGTCTGCCGTCCTGACGATGTGCTGCCCATACACCGATTGTCCATCGCCCCGTCCCTCGCATCCCTCGCCGGACGCCCCCTTCGGAGCTGTCCCCGCTGTGAGGTAAAGTGCTGTTCGCGCGATCACGCGGTTCACCGCGCGAGTCGCATCGGGACGTGGCGCAGCTTGGTAGCGCACTTGACTGGGGGTCAAGGGGTCGCAGGTTCAAATCCTGTCGTCCCGACTGGAGAAAGTCGCAGATCAGAGCCGGTTTCGGAGGTTTCCGAAACCGGCCTTTGATCATTCTTGAGGACCAGTTGGGGACCGGCGTCCTTGACCGGCGTCAGCGCTCCCGACGATCGGACTCGGCAGGGAGCGTGGCGCGCGCAGCACACTGAGGTGTGCGGAGAGCGCCGCCCGGGCGGCCGTGATCTTGTGTACGTCCGGGTGTAGGCAGCGCTGGGTGGTGGTCAGTGGCCCGTGGCCGGCGATCCTGCGTAGGACGTGTACTTGGACTCCGGCGTCGGCGAACCGGGTCAGTTCCCAAGCCGGTTGTGTCTGCATGCATCCCGTGCGTGCTCTACTACGACGTCAGCTGGCCGCTGTGACCGGTTGGGACCGGCCGAAGTCATGGCCGCCATAGCCGAGTTGCTGACAGTGGCTCCGGGCCTGCACCTTCCCAATCTCGCCGAGCCGCGCTCTGGGCCCCAGGCCGGCCCACACGGTCGTCATCCACAGAACCCAGTCGGCTGATCGGCCACGACTACCCACACGTCGAGCAGAGCTGGCTGCAACGCGCCCAGGCCCTGACGGCCGCCCAGTGCGAGGCCCAAGCGGTCGCGTGACTGTCCCGGATCCTCGACGACGCTGGGGCCGCCCTCGAACCCACGCACCGTCACCTCACCCCCGCCCGCACCCTGCTCGTCGAACGGCGCCGCTGAACCCCCGTACGGATGGTGTATGCGTCAACTGACGGGACGGCGGGGCAGATCCATTTGCCGCCCTCCCTGGCCGGGGGGACGATGAAAGGGTGCTGCGGCCCACGGCCGGGCCTTCCTGGTCGCGCTGGGCGGCCCGCACGCCTCACGTCCCGGCCGTGATCCCGCATCCGCGTTCCTGCGACGCCCACCGGGGGGCCTGGATGGCGAGAGTTCCGCGTGGCGTGGTCGATGCGCGCGGCCGGCAGGCTGTCGTACACGATCACGAAGGTGCGCTGATGGCACTGGACCTGGAGAACGGCGCACTGCTGTGGCGCCACGGTCCCAGCCTGCGACCGTGCGCGCTGCTCGCCGGTTCGGTTGTGGCCCTGCGAATGAGCCCGTCGCCGACGCTCGTGGTCGTGGTGCTGGACGCCGCGACCGGCGAGGACCGCTGGACTTCGGAGCCGGTCGACCTGCCGCCGTGGGCGCGTTGCACCCTCGACGACACTCGCGGCTTCACCCTGCGGACCGAGGCTGCCGACGACGCCGTGGTGCTCCGCTGGGTCGTCCGGACCTGGTACCGCGGGGGTGCCGCACCGAGCGCACGCGTCCTGGAGGAGTCCCGGCGCGCGACGCACGGAGCCCTGAGGGTCGGTCTGGCCGGCTCCCCTTCGCTGGAAGTTCTCCCCGAGACGGAAGCCGAGACAGAGGCATGGGCGGGAGCCCGGGCGGAGGCTGAGGCGCTCCCGGAGACGGCCGAGGTATATGTACCACCTCCCGTACCACCGGCGGCTCCTTCCGATCGGCAGTCCGCCGTACTGGACCAGAGCCTGGTCGGGGACAAACGCATGGAGCTCCTCCTTCGCCCCGACTCCGGTGCCGTCGTCCTGAGGGCCGCGGATCCCCGCACCGGCACGCCCGCTTGGGAGGTGGAACTGGACCGCGCAAACCCGCGGCGGGCGCCCAGGCTCCGGCCCTAGACGCGTCATCACCCCACCGCACCATCCCAACCCGATCGGGGGTGCCATCATGGCCATCTCAGACGAAGAAGTCGCCCAGTCGAAGAACATCAGCGTCACGCAGGTGCAGTTGCTGTGCCGTTCCCGCGGTACGACGAACGAGACGCTCGCGGCCCTGCCCGAGACTGCGGTACGGCGGGCCCTGCTGCGCCTCGACTTCCCCGACCTGCCCACCGCCCGCGGGCTCTTCCGCCTCAAGCAGGAGCGCAGTGACGACGGAAACGTCCGGCCGCACGGTCTGGGCACGGCCTACGTGCAGGCAGAGAGCCTGCTGAGTCGCGAGGCGCCGCCCATGACCGCCGGTGTGCCGACCGGTCCGAACGGGCGACCTCATCAGGCTGGACCGACCCCGACGGCCGGCATGCAACTGTCCAACTGGGTGTGGCTCGGCCCTGGGAACATCGGCGGACGGACCCGCGGCATCGTGATCGGCCCGGCGGATCCGGACAGCATGTGGGCCGTGAGCGCCGGCGGCGGGGTGTGGCACACCGAGGACGGCGGTGCCCAATGGGCACCGGTCGACGACTTCCTGGAGAACCTTTCCTGCGGCTGCATCGCCGTGGACCCGTCCGACGCGTCCACGATGTACGTGGGGACCGGCGAGGCCTTCCACAACCTCGACGCCATCCGGGGCAACGGCATCTTCCGCACCACAGACGCGGTGGCCTGGGCCCCGATCACGGCCACCCAGACCCCGGACTTCCAGTTCGTGAGCCGGATCGCTGTGTCGCAGGACGGGACGGTCGTCCTCGCGGCCACCTCCACCGGCCTCTTCCGCAGCGCCGATCCCGCGCGGGCCACCTGGACCAGGGTGCTCGGCCATCCGCTCGGCGACGTCCGATTCGATCCGGAGGACAGTGACAAGGCGGTCGCCGGGGCGCTGCGCGACGGTGCGGCCTGGTTCAGCCGGGACGAGGGTCTCACCTGGGACCTCGCAACCGGCGGCCCGTGGACCGGCCGGGTCGAGCTCGCGTACGCGGCGAAGGACCCGGACATCGTCTACGCGTCGGTCCAGATGACCACCGGCCAGATCTGGCGGTCGCAGGACGGCGGAGCGTCCTACAAGAAGAGGAAGACGCTGACCCCGGACGGCACGCCGTCGGACTACCTCGGTGGTCAGGGCTGGTACGACAACGCCATCTGGGCCGGAGACCCGACCAATGCCGACCTGGTGATCGTCGGCGGTGTCGACCTGTACCGCAGCACCGACGGCGGCGACCATCTGGCCGAGATCAGCAGCTGGTGGGAGCCCGACTCGGTTCACGCCGACCAGCACGCGATCGTCGCGCACCCCTCGTACGACGGGGTCGCCAACCGCACGGTGTTCTTCGGCAACGACGGCGGTGTGTTCAGGGCGGACGACCTGGCGGACGTCGGAACCGAGCCGCGGCCCCCGTTCGTCAACGGCTGGACCGAGCTGGTGAACGACTACGGCGTGACGCAGTTCTACGCCGGGGCGGGCCACACCGGGAGCGGGAAGATCATCGG
>CBFGZZ010000179.1:0-17374 GCA_965653385.1 uncultured Streptomyces sp. | reverse complement strand
TCCGACGAGCCGCGTGTGGCCGTTTTGACGGCCGCGACACCCGGCGCCCGGCGCGACCGCGCCCGGGACGTCGCCACCTGGCTGGACGGTCCCGGCGCGGACAGCGACCTCGACGACGTTCTCGGCACCCTCTGGCACGGGCGGCGCCACCTGGCGCACCGGGCCGCGACCGCCCTACCCCCGGATCCCGAGCAGGCGCACGCGGCACTGCGAAAGTACCTGGAGGAGGTGGCCGAGGGCGCGGACGTGCCACCCGCCCGGCCCGAGCCCACCGTGGCCGTCCTGCTGCCCGGGCAGGGCGTGCGGCTGTCCGCGGCCGACGCACCGGCCGACCGGGATCCGGCGTTCGCGGCCGACCTGACCCGGTTGCAGGACGCCGTGCTGCGCGCGGGCGGACCCGACCTGCGGGACTTCAGGACCTGGGACGGCGACGACCCCCGGCTGCTGGACACCGCGGTCGCACAGCCGCTGCTGTTCACCCTCGGCCTGGCTCACCTGTGGTGGCTGGAGCGCCGGGGCATACGACCCGGCATTCTCCTCGGACACAGCATCGGCGAGCTGACCGCCGCCGCGTACGCCGGGGTGTTCGACGTCGAGGACGCCGCGACGGCCGTGGTCCGGCGCGGGGCCCTGATGGGCGAGGCCGCGCCCGGAGCGATGCTCGCCGTGCCGCTCGACGAGGCGGCCGCACGCGGGATCGTCGACGGGCTCCCCGCCGACCTGTGCGGTGTCAACGGCCCCGACGCCGTCGTCCTCGGCGGCGACCCCGCCACTGTCGCCGAGATCGAACGGCGATGCGCCGAGCGTGGGCTCGCCACTACCCGGCTGGCCACCTCCCACGCCTTCCACACCCGCTCGATGGATCAGGCCGCCGCCCGTTTCGAGGAGTTCCTGCGCGCGCTGCGGCTGTCCGCACCGCGCACCAGGGTGATCTCCAACGTCTCCGGTGCGGAGCTGACGCCCGGACAGGCCACCGACCCCGGCTACTGGGCGGCCCAGCTCCGCGGAACGGTACGGCTGGCCGACGGAGTCCGTACGCTGCTCGCCGGACCCTGCGACGTGGTCGTCGGTGTGGGCGGCAGCCGGTCGCTGACCAACCCGGTGCGCCAGGCGGCCCGTGCCCTGGGCACGGCACGACCACCCCGGATCGTCGAACTGCTCGGCGGCTCCGACCAGGACGTGACGCTCGCCCGCCACACCGCCCTGGCCCGGCTGTGGGCGGCCGGCTGCGCCGTCGACCTCGCGCCGCCCCGCCCGGACCGGCCCGCCCCGCTGCCGCGCTACCCGTTCGCGGACACCCGGCACTGGATCGACGCGCCCGACACACCGTCCGACGACGTGGGCGACGCCCCGCACGGCGTCCAGGAGACCGACCCTCCCGTCGCCGCCGACGGGCCGGCCGTCCCCGCCGCGCAGCCGGCCCCCGAGGCGAGCGAGATCGCCACCGTGATCACCGAGATCTGGCAGGACGCCTTCGGCGGTGCGCCCCTCGCCCCCGAGGACAACTTCTTCACCCTCGGCGGCACCTCGCTCCAGGCCGCTCAGCTCATCAACGTCATCAACGACACGCTGCTCCTCGCCCTGGTGCTCGGGGACCTGTACGAGCACTCGGACCTGGCCGCGTTCATCCACCGGGCCGAGGAACTGGCCGGCGAGCGCGACGACGAGGAACTCCTACGGCTGTTGAACGAGATCGAGGAAGTGCCGTGACCGACCTGTCCCGCCGCCTGGCCGCCCTCACCCCCGAACAGCGCAGGCTCCTCGGGCGCAGGCTCCAGCACCGCACGGCCCGCGAACCCGCCGAGGCCGCGGCCGCCGGCGCTCCCGAGCGGCAGAGCCTCTACTTCTTCGCGAGCGCCGACGCCGTCTCCGCACCGGAGTACTACCGCTTCGTCCTCGACGCGGCACGCCAGGCCGACACCGCAGGACTGCACGCCGTCTGGCTGCCGGAGCGCCACTTCGTGGACTTCGGCGGGCACTCGCCCAACCCGGCCGTCCTCGCCGCGGCCGTCGCCGTGCAGACCGAACAGGTGCAGATCCGGGCCGGCAGCGTCGCCGCCCCGCTGCACCACCCCGCGCGCATCGCCGAGGACTGGTCCGTCGTCGACAACCTCAGCGGCGGCCGGGCCGGTATCTCCTTCGCCAGCGGCTGGCATCCCGACGACTTCGTCCTCGCCCGCACCGACTACGCGCGGCGGCGCGAGACCACCCTGGGGATCATCGACCAGGTCCGGGCCCACTGGCGGGGCGAGAAAGTGAGCCACCCCACGACCGCGGGCGGCACCGCCGCCGTCCGCACCGGCCCCGCGCCCGTACGACGCGACATGCCCGTCTGGCTCACCTCGGCGGGCAACTCCGCCACCTTCGTCTCGGCCGCCCGCGCCGGGCTCGGCGTGATGACCGCGCTGCTCGGCCAGACGATGCCGCAGCTGCGGGAGAACATCGCCCACTACCGCGAGGAGTGGCGCCGCGCCGGCCACCCGGGGGACGGCGACGTGGTGGTCATGGTGCACGCCTACGTCAGCGAACGCGCCGACCTGGAGGACTTCCTGCGCCCCGCGATGCACGGCTATCTGAGGGCCTACCGGAGCCAGACCACCGCGCCCGGCGAGGACGAGACGCTGCTGCTGGAGAGCGCCTACCTCAACTACCTCGCCGGTCCCTCCCTGCTGGGACCGGCCGCCAAGGCGGCCGCCGTGCTCGGACAGCTGCGGGAGGCCGGCGCCGACGAGGTCGGCTTCCTGGTCGACTTCGGACTGCCCACCGCCGAGGTGCTGGCCGCCCTGCCCGCCCTGTTCTCCTGTGTCCCCGCGGAGCGTGCCCGATGACCGCAGCCGCCGACAAGGCCGCCCTCACGGCCCGGCTCGCGGGCCTCACCCCGCAGCAACGGGCCGCGCTGGCGGCACGGTTGTCCCGCAAGCGCCAGGGGCCGCCGCCACTCGCGCCGCGGACCGGGCCGCGCGACACGGCGCCGCTGGGCATGGACCAGGAACGCCTGTGGATCCTCGACCAGCTCTACCCCGGCACCGTCACCTACACCCTCGGCTTCGGACTGCGCTTCGTCGGTGAGTTCCACCGCGACGCGTTCGACGAGGCCGTGTCCACCGTGGTGCGCCGGCACGAACTGCTGCGCAGCACCGTCGAGGTGGACGGCGCGCAGCCACGGCTGCGCCTGCACCCGGACCGCGGCGCGGACCTCACCTACGCCGACCTGTCAGCAGGCCCGGCCGAGGAGAAGGAGCTGCGCCGCAGGGAGTTCGTACGGCAACAGGTGCGGCGCCCGTTCGACCTGTCCCGGGATCCGGTGCTGCGCATCGGCGTGGCCGACCTCGGCGGCGGCGACCACCAGATCGTCCAGACCATGCCGCACTCCTTCACCGACCAGTGGTCGTACGTGCGGCTCAACCGCGAACTGCTGGAGGCCTACCAGGCCCGGCTGGAGGGCCGGGAGCCCCAACTGCCGGACCTCCCCGTGCAGTTCGGCGACTACGCGCAGTGGCAGCGCGCGTACTTCGAGACCGAGTACGGCGAACGCCACCGCGCGTTCTGGCGCGAGTACCTCGCGGACGTACCGGACGTGCCCCTGCTGCCGTACGACCACCCGGTGGAGACCGAGGACCGGCTCGGCCGTCAGCACAACTTCGTGCTGGACAAGGGCATCGCCGCCACGTTCATCAGCCGTGCCAAGGCCGCCCGCAGCACTGTCGCCAACGCCATGGCGGCGGCGTACGCGGCCCTGCTGTACGAGGAGAGCGGCGAGCGCGACATCCTGATCGGGGTGCCCAGCGTGACCCGCGGCCAGGCCGCGGTGCGGGATCTGGTCGGCTTCCTGCTCACCAATGTGCCGCTGCGGATCCGGCTGCCCGAGAACCCCACCCCGAACGACTTCCTGGCCGCGGCCCAGGCGGCGGGCGCGGCCGTCGCGGCCCACCACGAGACGCCGTTCGGGGAGATCGTCCGGGCCGCCGCTCCCGAGCGGACCGCACACGGCTATCCGCTGCTGCGCACCATGCTGGTCCACCTGGACCTGGCCGAGACGGTCTCCTACGAGGTGCCCGGCGCCACCGTCTACGCCAACGCCGTGCCCGAGGGCATCTCCTCGATGGACGTGACCGTCGCGTGGTGGCACCTCGGCGACCTGGTCTACGGCCGGTTCGAGTACCGTACCGCCCTGTTCGAGCCGGAGACCGTCGACCGGCTCGCCCGGCGGCTGCTGCAACTGGTCGAGCTCTTCGCCACCTCCCCGGACACCCCGCTCGTGAGCCCCGCAGCCCTGGCCCGTGACACCGTCGCAGCCGCCTGGCGCGAGGCGCTCGACCGGGACATCGCCGGACCGGACGACGGCTTCGCCGCGAGTGGAGTCACGCCGCTGCTGTCCGCACGGCTGGCCCGGCTGCTGCGCGGCGCGGGTTTCGACGCGGGCCCCCGGGACATCGCGCCCGGCACCACGCTCGCCGAACTGACCGCACGGCTCCTGGCTCGCGGGAACCCGCTGCGCCCGGGCACTGCGCCGGACACCGCGGTACCCGGTGCGGTCGGGGTCTCGGAGGGTCACCTGGAGCGCCTCTTCGCCGACGTGAGCGGCGCCCCGGTCCGCGACGTCCCGCCCCCCACCAGTCAGGAAGACACCCCATGACCACTGCCGCGGAACCCGAGCGAGTGGCGCCACACCGTCGGCCGCTGTTCGTACTGCTCCTGGCGCACTACCTGTCGTCGTTCGGCAACGCCATCACGGTGATCACCGTCCCGCTGTACGTCCTCCACACCACCGGCAGCTCCGTGTCCACCGGACTGGCCGGCTTCGCCAACACCCTTCCGCTGATCTTCGCGGGAGCCGTCGGCGGGGTGTGGATCGACCGCGTCGGCGGCAAACGAATGAGCGTGCTGAGCGATGTCGTCGCGGGCGTCTCCATCGGACTGGTCCCGCTCCTCGACAACACGGTGGGGCTGCCGCTGCCCGTCCTGATGGGGCTGCTCTTCGGCCGCAGCCTGGGCTCCACGCCGACCGGCGCCGCACGGCAGAGCCTCATCAAGCCGCTCGCTGAGCGGGGCGGGGTCCGGCTGGCGAGCGCCAACTCCTGGATGCAGGGCGCTCCCAGGCTCGGTCTGCTGGTCGGCGCACCGCTGGCCGGCCTGCTGATCGCCGTGTCCGGACCAGTGACCGGCATGTACATCGACTCCGCGTCCTTCCTGCTCTCCGCCCTGCTGGTCGCGGTCGGGGTGCCCCACAGTCCCTCTCCCGGCTCCGCCGCGCAGCGCCGGGAGGGATTCCTGCGGCAGCTCACCGAGGGCGCCAAAGTGGTCCGCGGAATACCCGTGGTCGGCGCCATGACGGCGTTCGTCTTCGTCACCAACTTCCTCGATGACGCCTTCACCCCGGTCATCCTGCCGGTCTACTCGGACCAGGTGCTCGGCAGCGGCCAGTACCTGGGCTGGCTGGTAGCCGCCTCCGGTTGCGGCGCAGTCGTCGGCACGTTCGGCTACAGCCCCGCCAGTGCCCGGTGGCTCACCAGCCATCGCTGGACCCTGCTCGGCTGCTTCCTGGTCATCGGCGCCCTGCGTCTGAGCCTCGCGGGCATGCCGGGCGTGGTGCTGAGCATCGTGATCTCCTTCCTGCTCGGCCTCGCGGCCGGACCGCTCAACCCGGCGCTGTCCACGGTGATGATGGAGAAGGTTCCAGCAGCGGTCTTCGGCCGGGTCTTCGCCCTCACCTCCGCCGTCGGGATGAGCGCCGCCCCGATCGGCATCCTCGTGGCCGGCTGGTCGATCGACGGCATCGGGCTGCGCGGAACCCTCCTGTGCTTCGGCGTCACGTACATCGTCCTGGTGCTCGTCTCGCTGCGCAGCCGCGCGCTGCGCGACATGGACGTCCCGTCTGCGCCGGCCGAGGAGTCCTCGGACACCGACAAGGAGATGGTTCGTGAGTGACGACGCACCGGTCCGGGTGCAGCGGGCCTCCGCGCTGGAACGGCAGTTCTGGGTCGGCGAGCAGATCGCGCCGTCGACCCGGGCCAACCGGGCCCTGGCCCGGATCCGCGCCGACGGTCCGGTCGAGCACGGTGCGCTGGGGGCGGCGCTGAGCGCGGTCGCCGCCCGCCACGAGGCGCTGCGCACCGCCTTCGTCGTCGAGCGGGGGGAGCTGGTGCGCAGGGTGCTCCCGCCCCGGGACGTCCCGCCGCCGCTGTACCTGCCCGCGGGAACCGGCAGCCACGACGCGACCGCCGCCCTGCTGGCCGACGACTCGCTGGACCTTGCCGCGGGACGGCTGTTCCGGGCCGCCGTGGCACCGGACGACTTGGGGGCCACGCTCTACCTGTTGGTGCATCACATCGCCTTCGACGGGATGTCCCAGGAGATCTTCGCCGGCGACCTGGCTCGCGCCTACGCCTTGGCCGTCAAGGGCGAGGACCCCGTGCTGCCCGTCCGCGAACGGGCGGAGCCCGCCGCCCTGGCTCCCGCCCGGCGCGCCGAACTCGCCGCCCACTGGCGGACGATGCTCGACGGGGCGGCCGATCTGCCCCTCCCGGGTTCCGCCGTCGGCCCCAGCCAGCGGCAGTTGGCCCAGGCCGAACTGGCGGAGGACAGCCTGGAGTTACCGGCGGGCACCTGGCGGGCGGTGCGTGCCCGCGCCCGGCGCGGCGGCTGCTCGCCGTACGCCGTGCTGCTGGCGGCCCTCGGCCGGGCACTGGCCGAACTCACCGGCGGCGCCGGCTTCTGCGTCGGAACGCCGGTGGCCGCGCGTACGCCCGACCAGAGCGACGAGATCGGCTACCTGACGAACACACTGCCCGTGCGTATGTCCGAACTGTCCGGTCCCGGAGTCGTCGAACGGGTCTGGGGGTCCCTGCGCGAGAGCGTCATCGGTTCCGCGCTGCCGTGCGACGAGATCATCCGTGCCGCGCGGACGACGCCCGGCCGGCGGATGCCCGTCTACCAGGCACTGTTCGCCTTCGAGAACTGGGAGCGGGCGGAACACCCCGCGGGCCCGGTGCGGATCCGCGCCCTCCCCGTCCCACCCGTCGGCGGGCACGCGGAGATCCAGCTCCAGGTGACCGAGCTGCCCGCCGGCCCCCTGCACTGCGTCGCCCAGGCCCCGCTCAGCAGCCCCTGGCAGGGCCGGTCGACCGCCCTGCTGCACGCCTTCGACGACCAGCTCGGCCTCCTGTGCGCCGACGCGGCCACCCGTTCCCTCGGCCAGGAGAACACGGTATGACCACCTCAGTGATGTGCCTGCCCTACGCGGGCGCGGGCGCGGGCGTCTACCGTCCCTGGCAGCTTCAGGAGTCCGCCGTACTGCGCGCCGTACCCATCCAGGTCCCCGGCCGCGAGCGGGAGTACGGCAAGCCGTTCTACCGTGACTTCTCCGAGGCCGCCGCCGGAACCGCGCGGCGCGTCCGGGAAGCCGCCTCGGACGGACAGCCGTTCATCGTCTTCGGGCACAGTTTCGGCGCGCTGCTCGCCTACGAGGCCGTCCGGCACCTGGTCGACACCGGCGGCCCGCTGCCGGGGCACATGGTGGTCAGCGGCTCCGTCAGCCCCTCGCACCGGCAGGCCGAACGGCTCGACGGGGACGACGAGGAGGTCGTAGCGCGAGCCAGGGCCATCGCGTGCCGGGACATCCCGGAGTACGCCGACCCCCGGCTGCGGGACATCCTGCTGCCGGTCATGAGGGCGGACGTGAACCTGCTGGCCGATTACACGCCCCCCGCCCGCGATCCGCTGCCCGTCCCCATCACCGCGATCCGCGGCGACCGGGACCACCTGGTGCCCGAGAAGGAGTGGCTGGACTGGGAGGCCTTCACCTCCGCCGGCTTCGACGTCGTCGAGTTCGCCGGGGGCCACATGTACGTGACGGACTGGTGGCCGGAGCTGTGGAAGACACTGGAGCGACTGGTGTGAACTCCCCCGGGGGCGACCTGTGCACACCCGGTGCCGGAGGCGTGCCGACTCCCCGTGACTGAGCCGACGCCCCTGTTCGAGGTGCGAGTTCGCCCCGCATCCAGCTGCCACTGCCCTCCGTCCCTCGCCGTACCGCCCGGAAGCCGCGAAGAACAGGACGTGTCCGATGGAACCCGCCACTCTCGTCGACCTTTTCGCCGCCAGCGCCGAACGCCACCCCGAGCGCATCGCGCTGGATGTGCGGGACACCGCGCTCACCTACCGGCAACTGGACACCGCGGCGGCCCGGATGGCCGCCGTCATGGCCCGGCGGCTGCCGGACCGCCCGGCCAGGATCGGACTGCTCGCGGCCCGCAGCCTCACCACCTACACCGGCTATCTTGCCGCGCTCCGCCTCGGCGCGGCCGTCGTCCCGCTCAATCCGTCCTTCCCGGCCGGCCGGCTCCGCGCCATCGCGGACATGACGGATCTGGACCTGATCGTGGTCGACGAGTACGCCACGGCACGGGCCGGTGAACTGGCCACCGCGGAGAGCGGGGACGGGACGGAGGGCCGGAAGCTGCCTCCCCTGGTCACCTTCACCGAGGCCGAGGCGGCCGGCGCAGTGGCGGACGGCGAGGACGAGGTGCGGCCGGCTCCCGTCACGCGGGTGTCGCCGGAGGACGTCGCGTACATCCTCTACACCTCTGGTTCCACGGGCCGGCCCCGGGGTGTGCCGATCCGGCATGCGCGCGTGGTGCCGACGCTGCGCTGGCTGGTCGAGTACAACGCCTTCACACCCGAGTCCCGGGTCTCGCAGAACGTGGAGATCTCCTTCGACGTCGCGGTCTTCGAACTCTTCGCCGCCTGGGCGGGCGGCGGCGCCCTGGTGGTGCCCCGGCCCAACGACGTCGTACGGCCGGCGCCGTACGTGAACGCCAAGCGGATCACGCACTGGTTCTGCGTTCCGTCGGTGGGCGGCATCGCCGCCCGCACCGGAGCGCTGGCACCGAACTCGATGCCGTCGCTGAAGGTCGTCATGTTCGGTGGCGAGCGGCTCCTCGCCGAACAGGCCGAGCAGTGGGCCGCGGCGGCGCCGGGGGCACGGCTGTGGAACCTGTACGGGCCGACCGAGGTCGCGATCGTCTGCTCGGGGCAGGACCTCGGCGGGAAGGGGTCGTTGCTCGCGGCGGGCGCCAACGGGACCCTGCCGATCGGCGAGGTGCCGTCGCACCTGGACCATGTGATCCTCGACGACGAGGGTGAGCCCGCCGAGACGGGCGAGCTGTGCGTCCGGGGAGTCCAGCGCTTCGACGGCTACCTCGACCCCGCCGACGACGTGGGCCGTTTCGTGGAGTGGAGCCCGGGGCGGCCGGCGGTGGTTCACGACGGCACTGCGCCGCTGACCCGGGACCTCTGGTACCGCACCGGCGACCGGGTGCGCCGGGAGAACGGTGCCCTGGTCCACCTGGGCCGCCTCGACCACCAGGTCAAACTGCGCGGCCACCGCATCGAGCTGGGGGAGGTCGACGCTGCCCTGACCCGGCACCCCGCCGTGCGCGACGCGGTCGCGGTGGTGCAGGAGCACGAGAGCGATGCCGAGTTGGTCGCCTATTACACGGGCGAGGCGATCTCGCAGAGCGATCTCACCGTGTTCCTGCGCGCCCGGCTGCCCGTCTACATGATTCCGAGGCGGTTCACGCATCTGCAGAAGCTGCCGCTCAACGCCAACGGCAAGGTGGACCGCACCGCTTTCGCGGCCGGACCGCACGCCGCGGCGCAGACCGGCTGAGATCCGGATTCCAGGGAGACATGACATGACCGCAACCCCGTCGCCCCTGCCCGTCCCACCACGGCTCAGCACGCCCACGGGACCGCGCGGAGCGGATCAGCCATGGTGGAACACCCAGCTCGGCTCGGCCATGCCCTTTTCCCGCTACGAGCGGCCCGGCGCCCGACTGCCGCTTGCGCTGACGGACCGCACCTGGCCGTCGAAGTCCCTGGACAGGGCCCCGCTGTGGGCGTCGGTCGACCTCCGGGACGGCAACCAGGCGCTGCGCGACCCCATGGACATCAGGCGGAAGAGGGCGATGTTCGACCTGCTCGTCCGCATGGGCTTCAAGGACATCGAGGTGGGATACCCCTCGGCCAGCGAAGCGGATTTCTCGTTCGTCCGCACGCTGATCGAGGAGGACCTCGTCCCGGACGACGTGACGATGACCGTGTTCACACCGGCCCGGCCCGACCTGATCGACCGGACCTTCGCGGCCGTCGACGGGGCGGACCGGGCAGTGGTGCATCTGTGTCATGCCACCGCCTGCCTGTGGCGCGAGGTCGTCTTCGCGATGACCACCAACGAGGTCGAGGAGCTGGCGGTCCGGGCAGCAGGGCACGTCGCCCGGCGCGCGGACGCCGCCAAGGGAACCCGGCTGCGTTTCCAGTACTCGCCGGAGACGTTCAACGTGACCGAGCCGGAGTTCGTCCTGCGACTGTCGAACACCGTCGCCGCGCTGTGGGACGCGAGTCCGGACCGCCCGGTCACGCTCAATCTGCCGACCACGGTGGAGACCGACTCCCCCAACGTGTTCGCCGACCAGGTCGAGTGGATGCACCGCAACCTGGACAACCGGCGGTCGGTCATCCTCTCCGTCCATCCGCACAACGACCGGGGCACCGCGGTCGCCTCCGCGGAGCTGGCCGTCATGGCGGGCGCCGAGCGGATCGAGGGCACGCTCTTCGGCAACGGGGAACGCACGGGCAACGTCTGCCTCGCGACACTGGCGCTGAACCTCTTCAGCCAGGGAGTCGATCCCCAGCTGGACTTCTCGGACATCGACGGGATCCGGCGCACGGTCGAGTTCGCCAACCAGCTGCCGGTGCCGCCCCGTCACCCGTACGCCGGCGACCTCGTCCACACGGCCTTTTCCGGCACGCACCAGGACGCCATAGCCAAGGGCCTGGCCGCGATCGGGCGCCGTGCCGCCGAAGCGGGCACGCCTGCCACCGCGCTGCCCTGGGGCGTCCCTTACCTGCCCATCGATCCGCAGGACGTCGGCCGGACGTACGAGTCCGTCGTGCGGGTCAACAGCCAGTCCGGGAAGGGCGGGGTGGCGCACGTGCTCAACACCGCGTACGGGCTGGACCTGCCGCGCACGATGCGGGTGGAGTTCGGCCGCCGTGTCCAGCGTGCCGCGGACCACGGCGGCGGCGAGCTCACCTCGCGCGAGCTGCACGCCCTCTTCACCGAGGAGTACCTGGAGTTCGACCGGCCGCGGCTCATGCTCAAGGAGTTCCGGACAAGGCCCGGTGCCGTCGGCGTCACCCTCGTCGCCATGGTCGTCCTCGCGAACGGCGAGGAGCGGCGACTGACCGCCGACGGAGCCGACGCGGCCACCGCCTTCGCCGCCGCCCTGGCGGGCATCGGCATCACCGTGCAGCGCCCGGAACTGACCTGCCACGCGCTGCCCGACACCGTCGGTGCCCGCTTCGCCGCCTACGCGCGGGTCACCGTCGACGGCACGGTCCACCACGGCGCCGGCATCACCGACGACGCGGAACTGGCCCGGTTGACGGCCGTGGTCTCCGCGGTCAACCGGGCACACGGATGACGTCTTGTCCGGCCTGCCGTGTTCTCGCGAAACCTACGCTCATTTTCCCTGGGTCACGTCACCCTGCCCTGGTCAGCGCACCAGCGCCGCTGCCACGGTGGGCGGCAGCACGTCACACAGGTCCGTGACCCGGACGTGGTCGGCGTGGCGCGCCGTGAACTGCGCGACCGAGACGTCGAGGGGGCCGAAGGACTCCTCGAACACGCGGCGCGCGTGCGGGGTGCGGTCCAGCGCCCAGGCCGCCGTCGACCTTGAGGTGCGCAGGAACCGGCCGGGCTCGGGCCCGACGACGAACAGTTCGGCGTGACGGCCCGTGCGGTCGGCGGCCAGCATGACCAGGTCCTTGAACGTCTGCCGCTTGCGCATGGCGTCCGCGCCGCGCCATCGCGCGAGTTTGAACTCCGCCACGCGCCGGTTCGTCTCCAGGTCGAACGGCCGGTTCGGGTCGTTGCCGGCGGCCAGCGAAGGACGTACGGCGATCTCCTCTCCGTCCTCCAGGAGATGCGGCAGCGCCAGCACGATCCCGGCCGCGTGAATGAGGTCGTTCAGCCGGCCGAGGCTCTCACGAACCGTCAAAGCTGCCACCATCAGTTCCGCACTGATGCCTTGGGCGGCGGCCACGTCACCGATCTCCTCCGCGGGTCTGCCCGCCAGGCCCCGCTCCAGTGAGGCTATGGCCGCGGTCAGCGGCTCGGCGCCCAGGAAGTCCGCCAGCACCGCGACGGCCTCACCCAGTCGAGGAGCATCCGCGCCATCAGCCGCTTCGTGTGTCATGAACGGCATTGTGCCCGACGGCACTTCGCCCGGCGGGGCTGGAAGGTGGTCGGCAGGCGGCGGTGTCGGGCGAGCCAGGAGCCGGATCGGTGTGGGGCAGGCAGGCACACGGCAGCCCCAGGCGTCGGTCCGGCATCAGGCCCAGCGCGATCTCGTGTCGCCTTCGCGGCGCGGCTCGAAGCAGTACCGCGCCGGGCCTACTGCGTGACGACTCAACAGTGGGCCCTGCGAACGGCCACAGATGGGTACTGCGCCCGATGGGTTTCGCTCCGCACATCGGCCACGGTGAGGACATGACCCGGCCACTGTGATCTCTCCGATCCCACTGCCCCTGAACCTGCTGACCGGCAGGCCACTTGCGTACGCCACCCATCTGTCGACCGCCCTTGAAAGGGAGGACCTGCCATGTCACTCGACACGCCCCGGACCGAAGTCCGGCTTGAGCGGTTGACGGCGCACGAGGCCCGTCAGCGCCTGGAGGGTCTGTACGAGCAGCGCCCCTTCCGCGAGGAACAGCTCCAGCGACTCACAGCCGCCCACGTCGAAGCGGCCCTGACACGAATGGACCAAGGCACTTACGGCGCCCGCCACTTGTGCCGCGAGCCCATCGACCGCGTGCGGATCGTGCCGCAGGCCGGCTGCTGCGCACGCTGCCGGCCTGCACCCCGGGAGGCCGGACAATGACCACCCCACCCCGCCCCCGTGCCCTGGCTGCCCCGAGCCGGCCCTGGCCTCTGTACCGCCGGTGTTCCGGCATCGCCCTCGACCTCGGCAGCGTCCGCACCCGCGCCTGGGTGTCCGGCCGCAGTGCGATCCTCGACGCACCCACGGTGACCGCCCCCGGCGACGGCGCCCTTCACCCCGTGCGGCGCGGCGCCATCGTCGACACCCCGGCAACCGCCCGGATGCTCAACCGCCTGCTCGGCCACCGCCTGCCCCGCTTCGGCTGCCGCCTGATCGTCCTGACCACGCCCGCGTTGGGCGGCCTCGCCTTCCGTACCGAGGCCCGCAGCGCGCTGCAGACCCTACGGCCGCACACCGTTCTGACCGTCCCCTCCGCCCGAGCCGTCGCCACGGTCGCCGGTGTCGATCTGACCCGGCCTCTGCTCGTGGTGGACATCGGCGCCCATGTCACCGAGGTCGTCCTGCTCACCGACGGCACCGTGACCGACGCCCGCCGTGCCGTCCTGGGTACCAGCGACCTGGACAGCCTGACCCCGCCCACGCAGATCGCCGACGCGGTCACCGCGATGGTCGCCGCGATGCTGGAACAGGACCACACCCCGCAGACACTCGACGCCCTGCAGCGAGGCGTACTCCTGGCAGGCGGTGGCGCGCTGCGCCCCGACATCACCCACCGCATCACCCGACAGCTGCACAACCCGGTCCAGCCCGTGCCCGCCCCGCACACCGCGGCGGTCCGCGGCGCGGCCACACTCCTCCCAACGTGAACCCGCTCAGCGCTTCAGGACTGGCGAGGACTCCATCCCGCTGCACAGCGACGCCGTGTCACAGGCGGCAGGCCGGTCACGGAGAGGAACGCCGTTGGTACGCAGCACGTCGCGAACGTCGATGATCAGGGGGAAGACCTCGTGATTGCGGTCCTCGCCCTGTTCATCCCACGCCCGCTGTTCGGCTTCGACGGCCATGCGGTCCTCTGCGAACACGCGCTCCGTGAACCGCCTGATGAACGGCCAGGCCAGATGAAGGGCGCCGGGGATCCGAGGCCTCTCGATCATGAGCAGGCCGTAGGCGTGACACGTCCGCTGCTCCGCGTCCTCGGGTACGTACGCGGCCCAGAGGCAGAAGGCCGGCCGTTCGGCCCTCTCGGGGACCAGGTCGAGTGTCTGATAGGGGTACTCGGTGCGGATGGTCATGACATCGCGGGAGTCGCCGCCGCCGATGCCTTCGGCAGCCAGCAGGCCGGCGCTGCGGTTCCGTTTCCCCCCGGCGTGGGTGAAGAGGTACCTGGCCTCCACCGACCGTTCGCCGGTCCGGGATTCCAGCAGCTCGGGGTGGAGCTTGCCGACGACACCCCGGTGGAGGAACTGGTGGTTCATGTCGAGGAGGTTCTCGTGCATGAACGAGTAGTGACAGCGGATGGTCCGCGAGAAGGTCATGGTCTTGTAGCTCGGTGAGCTGAAGGCCGGCAGCTCGGGCAGCGCAGTGGCATCCGCCTTCTCCGGGTCACCGGGGAAGACGAACACCAGGCCGTACGCCTCACGGACCGGGTAGCCGCGGACGCCGCGCGGCGGTCGGCCGTCGCCTTTGGACAGGTAGGGGATCTGCGAGATGCGGCCGTCACCGCGATAGGCCCAGGCGTGATAGCAGCAGCGGAGTGTCTCGCCCTCCACGACGCCCATGCTCAGTGGGACCTGCCGGTGCGCGCACCGGTCCTCCAGTGCGTAGACGGCACCGCTCCGTCCGCGGAAGAGCGCGATGCGCTCACCAGCGAACGCGGTCGCGAGAACCCGCCCGCTACGCAGGCGCCTGGACAACCCGACCGGGTACCAGAAGTCCGGGTTCGCGCCTACACGCCGAAGATCCGCCAAGCCCGAGACCGGATCGCGATGTCCCGAGGACCTACGGATCCCGGCCCCGGTGGCAAGCGGTGCGACCCTGTCGGGGTCGTGCTCGGACATACCTCGCTCCCTCGCATCTGGGACCACCGGCACGAAAGATCGCGGGTCACGCCGAGCGTCACCGGCCCCTCCGGTGCAGCAGACAGGGCCCCAGCGCCCTCATTCTGATCGCTGCCCGGCTCCTGTGCCGGACCAGTGCGTCCGGACGGGTGCGCGCCGTACCGGGCCGAGGAGTGTCCGCGGAGCAGCACCGGGCACCCAGCCTTCAGAAGCATCGGAATCCCGGCCGCTGCGTCGTGCTCATACGGCGTTCTCCGCTGCCCGGCACGTCGGGCAGGTCAGTCGGCGGGCGGGCTGGTCGTGGATCACCTTGCCAGGATTCGCGGGCTCACGAATCTGCTCGGTCTCGGTGCGTACATGGTCGACGCAGAGAGCGGCCCCGCAGACGCTGCAGACAGCTACCGCAGCCACCGCGATTCCCTGCTGGACGCATTCGAAGCAGTGCATCAGACCGGACCCTTCAGTCTGCGGCCGGGAGGGTGCGCATCGCGCCCCTCCTCCCCGCCCAGGGTGTCCCCCCAGAAAGACGGCCGCAACAAAGCGGAGCTCGGTCCTCGGGTGATCGCCGTACGCGTCCGGGCAAGGCGGCCGGCCATCAGCACAGCGTGTGGCGAGCTGTCCGTTCTCACGGATGACGGCATATGGCAGGCTCTGACAGGCTGTTCTTGCAGTCATGTCCGGCACAGAAAGTCGACCGTCTTGTCCACCAAGCCGTCTGCAAGCGCCAATCCGGCCTTCAGCGTCCGCGTCCACGTCCCCGAGCGCGCGCTGCCCCTCGTGAAGGCGGTCGTCGCAGACGCGCCGGGCGCGGTCAGTGAGCGCACCGACCCACCCGATGCCACCGGCGCGTACCGAGTGCTGCTGGATGCCGACAGCGGCTCGACACTGACCTGGCTGACCGACGCTCTGCGGGACCGACTGGGAGCGGATCTGCTGCTGTGTGAGGACCTGGTGTTCGCCGCCGCCTCCACCGGCAAACTCAGCCTGAACGTCCGCGCCGCCACGGCCACCGAACACGATGTCGCGTTGCTGGACGCGGACGCCGACCGCCGGGTGATCAAGCATTTGGTCGACCACCCCGAACACGTCAACCGCTTCACCGGCCGCGCGCACCGCGTGGCGCTCATATCCGATGCGAGCGCGGTCCTGGACTTCGAGCGCCTGCCCGCGCCGGCTGCCTTGCCGGCGGTGGAATCCCAGGCTGTCCACCTGCGTCGCGCAACAGGCCTGGACATCCTGCCTCTGCCCGTCGCCGTCGAAGCTCCCGGCGACCTGGCGACCGCTGTCCGGCTCCTCGCCCCAGGCGTCATCGCAGCCGTCCTCATCCACACCCGCATCGATCACGTCCACGCGGCTCAGGCCGCCCTCACCGACCATCCCGTGCTGCTGCTGAACTCGATAAACGACGGGCTCGTCGTGGCCACCGCCGCCGCGGCTTGCACCACGCTGTGGCGGCACGAGGTCGACGTACGCAGGGCCCGGGTGGTGTGCGTGTCCGCAAACCCGGTCGGTGACCTGGGCGGTCTCCTCCTGGCCAGCGGAGTCACCGACCTCACGTTCTACGATCCGCTCGCCCAGGGAATCCACGCCCTTCACGAGCTGGCTGACCGGACAGACCTGATCATCGACCTGTTCGGACTGCTCTCCCCACCGCCCGGTATCCCGGTCCTGCACGCCCGCCCGGAAACGCCACCGCCGTTCGCCGCAGCCGCCACCGGCCCCCGCCCCTTGCACGCCCTTCCCGGCCTGCTGAACGCCGCGGTCGCCACCGGCAAACCCGTCACCGCCCGCGCCCGCATCGCGGCGGTGCGCGCCCTCATCGAGCAGACACAACCAGGCCAGACACTGCCCCCGCTCGATCATCCGGGCCTCACTGCGGCCGTCACCTCGGCCGCCGTCAATGCCCTCACACGCGCTTCGGGCGGGCGTTGAGCCGCAGCGGCAGCGTGCTCTTGATGTCACTGTTCCCCGTCACGGGACATACGGCTACGGCGTGTCAGACCTTCTTGACCACGCTGGACTTGAGTTGCATGGCACCGAACCCATCGATCTTGCAGTCGATGTCGTGGCCGTCCACCCCGTCGACAAGACGGATGTTGCGTACCTTGGTTCCGGCCTTGACACCGGTCGGACTGCCCTTGACCTTCAGTGTCTTGACCACCGTGACGGTGTCGCCGTCGGCGAGCACGTTGCCGACCGAGTCCCTGATCACCTTGTCCGCGGTACCGACCGCGGATTCCTCGGACGGCGACCACTCATGCCCGCATTCGGGGCAGACCAGCAGCGCCCCCATCTCATAGGTGTAGGCGCCGGAACATTCGGGGCAGGGGGGAAGGATGTCGCTCATGGCACGGATGTCTCTCAGTCGGTGTCGATAGGGATGTCAGGTGGGCCAGCCGTCGGTGCGCCATGCCTGCTGCCTCTCCTCGGAGTCCGAGGGGCGCCCGGCGTGGGCGGTGAGGGCGGCAGCCA
>CBFGZZ010000178.1:0-17663 GCA_965653385.1 uncultured Streptomyces sp. | reverse complement strand
GCGCAGCCCCCAGGGACGGGACGGGTAGGGGCGGCGGGGGCGAAATCAACCGGTCGTTACGCCATGCGTTCCAGTTCGGACGGGACGATCCCGTGGGCCAACGGCTGCCCGCCGCCGAACCGTTCCGCCTCCTCCGCGACCGCGAGTCCCAGGCGGGAGGCCTCGTTGCCCTGGGAGCCGGCGAGGTGGGGGGTGAGGAAGGCGTTCGACAGGTCGTAGAGGGGGGAGTCGGCGGGGAGCGGCTCGGGGTCGGTGACGTCGAGGATCGCCGAGAGGCGGCCGGCGCGGAGTTCGGTGATCAGGGCGTCGTGGTCGAGCAGGCCGCCGCGGGCGGTGTTGATCAGGACGGCGCCGTCGGGCATCAGGGACAGCTCGCGCGGTCCGATGAGGTGGTGGGTCTCCGGGGTCTCGGGGGCGTGGATCGTCACGACATCCGAGGTGCGCAGCAGATCGGACAGGTCGAGCAGCGGGACGCCCAGCTCGGCGGCCCCGGCCTCGTCGACGTACGGGTCGCAGAGGCTCACGCGGAGGTCGAAGGGGCGCAGGAGTTCGATCACGCGGCGCCCGATACGCGAGGCCCCGATCACCCCGACCCGGCGACCGTGGTTGCCGATGCCGGGGACGAGCCCCCAGCCCGGGAAGACCCGCTCGGTACGCAGCCGGTCGCGAGCGGCGAAGAGGTCCTTCCCGGCGAGCAGGATCATCGCGAGGGTGTACTCGGCGACCGGCAGGGCGTTGGCCGCCGCGGCCGAGCTCACCGCGATGCCCCGCCGCCACAGCTCGGGCGTGGCGAGACCTTTGACCGAGCCGGCCGAGTGCAGCACCGCCCGCAGCCTGGGCGCGGCATCAAGGACGGTCTTGTCGAGGCGGGGGCAGCCCCAGCCGGTGACGAGGATCTCGGCGCGGGCGAGGGCGTCCCTCAGGCGCGGTTCCGGGTCCGTGAAGTCCTCGGCCACCAGGGCCGGGTCGATGTCCACCGCCTGCCGCAGCCGCCGAATCACCTCCGGTGGGAAGACCTGCGGCACGTTCTCGGCGGACATGGCGAACAAGGCGTACGGCCGCTGGGTCAAGGACATGCCCTCCGACTCGGTGAAAGGTGGTGAGAAAGCGTTCTCTACAGCGCTCTCCACCGTAGGCAGCCGCGAATGAGAGGGTCAACGCACACGCACTCACCTTGGAGGACGGCGAGGGATGACGGAGACGATCACCAACTGGGCGGGCAACATCACGTACACCGCCAAGGAACTGCACCGCCCGTACTCGCTCGACGCGATCGGCGCGCTGGTGGCCGCGAGCGCGAAGGTGCGGGTGCTGGGCAGCGGTCACTCGTTCAATCCGATCGCCGAGCCGGGCCCCGAGGGTCTCCTGCTGTCGATCGCAGGCCTGCCGCCGGTGATCGACGTGGACCGCACGGCCCGTACGGTCCGCGTCTCGGGCGGCGTACGGTACGCCGAGCTCGCCCGCGTGGTGTACGCGCACGGGCTCGCGCTGCCCAACATGGCGTCCCTGCCGCACATCTCGGTGGCCGGCTCGGTCGCCACCGGTACGCACGGGTCGGGGGTCGGCAACGGTGCGCTGGCCTCGTCCGTGCGGGAGGTGGAGCTGGTCACGGGCGACGGGACGGTGGTGGTCATCGGGCGGGACGACGAACGGTTCGGCGGTGCCGTCACCTCGCTGGGCGCCCTCGGCGTCGTCACGGCGCTCACTGTCGACCTGGAGCCGTCCTTCGAGGTCGAGCAGCATGTCTTCACCGAGCTGCCGTTGGACGGGCTGGACCCGGCGGCGTTCGAGACGGTGATGGCGTCGGCGTACAGCGCGAGTCTGTTCACCGACTGGCGGGCGCCGGGCTTTCGGCAGGTGTGGCTCAAGCGCCGTACCGACCAGCCGCTGCCCGACTTCCCGTGGGCGGCGCCCGCCACGGAGAAGCTGCACCCGGTGCCGGGGATGCCCGCGGTCAACTGCACGGAGCAGTTCGGTGTGCCGGGGCCGTGGCACGAGCGGCTGCCGCACTTCCGGGCGGAGTTCACGCCGAGCAGCGGGGCGGAGCTCCAGTCGGAGTATCTGCTGCCGCGCGGGTACGCCGTGGACGCGCTGCGGGCGATCGACAGGATCCGGGAGGCGGTGGCCCCCGTGCTCCAGACCTGCGAGGTGCGGACGGTCGCCGCCGACGGCCAGTGGCTGAGCCCCTCCTACGGGCGGGACACGGTGGCGCTGCACTTCACCTGGGTCGCGGACACCGCTGCCGTACTGCAGGTGGTGCGGCGGCTGGAGGAGGCGCTGGACGCCTTCGAGCCGCGGCCGCACTGGGGGAAGGTGTTCACGGTGCCGTCGGAGGTCGTGCGCGGGCGGTATCCGCGGCTGGACGACTTCCAGGCGCTGGCGCGGGAGCTGGACCCGGGTCGGAAATTCGCCAACGCCTTCGTGCAGGACATACTGGGAGAGTGAAGTGCTGGGAGACTTCGTAAACCCCCTTTCCTAACCCCTTGTCGAAAGTCTCCGCACGCCATAGCCTTGCGCCGCGCCGGTGCCGACGACGACCCGGCTGAGCGAAGGGACGGGGGACACGCCCGGTGAAGCGCACATCACGCGACATCCGCACCGCCAACCGCTACGAGGTGCTGCGCCAGATCATCGCCGCGTCGCCCACCTCCCGGCAGGAGCTGGCGGCGGCCACCGGGCTCAGTCTCGCCACGGTCGCCACCCTCGTGGGCGAGCTGCTCGACCTCCGCATGATCACGGAGGTCGGGTTCGAGGACTCGGCCGGCGGCCGCCCCCGCGGGCTCGTGGCCGTCAACGCGTCCGGTGGCGCCCTGATCGGCGTCGACATCGCGGAGACGTACGTCCATGTCGAGCTGTTCGATCTCGGACTGAACGTGCTGGCCCGTGCCGAGGAGGACGTCCGCCCCGGTGAGAGCCTCCCCGAGCAGGTTGTGGGGCATGTCGCCGCCGCCGTCGGCTCGGTGGTGGCGCAGGCCGGCATCGAGGGCGCCCGCGTCCTCGGCGTCGGCGTGAGCGTGCCGGGGCAGGTGGACCGGGCCACCGGCATCTCCGAGTACGCGCCCAACTGGGACTGGCACGACGTGCCGCTGCTGGAGCTGCTCACCGAGCACATCGCCTACCCGCTGTACCTGGACAACCCGCTGCGGGCCAGCGCGGTGGCCGAGCTGTGGTTCGGGGCGGCGCGCGGGAGCGGGGACGCCGTGGTGGTCAACCTCGGCACCGGTGTGGGCGCCGGCCTGGTCCTGGGCGGCGGGCTGCACCGCGGCGTCAGCAACAGCGCCGGCGAGTGGGGGCACACCACGATCGTGCTGGACGGCCGGCTGTGCCGGTGCGGCAGGCACGGCTGCGTGGAGGCCTATGTCGGCGCGTCCGGGATCATGCTGACCCTGCGGGAGCTGAGCGCGGACAGCGCGCTGCTGCATCCGGAGGACCAGACGGCCACCATCGACGCGCTCGCCCGGGGACTGCGGGGACGCGACCCCGTGGCGCTCAAAGCGCTCCGAGACACCGTCCGCTACCTCGGTGCGGGCATCGCGGACCTGGTCAACCTGTTCAATCCGGAGGTGGTCGTGCTCAGCAGCTGGGTCGCCGCCGCCCTGGGCGAACCCCTGGTCGCGGAGGTGCGCGAGGCCGTCGCCCGGCACGCGCTGCCCCGGCCGATGGCCGCCACCCGGATCGTCCTGTCCCCGATCCCCACCGACCCGGTTTGCCTGGGCGCGGCCACGTTCGCGCTGGAGGGCGCCTTGCAGTCCGTAGGACAGAGGCAGGCAAAGCGGACGCCCGCACCGGCCCGGAGCCGTACCGCACCGCCTTCCTAGCACCCCCGCCGCGTCCGGTATGCCGAACGTTGCGCAACGCTTCGGACAGACTTCGTCCAACCCCTTGCCGAAGCCTTAGCCGAAGGTTAACGTCCCGCACCGCAACCCCATTTGAGCCAACTGGCGCTGAGCCGCTCCAGCCGCAGGCCACGGGCGCAGAGCCGCAAGCCGTACTCGAGACAAGGACGTCAGCATGTCGGCAATGAGCAACAGCAACTGGGACCGCCGAACCGTTCTGCGGGCCGCGATGGGTCTGGCCGCCGCCGGCGGGCTCGCCGCGTGCGGCAGCAACAACGGCCGCGGCGGCGGATCGGGGTCGGGCACGAACCTCGTGCAGATGTTCCACGCGTACGGCGAGGCGGGCACCGAGCAGGCCATCAAGCGGTACGCGAAGGCGTACAAGGAAGCCAATGTGACCACGCAGTGGATCACCAGCTCGGACTTCGAGAGCAAGCTCTTCTCGGCCCTGCTCACCGACAACGCGCCGGACCTCTTCGAGTTCCACCCGCAGATCCAGATGGTCAAGAGCGGCCAGGTGGCGGACCTGACCGACATCATCGACCCGGTCAAGTCCGACTTCAATCCGGCCGACATCAAGTCGCACACGGTCGACGGGAAGATATACGGCGTCCGGATGATCGACGACCCGCAGTTCTTCTTCTACCGCAAGTCGATGCTGGAGAAGGCCAAGGTCGAGGTGCCGACCACGCTCGACGAGCTGATGGAGGCCGCGGCCAAGCTGACCACCGGCAAGGTCAAGGGCCTGTACATGGGCAACGACCTGCACAGCGTCAACGACACGCTGATCTGGTCGGCGGGCGCCCAGCACCTCGACGAGAAGAACCAGATCGCCTATCACACGGACGGCGTCGTCGAGGGCCTGAAGAAGATGCGCACGCTGTTCACCAGCGGCGACCTTCTCCTCGGCGCTCCGACCGAGTCGTGGGATCCCTCCTCGTTCAACCAGGGCCTGTGCGCCATCCAGTTCTGCGGCATGTGGGCGATGCCGGCGATCCAGGACGCGCTCGGCGACGACTGGGGCGTCTTCCCCTTCCCGAAGGTCACGGACTCCGGAAAGCAGTCGGTCTACAACGGCGGCTGGTCGATGTTCGTCAACGCCAAGGGCAAGAACGTCGACGCGGCCAAGGAGTACGTCAAGTGGCTGTGGATCGACCAGAAGCAGTACCAGGAGGACTGGGCCACCTCCTACGGCTTCCACATCCCGCCGCGCACCTCGCTCGCCAAGGAGGCCGACAAGCTCAAGTCGGGCAACGCCGCTGAGGGCGTCCGCCTCTTCAACGAGTTCGGGCACTTCGACAACATCGGCTGGACCCAGGCCATGCGGACCGCCTTCGAGGACGTCTTCGCCAACTGCGTCCGCAAGGACATGGACCCGGAGAAGGCGCTCGACAGGTGCGACACGGCCGTCAACCGCGAGCTCAAGAAGCTGTTCGGATAGGCCGCGGGACGGACCACGACATGTCGACGACCACCAAGCTCGACCTCGCGAGCTCCGCCACGGCGAAGGCCTCACCGGCCAAGCCGCGGCGGGGTCTGCGGGGCAGCCCCACCTTCACCTTCTGGCTCTTCACCGGGCCGTTCCTGATCGGTCTGGCGATCTTCGTCTACGCGCCGATCCTCTGGAGCCTGTGGCTGAGCTTCTTCGAGGCCCGCTTCACCGTCACGCCGGACAAGTTCGTCGGGTTCGACAACTACAAGTACATGCTGACGAACGACGACTTCGTCGGCTCGCTCGGCACCTTCACCCTCTTCGCCGCGTTCATCGTGCCCACCACCTGGGCGCTGTCGCTGGGGCTGGCCCTGCTGGTGAACCGGATGCGCTTCATGCGGGCGTTCTTCCGCTCGGTCTTCTTCCTGCCGACCGCGGTCAGCTATGTCGCCGCGTCGCTCATCTGGAAGATGTCCATCTTCAGCGGGGTCCGCTTCGGCCTGATGAACACGGTCCTCGGCTGGTTCGGGGTCGAGAACATCGCCTGGCTGATCGACCCCAATCCGCCCTGGTACTGGCTGGTCATCGTGAGCGCCCGGCTGTGGCTGCAGTCCGGCTTCTACATGATCCTGTTCATCGCCGCGCTGCAGAACATCCCGGAGGAGCTGTACGAGGCCGCCGCCATCGACGGCGCCAAGTCCGGCTGGCAGACCTTCTGGTACATCACCCTGCCCCAGCTGCGGGCCACGTCCACCGCGGTGATCCTGCTGCTGCTCGTCGCCGCCTACCAGGCCTTCGACGAGTTCTTCAACCTGCTGTCGAAGACCACCTGGGGCCGTCCGCCACTCGTCGAGCTGTACTACAAGGCCCTGGGCGAGAGCCAGGACTACGGCGCCGGCAGCGCGGGCGCGCTGATCCTGACCGTGCTGATCTGTGCCGTGACCCTGCTCCAGGGCAAGATCATGGGCTTCGGAAGGGGGGACGAGTCCAAGTGACCACCACCATGCCCAAGGTGCGCAAGTCCGCACCGAAGTCGGACGTACCCAGCCGGGTCAAGCGCGGTGGCGGCGTGATGAGCTCCACCGGCCTCTACATCTCCACCGGCGTCGCCGCCTTCCTCTTCCTGATCCCGTTCTACATCCTCGTCCGCAACGCCCTCTCCACCGACGCCGAGATCACCGGAGAGAACTGGAAGCTCTTCCCCACGGACATCCAGTGGGGCAACATCAGCGAGCTCTTCAGCGACGAGACGGTCCCGTTCGCCCAGTCCCTGTGGAACTCGGCGGTCGTGGCCACCCTGCACACCGTCGGCGTCCTGCTGGTGTGCTCGCTGGCGGGCTACGGCCTGGCCCGTATCCCGTACAAGCACGCCAACAAGGTGTTCTACGCCGTCCTGGGCACCCTGATGGTCCCGACCGCCGTCACCTTCGTGCCGAGCTTCGTGCTGGTCTCCTCGCTGGGCTGGGTGGACACTTACCGGGGTCTGATCATCCCGGGCCTGTTCAGTGGTTTCACCTGCTTCCTCTTTCGGCAGTACTTCCTGGGGTTCCCCAAGGAACTGGAGGAGGCGGCACGCATGGACGGCCTGGGCTACTGGGGCGCGTACTGGCGTGTCGTCGTACCCAACTCGCTGAACTTCTTCGCGGCGATGGCGACCATCACCTTCATCGCCGGCTGGAACGCCTTCCTGTGGCCGCTGGTCATCGGGCAGGACCCGAGTTCGTGGACCGTCCAGGTCGCGCTGTCCAGCTATATGACCAACCAGACCGTCGTCTTCCACATGATCTTCATGGCGACGGCCGTTTCCATCCTGCCCCTGGTGTTCGTGTTCCTCTTCCTCCAGCGCTGGCTGGTGCAGGGGATCGCACAGACCGGCATCAAGGGCTGACGCCTTCCTCACGAGCTGGAGACCGATGTCTTTCCGCACCACCCCCTCCGTCGACTACGTCGAGGACGTCTCACCCGGCACCGGGGCCCTCGCGCCCCGGGCCTGGTACGCCACCTCGGACGCGAAGTCCCTCTCCCTCAACGGCAGCTGGCGCTTCCGGCTGTCGGCGACCGCCGACGCCGAGGACGACTCCTTCGCCGAGGAGGGGTACGACGCCGGGGACTGGGCCGAGGTCACGGTCCCCGGCCACTGGGTCCTCCAGGGCGACGGCGCGTTCGGGTCGCCCATCTACACCAACCACCTCTACCCCTTCCCGGTCGACCCGCCGCACGTCCCGACCGAGAACCCGACCGGCGACCACGTACGGGTCTTCGACCTGCCCGCCGACTGGCCGGCCGACGGCGGTGCCGTGCTGCGCTTCGACGGCGTGGAGTCCTGCGCCCGTGTCTGGCTGAACGGCACGGAGCTCGGCGAGTTCAAGGGCTCCCGGCTGCCGCACGAGTTCGCGGTCGCCGAGCTGCTGAAGCCGACCGGGAACGTGCTCGCGGTCCGGGTGCACCAGTGGTCGGCGGGCTCCTACCTGGAGGACCAGGACCAGTGGTGGCTGCCGGGCATCTTCCGTGACGTCACCCTGCTGCACCGTCCGACGGGCGGCGCCGGCGACTTCTTCGTGCACGCCTCCTACGACCACACCACGGGCGAGGGCACCCTGCGCGTCGACTCCGACGTCGACGGGCGGGTGTCCGTGCCCGCCCTGGACATCGATGTCGCCACCGGCGAGCCGGTGACGGTCGCGGTCGAGCCGTGGTCGGCGGAGACGCCGAAGCTGTACGACGGCGAGCTGGTCACGGCCGGCGAGCGCGTGCCGCTGCGGATCGGCTTCCGTACGGTCGTCCTGGAGGACGGCCTGATCAAGGTCAACGGCAAGGCGATCCTCTTCAAGGGCGTCAACCGGCACGAGTGGCACCCCGAGAAGGGCCGCGCGCTGGACCTTGCGACCATGCGCGAGGACGTGCTGCTGATGAAGCGGCACAATCTCAACGCGGTGCGCACCTCGCACTACCCGCCGCACCCGGCGTTCCTGGACCTGTGCGACGAGTACGGCCTGTGGGTCATCGACGAGTGCGACCTCGAAACGCACGGCTTCACCGAGCAGGCCTGGCGGGACAACCCCGTCGACGACGACCGCTGGACCCCGGCCCTGCTGGACCGCGCGGCCCGCATGGTCGAGCGGGACAAGAACCACCCGTCGATCGTTTTCTGGTCGCTGGGCAACGAGGCCGGCACCGGGCGCGGCCTGACCGCCATGGCCGAGTGGATCCACGGCCGCGACCCCGAGCGGCTGGTGCACTACGAGGGCGACTGGAACTGCCGGGACACCGACGTGTACTCGCGGATGTACGCCTCCCACGAGGAGGTCGAGCGCATCGGGCAGGACCTGGACGGCGGCACGCACAAGAGGCGCGAACTGCCCTTCATCCAGTGCGAGTACGGGCACGCGATGGGCAACGGCCCGGGCGGGATCGCCGACTACCAGCAGATCTTCGAGCGGTACGAGCGCCTCCAGGGCGGCTTCATCTGGGAGTGGATCGACCACGGCGTCAAGCACCCCGAGCTGGGCTATGCCTACGGCGGTGACTTCGGCGAGGAGCTGCACGACGGCAACTTCGTCTGCGACGGGCTGATCTTCCCGGACCGGCGGCCCTCCCCGGGGCTCGTCGAGTACAAGAAGGTGATCGAGCCGGTCCGGATCGAGGGCGACGGCACCGGCGGTGCCGTACGGGTGACGAACGCGTACGACTTCGCCGATCTCTCGCACCTGGAGTTCGAGTTCTCCTACGCGGTGGACGGGTTCCCCACGGGTGCGCACACGCTCACCGTGCCGCCGCTGGCGCCGGGTCAGTCGGCGGAGGTCAAGCTGCCGGCGGCCGCGCCGGACGGCGGGGACGACGAGGTCTCGTGGACGGTGCGGGCGCTGCTCGCCGAGGACACGGCCTGGGGGCCGAAGGGGCATGAGGTGGCGTGGGGCCAGGAGACCGTGGCCCCACGCACCCCGGTGACCGTCGCCGCCTCGGCCCGGCCGGTGCGCGAGGAGCGGCTCATCACGCTCGGCCCGGCGTCCTTCGACGCCCGCTCGGGGGCGCCGCGGACGATCTGCGGTCTCGACGTGACCGGACTGCGCCTGGACGTGTGGCGGGCGCCCACGGACAACGACGACGGCGCCTCCTGGCAGGACGACACACGCTACGGCGTGCTGTGGCGGGGGCTCGGCCTGCACCGGATGCAGCACCGGCTGGACGCGGTGGAGTTGGGCGACGACGCGTTGACCGTCCGCACCCGGGTGGCGCCCGCAGCCGCCGAGGTGGGTCTGCGCACGGTGTACCGCTGGACGTCGGACGGCAGCCTGCTGAAGCTGACGGTGTCGGTGACCCCCGAGGGCGACTGGACGGTGCCGCTGCCCCGGCTCGGCATCCGTTTCGGGCTGCCGGCCGACGCCGCCGACACCGTCCTGTACTTCGGCGGCAGTGGTGAGGCCTACCCGGACACCCGGGCCGCCTCGAAGCTCGGCCAGTGGCTGCCGGGCATCGAGGACCTGCAGACCCCGTACGTCCGCCCGCAGGAGAACGGCGCCCGGGCCGACGTCCGCTGGGCGGAGCTCGGCGGGCTGCGGATCGAGGGCGACCCGGAGTTCTGGTTCAGCGCCCGGCGCTGGACCAACGAGCAGCTCGACGCCGCCCGGCATCTGACCGACCTCACGCCGGGCGACACCCTGTGGATCAACCTCGACCACGGCCAGCACGGCATCGGTTCGCAGTCCTGCGGTCCGGGCCCGCTGCCGCAGTACTTCCTGAAGGCCGAGCCCACCGAGTTCTCGTTCGTGTTCTCGAACCACGAGTGAGAAGCCGGAGTGAGAAAACCGTAAATCGATTGACCGATTGATCGACTTTCCGACAGCGTTCGGAGGGTCGTGGGCGGCCGGTCGGCAGCGATGCCGGCCGGCCGCGCTTTGCGTTCACAGCACGGGAGTTGATGCCACTTGGTTGGCAGTATCGAGGTTCGCGGTCTGTCCCGAACCTTCCACACCACCGTCCGCCGTCCCGGCCTCGCCGGTGCGCTGCGCTCTCTGGTCAACCCGGAGAGGGTCGCCAAGCACGCCGTCTGTGACGTGTCGTTCTCCGTCGCCCGCGGCGAACTCCTCGCCCTGCTCGGGCCGAACGGCGCCGGCAAGTCCACCACCATCAAGATGCTCACCGGCATCCTCACCCCGACCGCGGGCGAGGCCCGGGTCGCCGGGGTCGTGCCGTACGAGGAACGTGAGCGCAACGCCCGGAACATCGGCACCGTGTTCGGGCAGCGCACCCAGCTCTGGTGGGACCTGCCGGTGCGCGAGTCGTTCGCGATCCTCAGGGACATCTACGAGGTGCCGAAGACCGAGCACGCGGCGCGGCTGAAGGAGTTCGACGACCTCCTCGACCTGTCCTCGTTCTGGGACACCCGGGTCCGCCACCTCTCCCTCGGCCAGCGCGTCCGCTCCGACCTGGCGGCCGCCCTGCTGCACGACCCGCCGGTCGTCTTCCTCGACGAACCCACCATCGGCATGGACGTGGTGGTCAAGGAGCAGGTGCGGGAGTTCCTGCGGCACCAGGTGGCGGAGCGCGGCCGTACGGTGCTGCTCACCACCCATGACATGACGGAGGTCGAGCGGCTCGCCGAGCGGGTCGTGCTGATCAACCACGGCCGGCTCGTGCTGGACGGCACGCTCGACGAGATCCGCCGCAGCTTCGGCTCGACCTGGCAGGTGCGGGTGACGCTCGCCGACCCGCACACCGAGGTCGGCTCCCTGCCCGGGATCGCGCTGCTGCGCCGCGAGGGCCCGAAGGCCGTCTTCGGCCCGGACGGCCCCGACGCGCCGACCGTGCACCAGGCGTTGAAGCAGGTCATCGAGCGGTACGAGGTGACGGACCTGGCGCTGGACGAGGCGGACCTGGAGGACGTGATGCGGGCCGCGTACGTCCATGCCGGGCCGTCGACGGAAGGGGCCTGAGATGGCCTCCTTGGCACACGGCTGGCGCGCCGCCCGGGTCACTCCGCTCGGCGAGCTGCACACCCCGCCCCGGATGACCGCCGTCCTGCTCCGGCTGACCGTCCAGGTGGTCCTGGTGGCCTCGCTGTGGCAGGGCCTGTACACGCACACCGGCACCACCGCCGGGCTGACCCGCGACCAGGCGGTGACGTACGCCGTCCTGGCGGTACTGGCCTCCCGGCTGCGGGAGCTGGACCAGTACGCGGGCCGGGACACGGTGCTTCAGCACATGCACTTCGGCACGATCGTCTACTGGTATCTGCGCCCGCTGCCGCCCCAGCGGTACTACGCGCTGCGCGCGCTCGGCGAGCAGGTGTACGGGCTGGCGTGGGCGCTGGGCGGATATGCGGTCTGTCTGGCCGCCGGAGTGGTGGAGCCACCGGCGTCGGCGGCCGTGGCCGCGGTGTTCGCGGTGAGCATGCTGCTCGGCCAGTGGGTCCTGTACTACGTGCTGCTCCTGCTCGACCAGCTGTGCTTCTTCACCATCCGCAACAACTCCGCGATGCTGATCCTGATCTTCGCGCAGAACCTGCTGTCGGGGGTGTACGCGCCGCTGTGGTTCTTCCCCGACTGGTTCATCACGGTGAGCGGCTTCCTGCCCTTCCAGGCGACGCTGAGCGTGCCGCTGTCGATCTACGTCGGCCGTATCGAACTGCCCGACGCGGGCGGCCAGTTGGCCGTCCAGGCCCTGTGGGTGGTGGTGCTGGCGCTGTGCACCCGGTGGGTGTGGCGGCGGGCCGCGCGGCGCGTGATCTCGCAGGGGGGTTGAGATGACGTCGAAAGCGATGTCGTCGAAAGCGGTGAAGTCCCTGCGCCTCGTCTGGCGCATCTCGCTCCTCAACATCCGTTCCTCGATGGAGTACCGCACCGAGTTCCTGCTGAACATCGCGATCGGCGCGATCTGGCAGATGTCGGTGATCGTGTTCGCGACGGTGCTGCTGGCCCGGTTCACCGGGATGGGCGGCTGGGAGAGCTCGGACGTGCTGCTCATCCCGGCGATCCGGATGCTGGCGCACGGGTTGTTCGTGCTGCTCCTCGGCCGTATGCACTTCATCGGCCGCCAGGTCCAGGAGGGGCGGATCGACATCTATCTGCTCCGTCCGATGCCGGTGCACCGCCAGGTCCAGCTCGCCTACTTCCCGACGAACGCGATCGGTGACCTGACCGTCGCGGCCGGCCTGATGGCGGGCGCGCTGAGCCGCAGCACCCTGGACTGGTCGGCGGGCCGGGTCTCCTACCTGATCGCCGCGGTGATCGGCGGGATGCTGCTGGAGGCGGCCCTGTTCACGGCGGTGGCCGCCGCGTGCCTGCGCTTTCCCGCCGCCGACTACTGGGGCCGCTGGCTGGAGGAGCTCCTCGGCACCTTCGGCAGCTACCCGCTGAACGTCCTGCCCAAGGCGGTCGGCGGCTTCCTCACCTTCGCCCTCCCCCTCGCTTTCGTCGCGTACTTCCCGGCCGCGGTCCTCACGGGCCACGACACGTCCGTCCCGTACTGGCTGGCGGCTTCCTCGCCCCTGCTGGGGCTGGTGGCGTATCTGGGTGCGCGGTGGCTGTGGCGGTGGGCACTGGGGCACTACTCGGGGGTGAACGGATGACCCCATGGGTGCTTCGTTCTCGGGGTTGACTCACTGTTCCCCCAACCGCCCTTGTACGTCACTCTGGTTGACATCGAAACTGAACAGCGCTCATCTTCTTCGTCGCTCATCGGAGACGCCCCCACCATGAGAAGACTGATCGGCACGCTCGCCGCCGCCGCACTGGCCCTCACCGGCCTCGCCACCACCGCATCGGCCCCCGCGGCGGCCGCCACCAGCGGCACCTTCAACGTCCTGACGTACAACGTCGCGGGCCTTCCGGAAGGCCTGAGCTCCGGCAATCCGGAGAAGAACACCCCGCTGATATCGCCGCGGCTGGCGGCGTACGACATCGTGAACGTCCAGGAGGACTTCAACTACCACGCGGCCCTGTACGCGGGTGACAACCACCCGTACCGCACCGCGACCAGCGGCGGCGTGCCCTTCGGCGACGGTCTCAACACCCTGTCGGACCATCCGTTCGAGGACTTCGAGCGGGTGAAGTGGAACAAGTGCACCGGCACCAACTGCCTGACCCCGAAGGGCTTCTCGCTCGCCCGGGTCCGCCTCGCCGAGGGTGTCTTCGTGGACCTCTACAACGTCCACACCAACGCCGACGACACGGACGACGCGCTGGCCGCCCGCCGCGCCAACATAGACCAGCTGTCGGACTTCATCCAGGCGAACTCGTCCGGCAACGCGGTCGTCGTCATGGGCGACACCAACACCCGGTACACCCGCGGCGGCGACAACATCCGCACCCTCGCCGACGAGAACGGCCTGACCGACGCGTGGGTGCAGCTGGCCAAGGGCGGCGTCCGGCCGACGCAGGGCGCGGACGCGCTGCTGTGCCCGACGTCGGCGCCGCCGAACGACTGCGAGGTCGTCGACAAGGTCCTCTACCGCGGCAGCGACCTCCTGAAGCTCGACGCCACCCGCTACCACAACGAGTGGGCGTCGTTCCTGGACTCCGCGGGCGGCAACCTGTCCGACCACTTCCCGCACACCGTCGACTTCTCCTACACCGTCAACCCGTCCCTGAAGGCGAGCGACTTCTTCGGCGGCCCGCACGGCACGGCCTTCAACGACGCCGACGACCTGCCGGCCACACCCTCGCCCCGCACCCTCACCCTGCGCGGCGCCTCCCGCCTGGACGCGGTCTCCCTCACCCACGACGGCGGCACGACCCTCGCCCACGGCGGTACGGGCGGCACGGCCACATCCCTGACCCTGACCTCCGGCGAGCACCTCACCTCCGCCAGGCTGACGCAGGGCCAGAAGGACGGCCGTACCCGGATCTTCTCGGCCGCCTTCACGACCGACAAGGGCCGCACGCTGTCCTCAGGTACGGCGACCTCGGACGCCAGGACCTTCACGGCACCGTCCGGCTGGCAGATCGTCGGGTTCACGGGACGGGCCGGTGACGAGGTCGACAAGCTGGGGGTGCTGTACGCGCCGATCGGCTGATCGCCGCCGTACGCGGGAGCCGTCGCCTCACTCACTGCGCAGCACCTCGGCCACCGTCAGCCGCCCCGCCCGCCGTGCCGGAACCAGCGCGCCCAGCACGGCGATCACCAGCCCCGCGAGGGCGAGTCCGGCGAGGGCCGGGGCCTGCCAGACGTCGGTCATGTAGGCGGGCAGGGTGAGGTCGACGGCGCCCGCCATGCGCGGGACCACCACGTGGTGGCCTGCCATGCCCAGCGGGACGCCCAGCAGGGAGCCGATCACGCCGAGGACCGCCATCGACGTCACCGTCATCACCGTGACCTGTCGCGGTGTCATACCGATCGACTTCAGCATGCCCAAGTCCCGCCTGCGGTCATGGGTGTTGAGGACGACCGTGTTGAAGACGCCCAGTGCGGCGACGACGGCGAGCATCAGGGTGAGCGCGGTGGCGGAGCCGATGATGGTCTGGGTGATCGAGTTTCCGCCCCGCAGGTCCGGGGCGATCCCGGGGTCGGCGGCCCGGGCCGCGCGGGCGTAGGCGGCCGGGTCGGCGCCGGCGCGGAGTCGGACGTGGTAGGCGATGGGCTTCTCGTCCGGGGCCAGAGCCGTCAGCGTCGGCCAGTCGGCGACCACGACCCGGGCGTTGGTCTCCATGAACTCCCCCACGACCAGCACCCGTTCGACCCGGCCGCCCTTCTCCAGACCGACCCGGTCACCGACCCGTACGCCGTTCTGCCGCAGGAAGGCCGAGCCGGCCACGATCTCGCCGGCGCCGCGGGTCCACCTGCCGTCCGTGAGCACGCTGTCCAGCCGGGGACGGTCCCCGCGACGTCCTTCGAGGATCACGGGGTGCGCCGAGCCCGTCAGGCGTACGTCGATGGAGGCGCGGGCGGTGATCTCGGCCGCCCCGGGCAGCCCGCCCAGCAGCGACACGAGTTCACGGTCGTCGTGCTTCGGCCTGATCTCCTTGCCGTTCTTGAAGTTCGAGGCGTACACCGTGACCTGGTAGGCGTCCCGCCCGGCCTCGCCGAACCGGGTCATCGTCGTGGCGAGCCCGGTCGCGAAGGTCACGGTGGTCACGCCCAGGACGACGGCCGCGAGCGTGACGGCGCTGCGCCCGGGCCGGGCGAACGGCAGGCCCATGCCCAGGCTCACCGAGCGCGGCAGCCTGCTGCCGGCCAGCCGGCGCTGGACGCCCAGGGCGCGTCCGGCACGCGGGGCGACGCCCGCGCTGATCGCCCGCGCCGCCGACATCCGGTGGGCGCGCAGCGCGGGGACGAGCGCGGCGAGGAGGCACAGGGCGGGCATGCCGAGCAGGGTGACGACGTTGATCCAGGGCGCGATTCCGACGGTGTCGTGGAAGACCCCGGCGTCGGGCCCCGTGAACACGAACCCGAAGAAGGGCCGGGCGAGCAGGTTGCCCGCGGCGGTGCCGAGCGCACAGCCCACCACGGCCGGTACGGAGATCATCGTGAGGTAGACGGCGACCACCTGCCCCGGTGTGAAACCGAGCGCCTTGAGCACGCCGATGTGCCGGAAGCCGGAGATCACGGCGCCGCTGACGACGTTGGCGATGATCAGGACCGCGACCGCGACGCCCAGGATGCCGAAGGCCATCAGATAGGGCGTGTACGCCCGCGCCGAACTGCTCACCTGGTGCTTCAGGGCGAGATACGACCGTGAGGCGGTGAGCGCGTCCGCCGGGAGCCCCTCGGTCACCGTGGCGAGCTGGGCCTGCAGCCGGCCGTCCGTCGAGGCGTCGGGGAAGCGGAACAGCATCTGGGTGGCCGTCGGACGCAGCGCGTCGATCTGTTCGGGCGCGACCCAGGCGTCCGCGGTGCGGCTCAGGTCGAAGGCGAACCCGACGACGGTGAGGGCGGGGGCGCCCGACTCCAGGCGGAGCTGTTTGCCCAGGTCGTCCGCCGCCCAGTCGGACTTCCGGTGCAGGACGACCTCGCCGGGCCGGGTCGCCCAGCGGCCGGCCCACAGGTCCAGCCGGTCGACGGGGCCGCCGGGGCCGGCGCGGCCGACGACCGTGATCTCGCTGCCGATCCCGAGACCGAAGTTCGAGGTGTCGTCCGGCAGTTGGACGACCGCTTGGGGGAAGGGGCCGGCAGCCGCCTCGACGCCGGGCCGCCGGGCCGCTTCCGCCAGCTGTGCGTCCGAGACCTTCGCCGGGTCGAACGCGGCGACCACATGCGGGCCGCGCTGCCGGTCGAAGGCCTTGTCGAAGGGGGCGGAGGCCGCGTCGACCAGGCCGAGGGCGACCACCATGGCCGCCGTCGAGGTCAGGGTGACCAGCGCGATGACGAGGGTCTGGAGCCTGCGCCGCCGTACCGCCGCGCGGGCGGCGCGCCACACGGCCCTCATGCGGACGGCTCCAGGGTGTGCTCGCCGGTCACCCGGCCGTCGGCGAACTCGATCAGCCGGCTGGCGCAGCGGCGGGCGAGATGCTCGTCGTGGGTGACCAGGACCAGGGTCTGGCCGATCTGGTTGAGGTCGAGCAGCAGGTCCATCACCTGTTCCCCTGAGCGGCTGTCCAGGGCGCCGGTCGGCTCGTCGGCGAGCAGCAGGGCGGGGCGGTTCATCAACGCCCTCGCCACGGCGACCCGTTGGCGTTCGCCGCCGCTGAGCACGGCGGGGTAGGCGCCCTGCCGGTCGGCGATGCCGAGCTCGTCGAACAGTTCCAGCGCGCGCCGCCGGGCCTGCCGTGCGGGCGTGCCGGTGAGTTGCGCGGCCAGGGCCACGTTGTCGAGCGCCGACAGGTCGTCGATGAGGTTGAAGAACTGGAAGATCATGCCGATCCGGCGCCGCCGGTACAGGGCGAGCCCCTTCTCGCTCAGCTCCCCCACGTTCTCGCCGTGCACGACGACCTCGCCGCCCGTGGGCCGGTCCAACCCGGCGATCATGTTCAGGAGGGTCGACTTCCCGCACCCCGACGGCCCCATCACCGCGACCGCCTCCCCGGCCCGGATCTCCAGCGACACCCCGGCCAGCGCCGCCGTCTCGCCGTACTCCTTGCGCACGTCGTCGAGCCGTACGACGACCTCTGCCCTGCTGCCCTCAGTGACCATGTACAGGACGCTACGAGGCCGGGCCGGCCCAGGACATCCCTCCCCGGATGGCATCCGGCCGCTCGCCTCATCCCCCGGATGCAGGGCCTGCACCCACGGGCCGATGCGGACACGGTGATCGTCTGCCAGGGTGAACCCCATGGGGGAGGACTGGGAGACGAACGGCCTCGTGGTGGCACTCGCGCTGGCGTGTGCCGCCGTACTCGTGCTGACCGTCGCGTTGTGGCGGACGCGGCGCCGCTGGCGGGAGGCCGTGGGCGAGCGCGGCTGGCTGCTGGAACGGGAGCGGGAGCGCGCCTCGCGGGCCGCGGTCGCGGCCGAACGGGACC
>CBFGZZ010000177.1:0-17724 GCA_965653385.1 uncultured Streptomyces sp. | reverse complement strand
CGGCTGGCCCCCGGCCACGGGCCTGCGCTCCTGTCTCCGCCCCGCTCCAGCCCGCCCGGCGCCCGTACCGCGCTTAGAGCATGCAGCCGCCAGATGCCAGAGAAGGGGTACGTCGTGGCTGGGGCGGTCGGCTCCACGGCAGTTACTCCACAACCGAGATGGACAGGGTGGCGCCCCTATACACTCGCACCTCTGTCACCTCTGCTGAAGTGATATTCAGCAGCGAGTCAAGCTCACAGACCAGCATGGTTTCGAATGGGCCATTGACCGAAACCAACCCTTCGAACACCAATTCATCTCCATTATGCGCTTCCAGCTCGACTGCAGTGGAAATCTTCCATACTGCCTTGAAGGCGGCCCATCCGATACCCTGCATTCGGTACGCGGAAGGTTTTTCGATTCGCAGTAGTTCCACTGCTTGGGGAGCAGGAATGGAATAGTGGTACATTCTTGCTTTTGGAGCGACTGATCCGGCTGCATCACCGAAAGCGCTTGATGCGTCTGAATCCTCGATGGCTTGGGCTACTGCCGAGGCTACCAGTTGCGAGTCGCTGATCTTCGACTCGTCTGGGAAGTTGGCAGCTTCCCCAGCAAGATGTGAAAGTAGGTCCCCGACGCGTGCGAAATATTTAAGGTTTCCTACTTCACCAGATGAGTGTTCCTTCAACTCACGCACCAAGTCAGAGGCGAGTCCATGCTCCCCGCCGAACGCACGGTCTTCGGAAACGAAGTAGTGGTTCTCTTCGCGATTCCTTGCTGCACTGTCCACAACGGTCAGCCAAATTGCAACGTCACGTGCCCCTCTGCCGGGCTTCGAATCCCATCTAGTCTCAGCCGGCGCTCTCCTTTCCGCTTCGCGAATCAACGCCTCTCGCGCCGCCGATTCCGGTGTCGGAAGCACTTCGTTAATGACACACTCAAGCCGACGCTGGTAATCACCGATCACCGCATCTACATCGACAGTCCCCTTATAGAAACGCGCATCAGCGACTTCGGTCGAGATTGCGTCAACTGCTTTCCGCAGGTTGTCCTGAAGAACGTTAACCTTATTCCTCCTGTGCGCCAAGTGTTCAACCATTACCATCTCCGGCAAAGCGAGGCCATTCCCCGTGGCATTCGCCAGCTTAGACAGGATGCGTAGAACAGGGCCGTTGGGCGGCTTAAGGCTTTCGAGTTGATTCGTGTCCAAAATGATCACTTGCTCATCATGGCATGTGACACGTTCGGTCGCTGTTCGTTTGTGGCAATCGCACTGCACTCACCTAGAGCCGGCTTGCCGCACGCCTGGACAGGGCTGCCGTCTTGGGCGTGGCCCACCCCCGGTGGTCTATCGGTGACGGCCCTTGGGATCGTCGTCGTACGGCACGCACCGGCATCGCTGTGTCTGCTGGCGGACGCAGAGGACGCGGCCGTCAAGGCCAGTTAATCTAAGGCGACACATTCAATGCAGATGTGACAGCTAATCAATAATCCCTCCTCTCGGTCACGTCGTGAACACTCGCTTTGGCATTCGGCGAAGTTACCCTTGGCGAACCAGGAGCCAGCTCCATTCCTTTCCACCCACCTGAGAGGTCTGCCTCTCAGTGATTTGCCAGCCCGACATCCATTTCCCCTTCCCGTGATGGAGGGCCTGGCATGAGCATGTACACAGATGCCCCTTGGCGTTCTGGCAGGAAGCTGTACACCGTTCTTCACTGTTGTACTCACGACCCACAGCCACCAGTGGGAAGCGTCGCAGCAAGTTGTTCGCCAGTCGGATCAGGTTCCGGTTGGATACCGAGAAGCACTCTTGGGCGGGGTCCCACTCAACGTATCCGGCCGATTCCAAATTTATCTGCACGGTGGCACTCTGCTCAGAGAATGACTTGTTCGGAAGCCAAACACCCATTGGGTGTTTGGCCGGAAGAGTAAGAGTTGGCGGCATAGTGCGGTCACCCCAAGTAGGGAACCAGGTTGGGGCGGGCATGGGGTCACTCTTGCGGGTCTGCCGTTCTCTCGAGACGCCGCGAAGAACTGGGTTTCCATCGTCATCAGTAACTCTAGGCCAGAAAAGCCTCTCACCCGAACTGCGGCAGATCATGTGCCCCCCTGGCACCCGGTGCAAGACAGGGCTACCCAGGAGCATGTCCACCTCAGAAATAGCCCCACATGTTGTGCATTTCCACGTCTTCACGGTGACCCCCTCTGTGACGGCGGAGCACACATTGTTCTCTCAGAGCGGCATCGTGTCGATGTGGTGATGGCAGGTCATGACAGTGAAGTCCGGCCCTTCGAGAACCGGTGTGGCGATTGGCTTGCACTCCGAGCCTCCCAAGCTGAGGGCTCAGGCACCGTGTTACGGGGCGGCCATCCCGGCTTGCTCTGGTCGACGACATGGCAGCGTGGCTGAGACCGGTGGGGGGTGCAGCGAGGCACACGCGCGCCTGATCGGTCGGCGCACCCTCCGTCGTGGCTGGCTGTCGTCGGCTGAGGCGGAGACGAACCCGTGCCCAACGCTGAGCAGACATCTCCGTTCACCCACCTGCGACAGGCGCGGCAGCACTGTGCATCCTGGGCACCATGACGAACCCCGAAGGCCCGTACGTGAAGGTGCACTTTCGGCTTCAAGTCGAGGACGACTGGCCCCCTGCGTCGGTGGAGAGCCTGTGGGCGGTCGACCAAGGCGACGGCACGGCACGGCTCGACAACATCCCCTGGTTCGTCCGAGGCATCGCCTGCGGAGACGTCGTAGCCACCGAACCCGATGACGAAGGCGTGCGATGGGCCGGCGAAGTGGTACGGCGTTCCGAGAACTGCACCATCCGCCTCATCGTGCTCCGTGACGGCGGCTCTGGAGCCGCACGGCAGAGCGTGATCAACGTCTTTCACGAACTCGGCGTCTGCGGCGAGGGCATAGAACGATTCCGCATGGTCGCCCTGGACGTCCCACCCACCGCCGATTTCGCCAAGGTACAGCGACTCCTCAAGCACGGCGTGGCCAAGGAGTGGTGGGACATGGAAGAAGGTTGCATCACCGCCGAATGGCGGGCCGCATCCGCTGGCTGACGACGTCCAGCCCCCACGGCTGGGCCGTCCCTGGGCCGTCCAAGGCCGCTCACCAGTGGCCAATGACGACCAACGACGACCACCAGGCGCACGAGCCCACCGCCCCTGACCAGCAAATACCCAGCTCACCAAGATCCCCGACGAGACCCAGGGCAAGAAGAAGTAGGTTTTGTGATCATGCCCCCGGCCTGCGCATATGGTGCGGGGCGGGGGCATTTTCACGGTCTGGGGCCGGAGTGCCAGGCCGAGAGCCTTCCGGACACGGTCTCGGCCGCCCACTTTCGCCAGGGTGGGCTTCCAGTGGTCCTCATTCATCGACGTGCCCCAGACGTGCCCACAGCACGGCGAGCAGCTCGTCACCGAGCAGCGGCAACGACGCCGGTCCTCTGGAGGCAGGACGACTGGCCCCCGGCGTCGGTGGAGAGTCTGTGGGCGGTCGACCAAGGTGACGGCACCGCACGGCTCGACAACATCCCCTGGTTCGTCCGTGGCATTGCCTGCGGGGACATCGTGGCCACCGAGTCCGACGAGGAGGGCGTGCGATGGGCCGGCAAGGTGGTTCGGCGTTCTGAGAACTGCACCATCCGCCTTATCGTGCTCCGTGACAGCGGCTCAGGAGCCGCACGGCAGAGCGTGATCAACGCGTTCAAGGAACTCGACGTCGACGGCGAGGGCATAGAGCGGTACGGCATGGTCGCCCTGGACGTCCCGCCCACTGCCGATCTGGCCAAGGTGCAGCGGCTCCTCAAGCACGGTGTGGCCAAGGAGTGGTGGGACATGGAAGAGGGCTGCATCACCGCCGAATGGCGGGCCGCATCCGCTGGTTGACGCCGTTCATGTACCCCATGGCTGGGCCGTCCCTGGGCCGTCCCTGGGCCGTCCGAGGCCGCTCGACAGTGGCCAATGCCGACCAACACGACCACCAGGCGCACGAGCCCACCGCCCCTGACCAGTAAAAACCCAGCTCACCAAGATCCCTGACAAGACCCGGGCGAAGAAGAAGCAGGCTGCGTGATCATGCCTCCCACCTGCGCCTGAGGCGCGGCCCGGGAGGCATTTGCGCGGCCTGGAAGACCACTGGGCCAGATGACCGAGTCGCAGTCGTGGGCGCGGACCACCGTGGAGTCCACGCTGACCAGCGACAGGTCGATCCGCCCTCGCCGGTCCGTCTCGGCGATCGTCCCGTCGAGCTGCTGTCTCAGCCGTTCCGGGTGCGGACCGGACCCGCCTTTCGGCTAGAACGGCTCGATCAACTTCCACTCGTCAGCCGTCAGTTCCTCGCGGGCCACGCCGTTGACCACGTGTTGTGGAAACGGTCTTGCCCTCAGCTGCGGGTGTAGGTGAGAAATGCTGCCCCGCTCTCCAGGACGACGTGGTCCGTCAGCTTCCAGGTTCGCGGATCGAAGGCGGCCGTGCGACCGAAGAGGGGGATGCCGGTGCCGATGGTCAATGGGCCCAGTTTGACGATCAGCTGGTCGATCTCGGTGTACAGGGCGCCCGCCAGTCCGCCCCCGCCGATCAGCCAGAGATCCTTGCCGTCCTCCTGCTTCAGTTCCCGTACCTTCGCCACCGGGTCGCTCGTGACCAGTTCCACGGCCGGGTCGGGGCTCTTGGCCAAGGTGGTGGAGAACACCAGGTGCCTCAGGTGCGGGTAAGCGTCGGTGATACCGGCTTGGAGGCCGACCTCATAGGATTTGCGTCCCTCGAGGACGGTGTCGAAGTGTGTGCCCTCTGCGGTGATGGACAGGGCCGCCCTCGCCGGGGCGGGCAGGGTCTCGGGGTACTCCGCCGCCAGGTGCTGCACATAGTCGCCGGGGATCGGCCAGAAGCCGTCAGGTCCTGAGGGGTCGGCGCTGTCGGGGCCGGCGATGAAGCCGTCGAGGGTGGAGGCGATGTAGTACACGAGCTTGCGCACGGAGGATTCCTTGTGGGTCGGTTGTCGGGCAGCGGCTGGTGAACGGGGCGGATCGAGCGACAAGCCCGAGATCCTTTGCGTCGGGACGGGGTCAGCCGTGTTCGGCAGCAGCCCACTCGACAAACTGGATGATCACTCCGTTGGGATCGGTGACCTGGAACAGGCGCTCCCCCCACGGCTCCTGACGCAACGGCATGGTGATCCGGACCCCGGCCTCACGCAGCCGCTCTTCCTGCTCCTGCAGGCCGGAGGCGACGGTGAAGGCCAGGATCAGACCACTGACGCGCTGCTCACGCTGCTCGGGCGGCAACACCTCGATACCGCGGGCAAGCAGGATGACGTCGACCGCGTCATCGTGAGACAGGGACACGAAGCCGTCGGCGGCCTGCCGGACGATGTAGCCCAGGTGGGTGGTGAAGAACTCTTGCGAACGGGTGACGTCGTCAACGGTCAGCGAGACGGTGGAGGCGGTGAACTGCACGGGACTCCCTGGATGCGGTGGGGACGGGCTCAGTGGCCACAAGGCGGGGACCACGCATGGGCGTGCCCGCTCCGCCATCTGATCGACGTAAACTTGCAACGGTCGTAAACTTATCCTGAGCCGCCCCTAGTGTCAACATAAAAATGCTACGGGAGTAAGATTGCGCCATGGCTACCCAGATGCCGGCCCCCGGGGCCGGACTTCGCGAGACGAAGAAGCAGGAGACCCGGCAGCTCATCTCCGACCACGCGACACGGCTGTTCATCGACCAGGGCTTCGAGCAGACGACCATCGCCGAGATCGCCGCCGCCGCCCGCGTCGCCAAGAAGACGGTCACCAACTACTTCCCCCGCAAGGAAGACCTGGCACTGGACCATCAGGAGCAGTTCGCCGTCTCGCTGGCCCGAGCCGTAGACGCTCGACACCCGGGGGAACCAGCGCTGGCCGCGCTGCGCCGTGCCTTCGCCGACTCCGTCGCCTCCCAGGACCCGGTCGCCGGGTTCTCCGGCCAGGAGTTCGCCCGCATGATCGCCGACAGCCCCACCTTGAGCACCTGTGTGCGCGGCCTGCACGACCAGCGCGCACACCACCTGGCTCAGGCGCTCGCCGAGGCCACCGGGGCTCAACCCGACGACATCACCGTCCGGGCCGTCGCCGAACTGCTGGGCACCGTTCACCGCATGCTGTTCCAGCGCATCCAGGAGCTCACTCTCGCCGGACACCCCAACGACCGGATCGCCCAGACCATCACCACCGAAGCCGCCCAAGTCTTCGGCCTGCTGGAACCCGCCCTGGCCGACTACGCCACCGCCTAGGACGGCGTAGACGCCTATCACCGCTGGGTGGGTGCGGCTCCCATCCGCGGGCGGGTCCTGACAGTTGCTCTCATACTCGCGGCAACCAGCCAAGGCGAAACCAAGAAGCGCGGCCGACGCTGGCAGGTCTCGCGACCGCGACTCCAGCGGCCGCCACTGACAACGGCCTGTCCATCAGGGCCCAGGGAGCGTCAGCGGACGGCGCCGGACCGTCTTCCGGCTCCTTCCACACGGCGTTGCGCCGACCACAGCAAAGGGCTCCGGCGCATCCACCGCACCGGAGCCCTCACCGTCGAGCCTCACCGTCGTACGAGAGTCCTCACCCGCACTGGCAGGGATTCCCCGACTGGCAACCGCACCCGCACCCCGAGCCGCAGCCGCAGGCGCCGAAGAGCGGGAGGCTCCTGATGTCGGCGGGCTGCTCGGACGGGCGTTCCTGGGTGGGGTCGGGGGTGGTACCGGGGGTGTTGGGGGATTCGGCCATGGATCCTCCTCGAGGCTGGAGCCTGTGCCCATTCCATGCCCGCCCCCCTGGGCGCATCAACGGCGCACAGAGGCTTGCGCACGCCCCGAACAAGCCCCGACCCGCCGGAGACCTGAGCCCCGACGCGCTCGCGGCCTAGGCCCCTTCCACCCCTGCCGCCGACTGGATCTCCGGCTGGATGTCCGTCTGCAGCTCGTCCGCGTGCTCACCCGTCACCAGGAACACCACACGCTTGGCCACGGCCACCGCGTGGTCGGCGTAGCGCTCGTAGTAGCGGCCGAGCAGCGTCACGTCGACCGCCGTCTCGATGCCGTGCTTCCAGCGCTCGTCCAGCAGGTGCTGGAAGAGGGTGCGGTGCAGCAGGTCCATCGCGTCGTCGTCCTGCTCCAGTTGGAGCGCGAGGTCGACGTCCTTGGTGACGATCACCTCGGCCGCCTTCGCCATCAGACGCTGCGCGAGCTGGCCCATCTCCAGGATGGTGGCGTGCAGGTCCTGGGGGATCGCCCGCGCCGGGTAGCGCAGCCGGGTGAGCTTGGCCACGTGCTGGGCCAGGTCGCCCGAGCGCTCCAGGTCAGCCGACATACGCAGCGACGTGACGACGATACGGAGGTCGGTCGCCACCGGCTGCTGGCGCGCCAGCAGGGCTATGGCCCGGGCCTCCAGGTCGTGCTGGAGGTCGTCGACCTTCTGGTCGGCCTCGATCACGCTTTCGGCCAGCTTCAGGTCGGAGTCGAGGATCGCCGTCGTGGCGCGCCCGATCGCCGACCCGACCAGCCGGGCCATCTCCACCAGACCGTCGCCGATCGAGTCCAGTTCCTCGTGGTACGCGTCCCGCATCAGGGTCCCTCTCTTACGTCTGCCTCGGGGGTTCCGGGCCAGGAGACAGTCCTACCGTCCTACTGTCCGGCCTGCTCCGGAAAGTCTTACCGTCCGGACCTCCGACAGTAAGACCGTCGTGAAAACGACAGTAGGACTGTCGTGAAACCGCCAGTGTGATCCCACGCCAAACCACCCGCGCGAACCCCACACGTCCACTGTTCGGGCTCTACGCGTCCGTTTCCGCCACCCCAAATGAACCACCACTGGCTCCAAGGTGAACTCTGGGCGACGAGTGTTCGAGCTCGCACTCCGACGGCTGTGGCCACTGCCTGCGCCATGCCTAACCTGGGTGCATGGACGTGAACGCGGCGGTCGCCGCAGCGGCAGCGATAGCCGGGGTGCTCACCGGCGTCATCGCCATGCTGGCGTTCCGCTGGAGCGAACGCGACCTGAAGCGACCCACCCGGACCTCCCTGCACACCGACCCCGTCCTGCCGCCCGGCGTGGACACGGTCCTGTCGGTGCTGCGCTCCTCCGCCGTCGTCCTCGACGAGGGGGACGGCGTGGTCAAGGCCAGCTCGGCGGCGTACGCCCTCGGTCTGGTGCGCGGGGGCAAGCTCTCCGTGGAGCCCATGCTCCAGATGGCCCGGGACACGAGACGGGACGGCGAGATAAGGCAGGTCGAGCTGGATCTGCCGCGGCGCGGTACCGGACGCGGCGATGCCCTCGCCGTGTCCGCGCGCGTAGCGCCCCTCGGCTCCCGCCTCGTCCTCCTCCTTGTCGAGGACCTCACCGAGGCCCGGCGCATAGAGGCGGTGCGGCGTGACTTCGTCGCCAACGTCAGCCATGAGCTGAAGACGCCGGTCGGCGCGCTCTCCCTCCTGTCCGAGGCCGTCATGGACGCCTCCGACGACCCGGAGGCCGTACAGCGCTTCGCCGGCCGGATGCAGATCGAGGCGACCCGGCTGACCAGCCTGGTGCAGGAGCTCATCGACCTCTCCCGGGTGCAGAACGACGACCCGCTGGAGGACGCCGAGCCCGTCCGGGTCGACGAGCTCGTCGCCGAGGCCATGGACCGCTGCCGGCACGCCGCCGGCACGAAGCAGATCACCATGGCGGCGGGGGGCACCAGCGACGACCTCAGCATCTGGGGCAACCGCGGCCAGCTCGCCGCCGCGCTCGGCAACCTCGTCGAGAACGCCGTCAACTACTCGCCCGCCCGCACCCGCGTCGGCATCGCCGCGCGCCGGGTCAGCGCCCCGGGCGGAGACCTCATCGAGATCGCCGTGACCGACCAGGGCATCGGTATCTCGGACAAGGACAAGGAGCGCATCTTCGAGCGCTTCTACCGCGTCGACCCGGCCCGTTCCCGTGCCACCGGTGGCACGGGCCTCGGTCTCGCGATCGTCAAGCACGTGGCCGCCTCGCACAGCGGGGAGGTCACGGTGTGGAGCTCCGAGGGACAGGGCTCCACGTTCACCCTGCGGCTGCCGGAGGCGGGCGCGGCCCGTGACCGCGCACAGCAGGACCCCGATCTCGACGACGAGGCCGGACGGTCCGCCGCATCGAGTTCCCGCAGATCCCCCGATTCACCCCCTGACTCAACCGCGTACGAAACGCTTTCCGCCCCGGAGGTCCTTCCGTGACCCGTGTGCTCGTCGTCGAGGACGAGGAGTCCTTCTCCGACGCCCTGTCGTACATGCTCCGCAAGGAGGGCTTCGAGGTCGCCGTCGCGACCACCGGGCCCGACGGACTCGACGAGTTCGAGCGCAACGGCGCCGACCTCGTCCTCCTCGACCTGATGCTGCCCGGCCTGCCGGGCACCGAGGTCTGCCGCCAGCTGCGCGGCCGCTCGAACGTCCCGGTGATCATGGTCACCGCCAAGGACAGCGAGATCGACAAGGTGGTCGGCCTGGAAATAGGAGCCGACGACTACGTCACCAAGCCGTTCTCCTCGCGCGAGCTGGTCGCCCGTATCCGGGCCGTCCTGCGCCGCCGCGGCGAGCCGGAGGAGGTGACCCCGGCCGCCCTGGAGGCGGGCCCGGTCCGCATGGACGTCGACCGTCACGTCGTCACGGTCTCCGGCTCCAAGGTGGACCTCCCCCTCAAGGAGTTCGACCTCCTGGAGATGCTCCTGCGCAACGCCGGCCGCGTCCTGACCCGCATGCAGCTCATCGACCGTGTCTGGGGCGCCGACTACGTGGGCGACACCAAGACCCTGGACGTCCACGTCAAGCGCCTGCGCGCCAAGATCGAGCCGGACCCGGGTGCGCCCAGATACCTGGTGACGGTGCGCGGCTTGGGCTACAAGTTCGAGCCGTAAACCGCGGACGCAAGAGGCGAGCCGCAAGGCGCCAGACGTACGGCGTACGAAAGGGCGGGGCCCCGGATTTCCCGGGGCCCCGCCCTTTTCTACGGCTGTGCAGGCGCCGTACGACCGGCTCAGTGACCGGCGGCCGACTGCGAGGCGCTGTCGGACGGGGTCGCCGCGCCCGCGCCCGAGCCGGTACCGGCCTCGGTGCCGGCGCCCGGCGTCTCGCCGGCGGAGGCCGAACCGGTCGGGGTGGCCTCGGTGCCGCCGGCCGGGGTGCCGGTCGGCGAACCGCTCGGGGAGGCCGACGTGCCCGGCGCCGCCGGGACCTCGCTCGGGCCCCAGCTCTCGAAGTAGTGCTCGGCCGGCACGACGAAGGCGCGCAGGCTCACGTCACCGGTCTTGCTGAAGGTGAAGGTGATCTTCTGGGCGTTGCCGTCCTGGATGGCCTCACGGCTGCTGGGCAGCGTCGCGGAGGCGTTGCCCTTGCCGCCGATGATCAGCGAACCGCCGGCCGGGATGGTGAGGCTGCCGCCCTTGGCGGGCTTGAGCTCGGCGCTCTTGTCGGTGCCGTCCACCTTGATCGATTCCAGCGTCTGCGCGGTACGGCCGGAGTTGAACAGGGTCGCGGAGACCGCGGCGGGGCCGGTCGACTCCAGGTCGGGCTGGGTGATGACGATGGCGTTCTGGATCTTGATGTCGCCCACGGTGGTCGCCGCGTTGTCCGGCTTGATCTCCAGCGTCTGGCTGTTGTTGCCGGCGGCGCACGCACCGAGCGACGTGATCGAGAACGCGATGGCGGCCGCGGCGAGGGCGCCGCGTCGAAGGCTGCTGCTCACGGCGGCGGCAACTCCTTGACTCGAACGGGGCGGGCTGCATAAAGCCGCCCTAAGTGTCTGTCAGCGGCCTTAGGTTACCGAGCCGTTCCTGCGCGACCGCACCCGACCCTCCCCTGGGCGCCCAAGTGCCGTCGAAGTACCTCTTCCACCACCCGTCCCTTCACCCACAGGTGGCCTGGGAGTCACATTGCCCGGGGGCTCGTCCGCCATTCACATAAGCCCCCTCGCAACACCCCCCGCAAAATTTCCGTGAAGGAATGCGCGACCTTCCCGAAATTGATCACCGACGGTGCCCCCGACCTGGCTGTGATCAATTCCGGAATCGTCCGGGAGCCGACTCCGGGACGCCGAACGGAGTAGCGAAAGTCGCACACTCGGAACCGGACATATGTGTACGTTCGGCTACTCGGAGGTGCCTCCGGATGCGTGTAACGTACGCGTTTCACCTCGCCCGTAGAGCCGCTCCGACCTGCGAATACCTTCTTCCGCTCGGCCCGCGAAGCACGTCGGTGTTGGACTTGTCAAGCCCCGAGATATGCCCTGACCTGCGAAAACGCCATTCAGAACCCGCAGTTTCCGTGTTACCCTGGATAGCCACGGAAGGGGTACCTGTCACATGACGTTCAAGGTTGGCGACACCGTGGTCTATCCCCATCACGGGGCCGCGCTGATCGAGGCCATCGAAACTCGCCAGATCAAAGGCGTGGACAAGACCTACTTGGTGCTGAAGGTCGCCCAGGGTGACCTGACGGTACGTGTGCCAGCGGACAATGCGGAGTTCGTCGGCGTGCGTGATGTGGTCGGTCAGGACGGGCTGGACCGGGTCTTCGAGGTGCTGCGCGCGCCGTATGCCGAGGAGCCCACGAACTGGTCGCGTCGTTACAAGGCAAATCTGGAGAAGCTCGCCTCCGGCGATGTCATCAAGGTCGCGGAAGTCGTGCGTGACCTGTGGCGTCGTGAGCGGGAGCGTGGACTCTCCGCCGGCGAGAAGCGCATGCTCGCCAAGGCCCGCCAGATTCTGGTGAGCGAGCTCGCCCTCGCGGAGAACACGAACGAGGACAAGGCCGAGGCCCTGCTCGACGAGGTCCTCGCGTCCTGACGCGGTCCGTCCGCCTCAGTTCAGCACACGCTGCTGTGTTGCTTTAAAAAGTGCCGCGGTGCCCGATGACGTTATTGCTGTCGCCGGGCGCTGCGGCATGTTCGTTTGACGACGCATTGCGGCCATCTCGGGGGCGCCCCCGATACTTGATGTGCCGGGTCCGGGCAGCTGGCTCGACCGTTGTCACGGAAGGGTTCGGTCAAGCCGTCCCGCCCGGCACGCTGAGGCCATACCCACGTAGGCAGAGCACACAAACCTGACAGGAACCGATGTCTGACGTTTCGCGTCCTTCGCCCACGGGTGTCCCCTCCGAAGGTCGTACCGGGGCCCGTACCGCCGTTGTGATTCCGGCCGCCGGACGGGGCGTACGCCTCGGTCCCGGCGCCCCCAAGGCGCTCCGCGCGCTGAACGGCACGCCCATGCTCATCCACGCCGTCCGCGCGATGGCCGCCTCCCGTGCCGTCTCCCTCGTGGTCGTCGTGGCCCCGCCCGACGGCGCCGCCGAGGTCAAGAGCCTGCTCGACGCGCACGCGCTGCCCGAGCGCACCGACTTCCTGGTCGTCCCCGGCGGCGAGACCCGCCAGGAGTCCGTGAAGCTCGGCCTGGACGCGCTGCCGCCGGACCACGACATCGTGCTGGTGCACGACGCGGCGCGCCCCCTGGTCCCGGTGGACACGGTGGACGCGGTGATCGAGGCCGTACGGGACGGAGCGCCGGCCGTGGTGCCCGCGCTGCCGCTCGCCGACACCGTCAAGGAGGTCGAGCCGGCCACCGTCACGGGCGAGCCCGAACCGGTGGTCGCCACGCCGCGGCGCGCCCGCCTCCGCGCCGTTCAGACCCCGCAGGGTTTCGACCGCGCCACGCTGATCCGCGCCCACGAGACGGTGACCGGCGACGTCACCGACGACGCGAGCATGGTCGAGCAGCTCGGCCTGACCGTCGTGGTCGTGCCCGGCCACGAGGAGGCCTTCAAGGTCACCCGCCCGCTGGACCTGGTGCTGGCCGAGGCGGTTCTGGCGCGCCGGAGGCTGAACGATGGCTTCTGAGCAGCTTCCGGTGCTGCCCCAGGTCGGCATCGGCACCGACATCCACGCCTTCGAGGAGGGCCGCGAGCTGTGGTGCGCGGGCCTGAAGTGGGAGGGCGAGGGTCCCGGCCTGGCAGGTCACTCCGACGCGGACGTCGTCGCTCATGCCGCCTGCAACGCGCTCTTCTCGGCCGCCGGCCTCGGCGACCTGGGTCAGCACTTCGGCACGGGACGACCCGAGTGGTCGGGCGCGTCCGGCGTCGCACTCCTCACGGAGGCGGCCCGCATCGTCCGCGAGGCCGGCTTCCGGATCGGCAACATCGCGGTACAGGTGGTCGGCCCCCGCCCGAAGATCGGCAAACGGCGCGACGAGGCGCAGAAGATCCTGTCGGAGGCGGCGGGAGCACCGGTGTCGGTGTCGGGCGCGACGACGGACGGACTGGGGTTCCCCGGAAGGGATGAAGGTCTGATGGCCGTGGCCACGGCGCTCGTGGTGCGGACCGCGAGCTGACTGTTGTCCACAACCGTCCGAGGCACTGGGCATCGCCGACTACCCTGGACCCGTGACTATTCGCCTGTACGACACCAGCGCCCGGCAGATCCGTGACTTCACCCCGCTCGCGCCGGGCTGTGTCTCGATCTACCTCTGTGGCGCCACCGTGCAGGCCGCGCCGCACATCGGGCACATCCGCTCGGGACTGAACTTCGACATCATGCGCCGCTGGTTCGCGTACCGCGGCTATGACGTGACGTTCATCAGGAACGTCACGGACATCGACGACAAGATCATCGCCAAGTCCGCCGACCAGAACCGCCCCTGGTGGTCGATCGGCTACGAGAACGAGCGTGCCTTCACCGACGGCTACACCGCCCTCGGCTGCCTCCCGCCGACGTACGAGCCCCGCGCCACCGGCCATGTCACCGAGATGGTCGAGATGATGCGCGGCCTCATCGAGCGCGGACACGCCTACGAGGCGGACGGCAGCGTCTACTTCGACGTCCGTTCCTGGCCCTCCTACCTGGAGCTGTCCCGGCAGGACCTCGACGAGATGCGGCAGCCCGCCGAGGAGGGCATCTCCGGCAAGCGGGACCCGCGCGACTTCGCGATGTGGAAGGCCGCGAAGCCGGGTGAGCCCGACTGGGAGACGCCGTGGGGACGCGGGCGCCCCGGCTGGCACCTGGAGTGCTCGGCGATGGCCCACAAGTACCTGGGCTCCGCCTTCGACATCCACGGCGGCGGCCTCGACCTGGTCTTCCCGCACCACGAGAACGAGATCGCCCAGGCCAAGGCCTACGGCGACGAGTTCGCCCGGTACTGGGTGCACAATGCCTGGGTCACCATGAGCGGCGAGAAGATGTCGAAGTCGCTCGGCAACAGCGTGCTCGTGTCCGAGATGGTCAAGCAGTGGCGCCCGATCGTCCTGCGCTACTACCTGGGCACCCCGCACTACCGCTCCACCATCGAGTACAGCGAAGACGCCCTGCGCGAGGCCGAGTCGGCGTTCGCGCGCATCGAGGGCTTCGTACAGCGCGTGGTGGAGAAGGCCGGTGCCGTCGAGCCGTCCGCCGAGGTGCCGCTGGCCTTCGCCGAGGCGATGGACGACGACCTGGGCGTCCCGCAGGCGCTCGCCATCGTGCACACCACGGTCCGCCAGGGCAACTCCGCCCTGGCCGCCGACGACAAGGAGGCCGCCGTGGCCCGCCTCGCCGAGGTGCGCGCCATGCTCGGCGTCCTCGGCCTGGACCCGCTCGACCCGCACTGGGCCGGCGAGACCGACCGCGGCGAGGATCTGCACGGCGTCGTAGACACCCTGGTCCGCATGGTCCTCGACCAGCGCGAGGCGGCCCGCTCCCGCAAGGACTGGGCCACCGCGGACGCGATCCGGGACCAGCTCAACCAGTCCGGCCTGGTCATCGAGGACAGCCCGCAGGGCCCGCGCTGGACCCTCGGCCCACGCTGACCGACCCGGCCCTCCGGAAGATCGATTGTGCCGCCCGGCCCTCCGGGCGGCACACTGCATAGACGTACATTCGAACGCTCACGACAGACAGGTAGGTCATGGCCGCGAACAACCGCCGCATGTCCGGCAAGAAGGGCGCGCAGGTCGGCAGTGGCGGCCAGCGACGCAAGGGTCTCGAAGGCAAGGGCCCGACGCCGCCCGCCGAGATGCGCAAGGGACACAAGAAGAACCGCATCGCGGGCGCCAAGGCGAAGCAGGCCGTACGCCGTCCCGCACCGCGCGGCCGCGGCGGCAAGGGCACGTCCGAGCTGGTGGTCGGCCGTAACCCGGTGGTCGAGGCCCTCCGTGAGGGCGTGCCCGCGTCGACGCTGTACGTCCAGCAGTTCATCGACAACGACGAGCGCGTCCGTGAGGCCCTCCAGCTCGCCGCCGACCGCGGCGGCATCAACCTCATGGAGGCTCCGCGCCCCGAGCTGGACCGCATGACCAACGGCCTGAACCACCAGGGCCTGGTCCTCCAGGTCCCGCCCTACGAGTACGCCCACCCCGAGGACCTCGCCGCCGCCGCATACGACGAGGGCACCGACCCGCTGATCGTCGCCCTGGACGGCGTGACCGACCCGCGCAACCTCGGTGCCGTGGTCCGCTCGGTCTCCGCCTTCGGCGGCCACGGCGTCGTCGTACCGGAGCGGCGCGCGGCGGGCATGACGGCCGGAGCCTGGAAGACGTCCGCCGGTACGGCGGCCCGCACCCCGGTGGCCCGCGCGACGAACCTGACCAGGGCGCTGGAGTCGTACAAGAAGGCGGGCCTCGTGGTCGTCGGCCTGGCCGCCGACGGCGAGGCCGAACTCGGTGACCTTCAGGCCCTGGAGGGCCCGGTGGTGATCGTGGTCGGCAGCGAGGGCAAGGGTCTGTCCCGCCTGGTCGGCGAGACGTGCGACTTCCGCGTACGCATCCCGATGCCGGGCGGCGCGGAGTCGCTCAACGCCGGTGTGGCGGCGGGCATCGTCCTCTACGAGGCGGCCCGCCGACGCGTCTGATCAGCCGCCTGAACAGACATCCGTGGCGTCACCCGTGCGGGTTAATTCTGGTGACAGTGGTGCGACCTGCGCATCCTTGACGCGGTCCGGACAGATCGGACCGGTCAAGGCAGTGTCCAAACCACACGTCACTCGGTTAGTTGAGTGTGGACACCAGAACACCCCGCACACCCACGGGGGACCGCTCGTCGGGATACGACGACGCTCCCGCGCTGAGCATGGTGAAGGTGCCGAGCGATCCGGCGCAGGTCATCGTCAATCACGCGAGTTTCCGCGTGTTGTTGGGCGCGTCGACCGGGCGTAGCAAATCCCCGCGGATCACACGGCACTTGAGCGCCACCGAGGACACCGCCCGTATCCCCGTAGTCAACGCGACCGGCAGAGCGGGGGCGGCCACCGGCGCCCGCCGCCGGGTCGCCGTCTGGAACGGCACGTCCGCGCCCGACGACACGGGCGCCCACCGCCTCCTCCAGGCGGTCCGGGACGGCAGTGTCCGCCACGGCGACGAACCGCTCCCCGGTGGCGGGGGCACCCAGGTCATCCCGCGAGTCGACGTCGGCGGCGGCTACGACGGGGGCTACGACGACGTTCTGGAGCAGACCGTCGAGACGCCGATCGTGGGCGCACAGCGCACCCACGAGTCGCTCGAGGCGCGGCTGCTCCCGAACATGCGCACGGTCGAGAGCGCGTACGACGAGGAACTCACCTACGACGGCGAGGGTTTCGCAGACGAGACCCAGGGCCCGGACGAGCCCGACATCCCGCTCAGGCGATCCGGCGACGACCCGGCGCGGCACGCCTACTACCCGGGCCGCCGCATGAACCTCGGCGTCGTGCTCCTCCCCCTCCGGGTCTTCCTCGGCTTCATCTCCATCTACGCCGGCATGGGCAAGCTGTGCGACCCCGTCTACTTCGACGGCGGCAAGCGCGGCTCGATGGTGAAGTGGCTGAACACGCTGCACCCCTGGGAAGTGGCCGAACCCCTCCGCCAGTTCGCCCTCGAGCACCCGGTCGGATCCGGTCTGGTCATCGCGTTCTTCCAGGTCATCGTCGGCGTGCTGACAGTCCTGGGCTGCTGGCAGCGAGTGGCCGCGGTGGTCGGTGCCCTGCTCTCCGCCGCGCTCCTGGTCACCGTCAGCTGGAAGAGCGTCCCGGTCTACGACGCCCCCGACATCATCTACCTCGCCGCCTGGTCCCCGCTGGTCATCGCCGGCGCGCCCGTCTACTCGATCGACGGCCGCTTGGCGGGCATGGCCTGGCGCCGGCTCGGCCCGCGCTCCGACATCTGGGAGCTGCGTCAGTACGTCCTGCGCCGTGGCGCCCTGGTCACGGCGATCGTCATCGGGCTGACCCTGCTGATCGGTTCACTGCTCGGCGGTGCGGTCCGCGATGCCGACCGCGTGGTCGTGCCCGGACCTGGAGAGGCTCCCCGCAACGAGCTGCCGGGCTCGCCGCTCCCGCAGGAGCCCGGTCAGCGGCACCGGAAGACGCCGTCGGCCTCCAACTCGCCCACGCAGGGTGCCACGTCGGGGGCGGCAACCCCGTCGGGGGCCGCTACGACGCCGGGGGCCACGAGTGAGGCTGGTACCGGGGGTGCCGGTACGCCGAGCCAGACGCAGGGGACGGCCGGGCAGGCTCCGCCCCAGCAGTCGACGCCGGCCGACGAGGTGCCCAGCACCAGTACCGGTCCGACCTCCGGGGGCCCGTCCTCCGGTGGCGGCTCAACGGGCGGCTCGTCCCCCGACGAACCGGGCCTGGTAGGCGGCCTACTGGGCTGACCGCCCCCTGCATCGCCGATGGGCCCCGGAAACCCCCTCCGGGGCCCATCGCCGTACCCTGGCCCTTTCCTCGCCCCCGCCGCCCCTACCCGTCCCATCCCCCAGGGGCTCC
>CBFGZZ010000176.1:0-17752 GCA_965653385.1 uncultured Streptomyces sp. | reverse complement strand
TCGCCCAGTGCGAGTCCGGCGGCAACTGGTCGATCAACACCGGCAACGGCTACTACGGCGGCCTTCAGTTCTCCGCCTCCACCTGGGCCGCGTACGGCGGCACGGCATACGCCTCCACCGCCGACCAGGCCAGCAAGGCCCAGCAGATCGAGATCGCCGAGAAGGTCCTCGCGAGTCAGGGCAAGGGTGCCTGGCCGCACTGCGGCACCGGCCTGTCGAGCGCCCCTTACAACGGCTCCGGCGCCTCGCAGAGCACCGAGACCGCCCCCCGCGCCACCGAGGAGCAGCCGGCCTCCCGCTCCGCCGAGCGCCCGGCCGCCGAGAAGAAGTCGACCAAGACCGTCACCACCCCGACCGGCAAGAAGGTCAAGAAGGGCGACGGCGAGTACAAGGTCGTCAAGGGCGACACCCTCAGCTCGATCGCCGAGGCGAAGAAGGTCAAGGGCGGCTGGGAGAAGCTGTTCAAGCTGAACAAGGACATCGTCGAGGACGCCGACCTGATCTACCCGGGTCAGCAGCTGCACCTGAAGTGATACAGGGGGACAGCTGAACCACACCGCCCTCACATCCGTGGACCTCGGAGTGAAGGTCTCGTGAGGGTCACCCCCGTCCCCGCGAACTCCCCGCCTCGGTGCGTCTTCCCCCGTACGCACCGGGGCGGGGTTTCTTGTGCCGGACTGTGAGCGTCGGCCCCTTTTGTGCCGAAGTCTTTGTTCCGTTCGGAAACAATTTACTCTCGGTTCTGTCCCACGGGGCGGTCGACCGCTGGCCGAACGCCCGGAGCCGGTTAGGCTCGTCTCGCAGTACCCACCGCGGACTGCGTACCCGCGTCACATCCCAAGAAGGAGATGCTCGTGCCGTCCATCGACGTCGTCGTAGCCCGGGAAATCCTCGACTCGCGAGGCAACCCCACCGTCGAGGTCGAGGTCGGCCTCGACGACGGCAGCACGGGTCGTGCCGCCGTTCCGTCCGGCGCCTCCACCGGCGCCTTCGAGGCCATCGAGCTCCGCGACGGCGACCAGAACCGCTACCTCGGCAAGGGTGTCGAGAAGGCCGTCCTCGCCGTCATCGAGCAGATCGGCCCGGAGCTCGTCGGCTACGACGCCACCGAGCAGCGCCTGATCGACCAGGCCATGTTCGACCTGGACGCCACCGACAACAAGGCATCCCTCGGCGCCAACGCCATCCTCGGCGTCTCCCTCGCCGTCGCCCACGCCGCGTCCGAGGCGTCCGACCTCCCCCTCTTCCGCTATCTGGGCGGCCCGAACGCGCACCTGCTGCCGGTGCCGATGATGAACATCCTGAACGGCGGCTCGCACGCCGACTCCAACGTGGACATCCAGGAGTTCATGATCGCCCCGATCGGCGCGGAGTCCTTCTCCGAGGCCCTGCGCTGGGGCGCCGAGGTCTACCACACCCTCAAGAAGGTGCTGAAGACCAAGGGCCTGTCCACCGGCCTCGGCGACGAGGGCGGCTTCGCCCCGAACCTGGAGTCCAACCGCGCCGCCCTCGACCTCATCGTCGAGGCCATCAAGCAGGCCGGTTACGTCCCCGGCGAGCAGATCGCGCTGGCGCTCGACGTCGCCGCGTCCGAGTTCTACAAGGACGGCTCCTACGAGTTCGAGGGCAAGTCCCGCTCGGCCGCCGAGATGACCGAGTACTACGAGGAGCTCGTCTCCGCGTACCCGCTGGTCTCCATCGAGGACCCGCTGTACGAGGACGACTGGGACGGCTGGAAGATCATCACCGAGAAGCTGGGCGACAAGGTCCAGATCGTCGGCGACGACCTCTTCGTCACCAACCCGGAGCGCCTGGCCCGCGGCATCGACGAGGGCGCCGCCAACGCCCTGCTGGTCAAGGTCAACCAGATCGGCTCGCTGACCGAGACCCTGGACGCCGTCGAGATGGCCCAGCGCAACGGCTTCAAGTGCATGATGTCCCACCGCTCCGGTGAGACCGAGGACGTCACCATCGCCGACCTCGCCGTCGCCGTGAACTGCGGTCAGATCAAGACCGGCGCCCCGGCCCGCTCGGACCGCGTCGCCAAGTACAACCAGCTGCTGCGCATCGAGGAGATCCTCGACGACGCCGCGGTGTACGCCGGCCGCAGCGCCTTCCCCCGCTTCAAGGGCTGAGCAGGCAGCCGGTCGGGCTGACCGGCTGACCCCCACCTGGGGTGAGCCTTAGCCAGTCGTACGTACGTCCCCGTACTCGGTCCCGTACCGTGTGCGGGGACGTACGCGTGTGAAACGGGAGGCGGGACATGGCCGTCAAGGACCGGGACCGGTTCTCCACCGCGACCAGGATCCGGCTGCTCGGCGAGCAGACCGCGGCCCGCGTCTACCGCTCCCAGACCAAGCGGCAGGCCCGGCGCTCCAGGCTCACCGGACGCGCCGCGCTGCTCGCGCTGGTCGTGTGCTCCATGGTCGTGGCGCTGGCCTACCCCATAAGGCAGTACGTCTCCCAGCGCGCCGAGATCGCCGACATGCAGCGACAGAAGGAAGAGGCCGCCCAGCGCGTCGAGCAGCTGCGCGACCTCAAGGCACGCTGGCAGGACGACGCGTACGCCGAGCAGCAGATCCGGCTGCGGCTGCACTATGTGCTGCCCGGGGAGACCGGTTACATCGTGGTCGACCCGGACGCGGCCAAGCAGGCCCGCACCGACCGGCGCGCGGCCGACCGGCCCTGGTACACGAACATCTGGGACGGGGTCGACAAGGCCGACGCGGCCGCCGACCACTGAGCCCAGCGAGAACCCGATAGAAAGACAGGCATGCACACGCCCCCGCCGCCCACCCCGCGCACCGAGCCCACCGACGCTGACGTCGAGGCCTTCAAGCAGCAGCTCGGGCGCCCCCCGCGCGGGCTGCGCGCGATCGCGCACCGGTGCCCCTGCGGGCAGCCGGACGTCGTCGAGACGGCCCCTCGGCTGCCCGACGGCACGCCCTTCCCGACGCTGTACTACCTGACCTGCCCGAAGGCGTCGTCGGCGATCGGCACGCTGGAGGCGAACGGCGTGATGAAGGAGATGACGGCGCGGCTGGAGACCGACCCGGAGCTGGCCGCGGCCTACCGGGCCGCGCACGAGGACTACATCCGGCGCCGCGACGAGATCGAGGAGTTGAAGGGCTTCCCGAGCGCGGGCGGCATGCCGGACCGGGTGAAGTGCCTGCACGTCCTGGTCGCGCACTCGCTGGCCGCAGGTCCCGGCGTGAACCCGCTGGGCGACGAGGCGCTCGCGATGCTGCCGGAGTGGTGGAGCAAGGGCGCCTGCGTGACGCTTCCGCAGCAGCCCGAGGGGGGCGACCAGTGACCCGTGTCGCCGCCATCGACTGCGGTACGAACTCCATCCGGCTCCTCGTGGCCGACGTTGACCCGTCCACCGGCGAACTGGTCGACCTGGACCGCCGTATGACGATCGTGCGCCTCGGCCAGGGCGTCGACCGCACGGGCCGGCTCGCCCCCGAGGCGCTGGAGCGCACCTTCGCCGCCTGCCGGGACTACGCGGCGATCATCAAGGAGCACGGCGCCGAACGACTCCGCTTCGTCGCCACCTCCGCCTCCCGGGACGCCGAGAACCGGGACGAGTTCGTGCGCGGGGTCATGGACATCCTGGGTGTCGAGCCCGAGGTCGTCACCGGGGACCAGGAGGCCGAGTTCTCCTTCACCGGTGCCACGAAGGAACTGGTGGGCCGCGAGGACCTGCACCGGCCCTACCTCGTGGTGGACATCGGCGGCGGGTCGACCGAGTTCGTCGTCGGCGAGGAGCACGTCCGCGCCGCGCGCTCCGTGGACGTCGGCTGCGTACGGATGACGGAGCGCCACCTGGTCCGCGACGGCGTCGTCTCCGACCCGCCCTCCGAGCAGCAGATCGCGGCGATGCGGGCCGACATCGAGGCGGCCCTCGACCTCGCCGAGGAGACGGTGCCGCTGCGCGAGGCGAGGACCCTGGTGGGGCTCGCCGGTTCGGTGACCACGGTGTCGGCCATCGCGCAGAACCTGCCCGAGTACGACTCGGCCCGCATCCACCACTCCCGGATCACCCACGACCAGGTCCGCGAGATCACCGACTGGCTCCTGCGCTCCACCCACGCCGAGCGCGCGACCGTACCCTCCATGCACCCGGGCCGAGTTGACGTCATCGCCGCGGGTGCCCTGGTCCTGCTCGCCGTCATGGAGCGCGTCGGCGCCGAGGAGGTCGTCGTCAGCGAGCACGACATCCTCGACGGCATCGCCTTCAAGGTGGCGGAAGACGCCGAAGAAGGTAAGGGCGGCAACTGACCTGCCGAGACGCGGAACGGCCCCGGTACCTCGCGGAGGAACCGGGGCCGTCGTGTCAGCCCGTGCGGGCTTGTCCGTCAGTTGCAGAGGAGGACGAGGAGGCCACTGCATCCTCCATCGTCACCGTGGTGGCCGTGATGACCGTGGTGGTGGCCGTGGTGGCTGTCCGCGGCCTTTGCGACGACATGCGATGCGGACGTCGCTGCCGCGGCGGATGCGGCGGTCGCCGTCCCCAACGCGAGAGCAATGCCCAGAGCAGCGCCGACCGTGACTATTCGGGAGGTGGCCCGCTGGAGGGCCTTCTGTGAGGTGATCATGGCTGCACGTTATGTGCCTGTCTGATCAATTTGCGCGCGGAGCGTGGCCGACCGAGTGACGGCCATGCGGGGAACGGTGATCGGGGTCGCATCGGCGGGGTGGTCCGGGTCTCCTTCGCTACTGCCCGGTAGTCGCAGACTGAGCAGGTCGGCTAGCGTATGAGCGCTCCCGAGGGGGCCTTTCGCGCCCCTCTGAGACCCCCTGGTGATGCCCGCCGGAGAAAGTTCGTGAAGTTCTTCACAAGGAATTGGGCCCTGGAGGAGCACGGACAGGCGCCGGTTGACCCTTCCGAGGGGTGAACAGGGCCTTGAACATGTTCAGATGGCCGGTGTAAGGAAGGTGCGGGAGGGTCTCCCAGGGAGGCGTTCCGGGTCGCTCACAGAGAGCCCGGAGAGCCAGAGAGGCAGCTCACGCGGCATTGACAACGGGGCGTAACGCTTCCGGGTTCCCGATTGTGACCATGACCTGGGTCACGCGGGCCGGGGAGTGTAGCACAGGGTCTGCAAGAGCTTGTGAAGGGGCGCACGAGCGACCCCCCTGAGGCGGGTGGATACTCGATGGCATGAGCACCACGGAGCGTCCCAGGATCCTCGTAGTAGGCGGTGGGTACGTAGGCCTGTACGCAGCTCGGCGCATTCTCAAGAAGATGCGCTACGGAGAGGCGACCGTCACGGTCGTCGACCCCCGGTCGTACATGACCTACCAGCCCTTCCTCCCCGAAACCGCCGCCGGCAGCATCTCCCCGCGCCACGTCGTCGTCCCGCTGCGACGCGTGCTGCCCAAGGCGGAGGTCCTCACCGGCCGGGTCACCACCATCGACCAGGACCGCAAGGTCGCCACGATCGCCCCGCTGGTCGGCGAGGCGTACGAGCTGCCCTTCGACTACCTGGTCATCGCGATGGGCGCGGTCTCCCGCACCTTCCCGATCCCCGGCCTCGCCGAGCAGGGCATCGGCATGAAGGGCATCGAGGAGGCCATCGGCCTGCGCAACCACGTGTTGGAGCAGCTCGACAAGGCCGACTCCACGACCGACGAGGAGATCCGCCGCAAGGCGCTCACCTTCGTCTTCGTCGGCGGTGGCTTCGCGGGTGCGGAGACCATCGGCGAGGTCGAGGACATGGCCCGCGACGCGGCCAAGTACTACACCAGCGTGTCCCGCGAGGACATGCGCTTCATCCTCGTCGACGCCGCCGACAAGATCCTCCCCGAGGTCGGCCCCAAGCTCGGCCAGTACGGCAAGGAGCACCTGGAGGCCCGCGGCGTCGAGGTCTACCTCTCGACCTCCATGGACTCCTGCGTCGACGGCCATGTCGTGCTGAAGAACGGGCTCGAGGTCGACTCCAACACGATCGTGTGGACGGCCGGCGTCAAGCCGAACCCGGCGCTGTCCCGCTTCGGTCTGCCCCTCGGCCCCCGCGGTCACGTCGACTGCGAGCCGACCCTCCAGGTCAAGGGCACCGACTACATCTGGGCCGCCGGCGACAACGCCCAGGTCCCGGACCTCGTCGGCCGCAAGGCGGGCAACGAGAACGCCTGGTGCCCCCCGAACGCCCAGCACGCGCTGCGTCAGGCGCGCATCCTCGGCGACAACGTGATCTCCGGTATGCGGGGCTTCCCGCAGAAGGACTACGAGCACGCCAACAAGGGCGCGGTGGCGGGCCTGGGCCTGCACAAGGGCGTCGCGATGATCGTCATGGGCAAGATGAAGATCAAGCTCAAGGGCCGTCTCGCCTGGTACATGCACCGCGGCTACCACGGCCTGGCGATGCCGACCTGGAACCGCAAGGTCCGCGTCTTCGCCGACTGGACCCTCGGCATGTTCCTCAAGCGCGAGGTCGTCTCCCTCGGCGCGATGGAGCACCCGCGCGAGGAGTTCTACGAGGCCGCCAAGCCCGTGCCGGCGGCTGAGCCGAAGAAGACCGAGGTGAAGGCTTCCTGACCTTTTCAGGTGGCTGAACCGAACGAAAGACCTCCTGCCGTCCGTGGTGCAGGAGGTCTTTCGGCGTTCCCGGGGGCCGTGCCCCCAGACCCCATCGGCCCGAACGGCCTCGTCCTCGAACTCCCCCAGAGGGGGCACCCCCAGACGGGCCGATGATGTGGACTCCGCACGTATTTTGCCTGGCCGTAACGCGCGTGGGGGACTGCGTCCGAGCCCCGCAGGTGTTTACGTGGTGTTGGACATCCGGGATTCCTCGTCACGGAGGTGTGCGCCATGCCACACGCCGCGGTGCGGCTGAAGGGCCTTCTCGAACAGTTGCTGGGAGTTCCGCTCCCGGTGCGCATCCGCGCCTGGGACGGTTCGCAGTCGGGGCCGCCGGGCGCGCCGACTCTCGTCGTACGCAACCGCCGTGCCGTACGGCGGCTGCTGTTCAAGCCCGGTGAACTGGGCCTGGCCCGGGCCTGGGTGGCCGGGGACCTCGACATCGAGGGCGATCTGTACGCCGCCCTCGATCTGCTCGCGGGGCTCGTGTGGGAGCGCGGGGAGGACGCCCGAAGCCTGGCTCAGGCGCTGCGGGACCCCGAGGTGCGTGCCGCCGTGCGCGGTCTCCTGCGGCTCGGCGGACTTCCGCTGCCGCCCGCGCCGCCCCCCGAGGAGGTGCGCCGGGTCCGCGGCCATCTGCACACCAAACGCACCGACAGACGCGCCATCAGCCACCACTACGACGTCGGCAACGACTTCTACGAGATCGTCCTCGGCCCGTCCATGGTGTACTCCTGCGCCTACTGGTCGGCCCCGCCCCCGGACGGCACCCTCGAAGCCGCCCAGCGCGACAAGCTCGACCTCGTCTGCCGCAAGCTCGACCTCCGTCCCGGCCAGCGACTCCTCGATGTCGGTAGCGGCTGGGGCTCGATGGCCATCCACGCGGCCCGCGAGTACGGCGTGAGCGTCGTCGGCGTCACCCTCTCCCAGGAGCAGGCCGCCTACGCCCGCAAGCGCGTCGCCGACGAGGGGCTCACCGACAAGGTGGAGATCCGCGTCCAGGACTACCGGGATGTCGAGGACGGTCCGTACGACGCCGTCTCCTCCATCGGCATGGCCGAACACGTGGGCGCCGAGCGGTACCTGGAGTACGCCGATGTGCTGTTCGGGCTGCTGAAGCCCGGCGGGCGGCTGCTGAACCACCAGATCGGGCGGCGGCCGCAGCGCGACGAATCCTCGTACCAGGTCGACGAGTTCATCGACTCCTACGTCTTCCCCGACGGCGAGCTCCAGCCCATCGGCGTCACCGTCACCCAGCTGGAGCGGGCCGGGTTCGAGGTGCGCGACGTCGAGTCGATCAGGGAGCACTACGCGCTGACCCTGCGCCGCTGGGTCGACCGCCTGGAGGCCGACTGGACGCGGGCGGTCAAGCTCACCGGCCCGGGGCGCGCCCGTGTCTGGCGCCTCTACATGGCCGCCTGCGCACTCGCCTTCGAACGCAACCGCATCGGCGTCAACCAGGTGCTGGCGATCAGGACGCCCGACTCCGGTGACTCGGGGATGCCATTGCGGTCCCGTACCTGGAGCTGAGACGCCAAGGGCCCCGCTCCCTCCCGGGAACGGGGCCCACGCGCGCGTACGGCTATTCCGCCTTGATCGCGTTCAGCATGTTCAGCCGCGCGGCGTTGCGGGCCGGCCACAGTGCGGCCAGGACGCCCACGAGGCCGGCCAGCACCAGGAAGATCCCGATCCGGTCCCAGGGCAGAACCAGCGTGTAGCCCGGGATCTCCCCCTTGATGGTCTCGCCGATCGCCCAGCCGAGGAACGAGCCGAGGCCGATGCCGACGACCGCGCCGAACACCGAGATGACCACGGCCTCCAGCCGGACCATCCGCTTCACCCGGCGCCGGTCGAGACCGATCGCCCGCAGCATGCCGATCTCCTGCTGCCGTTCGAAGACCGACATCGCGAGGGTGTTGACGACGCCCAGCACCGCGATGATCAGGGCCATGGCCAGCAGGCCGTACATGATGTTCAGCATCGTGTTGATGGCGCCGCCGAACTCGTTGCGGATGTCCTGCCGGTCCATGACCGTGATCGCGGGGTTGTCGCCCAGCGCGTCGATGAGGATCTTCTCGTTCGCCGAGGTCTGGCCGCCATCCGTCTTCACGAAGATCTGCTGGATGTACGGCTGCGTCTCGTGCGGCTTCACGACCTCGGTGTCGACGAGGACGGGGGAGAGGAACTCGCTGTCCTTGAAGACGGCGCCGACGGTCAGCTTGCCCTTCTTCTCGTCGCCGAAGGTGACAGGGAGGCTGTCACCCGGCTTCCAGCCCTTGCTCTTGGCCGTCTTCTCGGCGACCGCGATCTGTCCCTTGGCGAGCGAGTCGACGCTGCCGCTGACGACGTCGACCTTCAGGACCTGCTCGATGTCGCCCGGCGTGACCGCGGAGGCGGAGACGAAGTCGTCGCCGCCGAGCTCGAAGTAGACGCTCTGCTGCGGCGAGACCGCCGAGACGCCCTTGGCCTTCTTCAGCGCCGTCAGCGCGGACTGGTCGAGGTCGCCGCCGTTCGCCATCGAGACCATGTAGTCGGCCTTGATGTTGTCCGTGGTCATCTTGTCGATGGCCGTGCCGACCGTGATGCCGAGCACCGAAAGGCCGGTCACCAGCGTCAGACCGATCGCCAGCGCGGAGGCGGTGGCGCCGGTACGGCGCGGGTTGCGGACCGCGTTCTGGCCGGCGAGCTTGCCGGCCACCCCGAAGGGGCCGACGAGCAGCGGGCGGACGAGCGCGATCACCGGCCGGGACAGCAGCGGGATCAGGATGATCACACCGACCAGCGCGAAGAACGCGCCCGCCGCGATGTACATCCGGCCGCTCTTGCCGCCGGACGAGGCACCCAGCACGATCGCGGCCGAGCCGAGGGCGGTGATGGCGGCGCCGATGGAGTTGCGCACCACCAGCGACTTGGTGGTCGCCACCGCGTGGACGCTGTTCATGGCCGCGACCGGCGGGATCTTCGCGGCCCGGCGGCCGGGCAGCCAGGCGGCGAACGTGGTGATCAGCACACCGACGCCGATCGCGGCGAGCACCGGCGTGGCGGAGAGGATCAGCGGGCCGTCCGGCATCTTCATGTCGAACGCGGCCATCCCGGACCGCAGTCCGACCGCGAGGCCGACGCCGAGGACGAAGCCGATCACCGAGGCGACCAGGCCCACCACCGCGGCCTCGGCGAGCACCGAGCGGGTGATCTGCTTGCGGGACGCGCCGACGGCCCGCATCAGCGCGATCTCCTTGGTGCGCTGGGCGACCAGCATCGTGAAGGTGTTGGAGATCAGGAAGACGCCGACGAACAGCGCGATGCCCGCGAAGCCCAGCAGCACCTGCTTGAGCGAGCCCATCCCCTCTTCGATCTGCTTGGCCTGCTCGTCCGCGAGGGCCTGGCCCGTCTGGGCCTCGGCGGTGTCCGGCAGCAGCGGCTTGACCGCGTCCAGGATCTTCGCGTCGTCGGCGCCGGGTGCGGCGGTGACGGTGGCGCTCGCGAAGTAGCCCGGCTTGAGGTACTGCTTCTGGGCGACCGCGGTGTCGAAGAGGACGAGGCTGCCGCCGGCGTTCACGGCGCCGTCCTCGGTGGTGAACACACCGCTGAGGGTGTACTCCTTCACCGGGCCGTTCGTGGCGACCCGGACCCGGTCGCCGACCTGGTACTCGCCCTTGGCCGCGGAGTCCTTGTCCAGGGCGATCTGGTCGTCCTTCACCGGGCCCGAGCCGTCGGTGAACGTGTAGGCGGGGTCCTTGCCGTCCTTGCCGGGGGAGAAGTTGGCGCCCTTGTTGGACCAGCCGACGCCGATCAGCTTCCCGTCGGGGTCGGCGACCCCGGCGAAGCCGTCCACGCGGCCGAGGGCGGCGGCGACGCCGTCCACCGCGGAGATCTTGTCGAGGGTCTGACGGGAGAGCCCGGGCTCTTCCTTCGGGTTGTCCGGGTCGGCGTGCGAGGTGACGGCGACGGCGACGTCGTCGTAGCTCTTCGCCGACTGGTTGCGGAAGGCGTTGGAGAGAGTGTCGGCGAAGACCAGCGTGCCGGAGACGAACGCGACGCCGAGCATCACGGCGAGCACCGTCATCAACAGCCGGGCCTTGTGCGCGAGTACGTTGCGCAGGGCGGTGCGGAACATCAGCTGGTGCGGCCCTTCGCGTCGAACTGCTTCATGAAGTCGAGGACGTTGTCCGCGGTGGGCTTGTACATCTCGTCGACGATCCGGCCGTCCGCGAGGAACACCACCCGGTCCGCGTACGCCGCGGCGACCGGGTCGTGGGTCACCATCACCACCGTCTGCCCCAACTCCCGTACGGAGTTGCGCAGGAAGCCGAGCACCTCGGCGCCGGAGCGCGAGTCGAGGTTTCCGGTCGGCTCGTCACCGAAGATGATCTCGGGCCTGGAGGCGAGCGCGCGGGCCACGGCGACGCGCTGCTGCTGGCCGCCGGAGAGCTGGGCGGGACGGTGGCTGAGACGGTCGGCCAGGCCCACCATCCGGATGACCGAATCCACCCACTGCTTGTCGGGCTTACGGCCGGCGATGTCCATCGGAAGGGTGATGTTCTCCAGCGCCGTCAGCGTCGGCAGCAGGTTGAACGCCTGGAAGATGAACCCGATCTTGTCCCTGCGCAACTTGGTGAGCTGCTTGTCCTTCAGGGAGCCGAGCTCGGTGTCGCCGATGCGCACCGAACCGGAGGAGAAGGTGTCCAGACCGGCCACGCAGTGCATCAGCGTGGACTTGCCGGAGCCGGAGGGGCCCATGATCGCGGTGAACTCGGCCTGCCGGAACTCGACGGTGACCCGGTCCAGGGCGACCACCTGGGTCTCGCCCTGTCCGTAGATCTTCGACAGATCCGTGGCACGCGCGGCCACGGTGGTGGCCCGGTCGGCGATGGATGCGGTGGTCACGAGAAGGCGCTCCTGAGGGACGACGGTGTGTTCGAAGGGACTCATCCATCGTCCTGGTCGAAGAGCGCCGTGTAGTCAGTCGCTGTTCCGGTTCCGAAGGCAGACTGCGGATGGAGGGAGCGCCGTCGCGTCATACCTGAGGATGACGAGGAACCCTGACAGGTGTTCGCGACTGGAACAGGTGGAGCGTCCTTGTTCGGACGGTGAAATTCCGTCATTCCGCATGCGCCGCCAACGGCCGCGCGTAAGGCTGTTGGCAAGTGCGGATGGCGTGTTCCGTGGGCTGATGCACCCTCAGACATCAATAAAATAAGACAACATCGGTCCGCCCGTCCGCTGTTCGGGGGATGTATCCCGATAGGCTCGGAACCGCGATGCGGAGCCCATGGCCTGCCCAGATGGTGGAATGCAGACACGGCGAGCTTAAACCTCGCTGCCCCTTCGCGGGCGTGCCGGTTCAAGTCCGGCTCTGGGCACTTCCGACTCTCCTCCTCCCCGCCGGCTCTGCGGGCTTCCCTTCAAGACTTCACCACCGACCGTTGACAGCGGGCAGGTGTGGCCGGAGACTCACGTCAGGCAATGGTGAATGAAAGTTCACCAGGCGAACAGCGAAGGGAAGCGACCGATGCGTACGACCGTCGGCATCATCGGAGCGGGCCCCGCCGGCCTCCTCCTCGCCCGTCTGCTCCACAACGCCGGCATCGACTCGGTCGTCCTGGAGAGCCGCGACCGCGCCTACGTCGAGCACCGCCAGCGCGCCGGAATCCTGGAGCAGGGCACCGTGGACGTACTGCGCGCGGCCGGCGCGAGCGAGCGGATGGACCGCGAGGGCCTGCGGCACGATGGCATCGAACTCCGCTTCGACCGCAGACGCCACCGCGTCGACTTCCCCGCCCTCACCGACGGCCGGTCCGTGATGGTCTACGCCCAGACCGAGGTCTGCAAGGACCTCATCGCCCTCCAACTCAAGGACGGCGGCCCGCTGCTGTTCGAGGCGGAGGCGCTGGCCGTCGAGGGCGCGGACACCGGCAGTCCCCGGGTCCGCTTCCGGCACGAGGGCGTCGAGGACGTTCTGGAATGCGACTACGTCGTCGGCTGCGACGGCTTCTGGGGCGTCGCCCGCAAGGCGATCCCCGCCGAACTCACCCGGGTCTTCGAGCGGACGTACCCCTACGGCTGGCTCGGCATCCTCGCCGACGTCGCCCCCTCGCACGACGAGTTGGTCTACGCCCGCCACGACCGCGGCTTCGCCCTGCTCTCCATGCGATCCCCGTCCGTCTCCCGCCTCTACCTCCAGGTGCCCGAGGGCACGGACGCCGAGACCTGGGGCGACGACGAGATCTGGGCGGAGCTGGAGCGCCGCTTCGAGACGACCGACGACTGGCGCCTGCAGCGCGGCCCCATCACCCAGAAGTCGGTCACACCCATGCGGTCCTACGTCCACGAACCCATGCGTCACGGCCGCCTCTTCCTGGCCGGTGACGCGGCACACATCGTGCCGCCGACGGGCGCCAAGGGGCTGAACCTGGCCGTCGGCGACGTCGTCACCTTCGCGCGAGCACTGACGTACGAAAAGGAGACGGGGTCGGCGGAACTCCTCGACGCCTACTCCGAGACCTGCCTGCGCCGGGTCTGGCAGGCCGAGCGGTTCTCCTACGACATGACGACACTGCTCCACCGTGCCCCCGACGCCACCCCCTTCGAGGACCGGCTCCAGCTGGCGCGCCTGGAGCGGCTCGCGTCGTCGCGGGCGGCCGAGACGGACCTCGCCGAGGGGTACACGGGTTTCCCGTTCGGGTGAACGAGGCCCATGCGCACGGCTGCGGGCCAGGGGAGTGATCTCCGGTCGGTTCCGGCCATGTCCCAGCTTGGTTATGAATGATCCCCTCCGTGGCCGGGAATCACCCGGCCGCGTAGCGTGTTGGCCAGCACGACGAGGGAAAGATCCTCCCCAAGCACTAGGGTCAATCCTTTGCCTACCTATTACTCTTGAGCCAAGGCCACGCACGGTGGCCATGGAGGAGTGAAATGAGGAGCAGCAACCCGGTCTTCTCGCGACGGGGGTTCAGCCGCGACAACGGCTACGCGGGCTTCAACACCGCGCCGCAGGCCGGGGGCGCCGCTGTCGGCACGCAGGGCAACCCGTACGCCCAGCCGCAGGCCGGCAACCCGTACGCGCAGAACCCTTACGCCCAGCAGGACCTTCAGTACGGCGCACCGCCGCAGGCCCCGGCCACCACCGGCCGGATGACGATGGACGACGTCATCCTGCGCACGGGCACCACGCTCGGCACCCTGATCGTCACGGCCGCGCTCGCCTGGGCGCTGCTGCCGGTCGACGACGCGAACATCAGCCGGTCCTACGGCATCGCCATCGCCGCCGGTCTGGTCGGCATGGTGCTGGCGCTGGTGCAGTCCTTCAAGCGCAAGGCCTCGCCCGCGCTGATCCTGTCGTACGCCGCGCTCGAGGGTGTCTTCCTCGGTGTCGTCTCCAGCGTCGTCGACAACCGCATCGCCAGCGGTGCGGCCATGCAGGCGGTGCTCGGCACGATGGCGGTCTTCGCCGCCGTGCTGGTGGCGTACAAGGCGGGCTGGATCCGCGTCAACCGCCGCTTCGTCGGCTTCGTGATGGCGGCCGCGCTCGGCTTCATCCTGCTGATGGCGGTCAACCTGCTGTTCGCCGTCTTCGGCGGCGGTGACGGCCTCGGCTTCCGCAGCGGCCCGCTCGGCATCGTGTTCGGCATCGTCGGCATCCTGCTCGGCGCCTGCTTCCTCGCCCTGGACTTCAAGCAGGTCGAGGACGGTCTCGCCTACGGCGCGCCGCGCGAGGAGGCCTGGCTCGCGGCCTTCGGTCTCACCATGACGCTGGTGTGGATCTACATGGAGTTCCTGAGGCTCATCTCGATCCTCAACAACGACTAGCCTTCGACGGCAGTCGGCAAGCGAAGGGCCCCGGGTTCGTCCCGGGGCCCTTCGTCGTCTGTGCGCGCGTCTAGAGGAACTTGCGCGCCGCCCTCCTCAGGTCGTACTCGTGGACGATCGCCTTCGCGTGGCCGTACGCGAGGTCGTATTCGTGACGTAGCCAGCTGACCTTCTCCTCGAAGCGGACGAGGGCCGGGCCTTCTTCTACGGTGCGCAGCCAGTCGGAGACTTCACGACCGGTGCAGTGGGGGATGCGGGCGAGCATGTTGCGGTGGGTCTCCTCGGAGAGGACGTGGGACATCGGCGCCTCCGGACGCAAAGGGGATGTAAGCCGGTCCTTCAGGTCACCGTGCCTGAGCGTTCGCCCGTTGGCAACAGTCGCGTACGCTCACGGCGTGGTTGATACGACGCGTCTGACCCAAGCCGTAGATCACTTCGCCGACCGGCTGCGGGCGGCGCCGCAGTCTCGCTTGCAGCGGGGCGCTGCCGCGGAGGCGCTGGCGCTGGCCAGGCGGTTGGCTTCGTGGGCGCAGGTTGTGGAGGCGCCCGGGGTCGAGCCTCGGGAGATGCCTGACGCCGGGATGTTCGCCGCGGCGGATCAGATCACCGTTGCCGCGCATGACTTGGCGGTGGTTCTCGAGCGTGACGACCAGGTCTCCGAAGCGGTGGCGTTGGTCGAGGAGGCGCAGAAGAGGGCGGGGGTCTGAGGTCTGTTGGCGGCTGACCGCTGTGTGTGGCTTGTCGCGCCCACGCGGCGGAGCCGCATATCGACACGGCCCCGCGCCCCTGGGGGCGTCGCAGGCCCCGGCGCCAGGAACTACAGGCTTGCTATGACCCTGTCGGCCAGGATGTAGACGTTCTCCTCGCCGCAGGCGAAGGTCAGGGTGTACGCGCCTGAGACTCCCGAGCCGCCCAGCAGCACCGGGGTCTCGCCCGCGCGCAGGGCCGACGCCAGGCGTTCCGCCGTTTCGCGGTGACCCGGGGTCATGCACAGGGTGGTGCCGTCGGCGAAGACGTAGACGTCGAGGGTGCCGAGGGGACCGGGGCGGACGTCGGTGAGTTCGGTGGCGGAGGCGGCCAGGTCCTCAAGGGTGGAGACCGTACGCTCATGGTCGTTCACGGCCGGTGAGGAGACCGGGACGAAGTCCGGGTGGGAGGGGTGCCGGCGGCGGGCCGCGGCCAGTTCGGGCGAGTCGCCCGCGAAATCGTCCGTGTCCGCGGTCGGCTCGGTCACCGGCTCCAGATGCTCCAGGCCCGCGAAATCGGCCTGGCGGGGCAGGAACAGCTCGCTGTCGGACAGGCCCAGCAGGGTGGGCGCGTCGGAGCCGTCACGGGACTCCTGGGCGGCCCAGAAGGCGCGCGCCTCGGCCAGCTCCCGCTCGCGTTCCTCGGCGAGGGCCTCGGCGACCGCGGCGCGTATCTCATCGGCCTCGGCGGAGAGGCGGGCCTGCGGGACCATGCCCCGGGCCGCGGCGGCGTTGTTCTGTGCCAGCTCGGTATGCAGGGCCGCGACCTGTCGGCGCAGCACCATGAGGGTGCGCAGGACGGCGACGCCCACGGCGCCGGTGGCGGCCGTGGTGAGCAGCAAGGCGATCGGCATGGCGCTCACTGACGTACTCCCGGTTCAAAGTCGACCCCCGACTTCCTACATCAGCTTGAAGGGCGGACTATCCAGCTGTCAGTGCGTAACGTCACGAAGCGGACAGGATTTTGGGCCTGGCGTTTGGTGGTGCAACGGCGCTGAGCTGCGTAGATCCCTCCGCAGAGGGAGATAGGTCACATCCTGGGGGAGATTGGATCACAAAACGGCCCAGAACCAAGGGGCTTCCCGGGTTCTGGGCCGAAGTCTCACGCTGGGTCGTGAGTTGACTACTCAGGTGATCGCTCGTGGGGTCAGCTGAGGCGCTCGATGACCATCGCCATGCCCTGGCCGCCGCCGACGCACATCGTCTCCAGACCGAACTGCTTGTCGTGGTGCTGGAGGGAGTTGATGAGCGTGGTGGTGATGCGGGCGCCGGTCATGCCGAAGGGGTGGCCGACGGCGATGGCGCCACCGTTGACGTTCAGCTTGTCGATGTCGATGCCCAGGTCGCGGTAGGAGGGGATCACCTGGGCGGCGAACGCCTCGTTGATCTCGACCAGGTCGATGTCGTCGATCGTGAGGCCGGCGCGGCGCAGGGCCTGCTGGGACGCCTCCACCGGGCCCAGGCCCATGATCTCGGGGGACAGGCCCGAGACGCCGGTCGACACGATGCGGGCGAGCGGGGTCAGGCCGAGCTCGCGGGCCTTGGTGTCCGACATGATGACGAGGGCAGCCGCGCCGTCGTTCAGGGGGCAGCAGTTGCCGGCGGTGACCAGACCGTCGGGGCGGAAGACCGGCTTGAGGCCCTGGACGCCCTCCAGGGTGACGCCCGCGCGGGGGCCGTCGTCCTTGCTGACGACCGTGCCGTCGGGGGTCGTGACCGGGGTGATCTCCCGCTCCCAGAAGCCGTTCTTGATGGCTTCCTCGGCGAGGTTCTGCGAACGGACGCCGAACTCGTCCATGTCCTCGCGGGTGATGCCCTTGGACCGGGCGAGGTTCTCCGCGGTCTGGCCCATGGCGATGTACGCGTCGGGGACGAGGCCGTCCTCGCGCGGGTCGTGCCAGGTCGTGCCCTCCTGCTGGGCGACAGCGGCGGTGCGGGCCTCGGCCTCGGCGAAGAACGGGTTGTGGGTGTCCGGGAGGCTGTCGGAGTTGCCCTTGGCGAAGCGGGAGACCATCTCGACGCCGGCCGAGATGAAGACGTCGCCCTCGCCGGCCTTGATGGCGTGCAGGGCCATGCGGGAGGTCTGGAGGGAGGAGGAGCAGTACCGGGTGATGGTGCAGCCCGGGAGGTGGTCCATTCCCATCTGTACGGCGACGATGCGGCCGAGGTTGTTGCCCTGCTCGCCGCCGGGGAGGCCGCAGCCGAGCATCAGGTCGTCGATGTCGCGCGGGTCGAGTTCGGGGACCTTGGCGAGGGCCGCCTGGATGATGGTGGCGGTGAGGTCGTCGGGGCGCAGGTCTTTCAGGGAGCCCTTGAAGGCGCGGCCGATGGGGGAGCGGGCGGTCGAGACGATCACGGCTTCGGGCATCACGGCTCCAGTCGAAAGGTGTGGCGCGCAGCGCCTCGTTGAGGGGTGGTGGTCGGGCGACGGGTGGGCATACCGGGGGGTCGGGCAGGGCTGTGAGGGAAGTTACCCGTACGTACCGTCGAGGTCACGGGCGTGGCGGTGTGACCCTGACCGCAATTTTCTAAGCGCTTGCTTTCCTCGCCCCCGCCGCTCCTACCCGTCCCGTCCCCAGGGGCTCCGCCCCAGACTCCGCTCGTCAAACGCCGGAGG
>CBFGZZ010000175.1:0-17760 GCA_965653385.1 uncultured Streptomyces sp. | reverse complement strand
GGCGCCGACACATGGTCGGCGCCCCTCTTGGCCGTATGCCCGGCGAACCAGGAGTGTCTCAGGGCCGGCGAGCCTGTCCCATCGTCGCTGTGAACGTCTCCGGGTCGTCCTCGAAACCATGGATGCCCGGGTGGAAGTCCCAGGTGCTCGATCCGTCGCGGACGAACTCCGCGACCGTCGTCGCCGTTGCCCCGAGGACACCGCCGAAGTCGTCCTCGGCCATGACCGTGTAGCCCTCACGAATGCGCAGGGCCGGGTTGATGACGCTGACGAAGGTGCGCTTCGCGGGGTTCTGCTGGATCACGACTCCGACCATCACGCGCGCGTACCGGCTGTCGAGCCGGTCGAGCTCCACGGTGAGGACCTCGTCCCATCCGAAGCCCTTGCCGTCCTTGCTGTCCCGGTTGAGGTAGATGGTGCCGTCGGGAGAACGGCTGTCGAAATGCACTACGTATGCGGGATCGCCGTACGGATCGCTCGCCAGGTAGGTCGCGGCGACGAGGTCCAGGTCGGTGGGCGGCTGTCCCGCCGGACTCGGATCCCACTTGAGCGAGATCTCGACCTTCCGGATCCCCTTGTTGATGGCGTTCACCAGGCTCCCCTTCCCCGTTGCGCGTTTGTCTCAGCCCGAACTGCCCAGCAGACAAGGCCGGTTGTCCATCCTGCCACGCGCGCGGGAGGGTACGCCGGAGAGCACTCCCGCCGAGAGTGACCGACGCCACGCTCCGGGGCCTTACGATGGCGCGGTGCTGGTCAAGTGGATTCGCTGCACCGTGGTGGACCGCCGCGGCTTCGAGCGGGGGCAGCGAAAGTGGGCGGGGCTTCTGGGGGAGCCGGGATTTCGGGGGCAGGGTGGTGGCTGGAGTCGGGGGCGGCAGGGGGTGGCGCACATCTTCTCGTTCTGGGAGAGCCGTTCCTTCTACGACTCCTTCATGGCCCGCTCCCACGACAGACTGGCGACGGCGCAGTCGGGCACCTACAAGGACATGCAGGTCAGACTCTTCGACTACCGCTTCGACGTGAAAACCGGGTTCGAGCCGCGCTTCACCGACGCCGATCTCGTCCGGGTCGCCCACTGCCGTGTCCATGAAGAACGGGCCGAACACTTCACGCTCATGCAGGAGAAGGTCTGGAACCCGGCTATGGCCGGTTCCCCGGGGATGATCCGCGGGCTGTTCGGTGAGGCCCCGGGGCATGAGTTCCTGGTGCTGTCGATGTGGCGGTCGGCCGCGGAGCACGGTAAGTACCGGACGGAGCGCGTGGAGCGACTGGCGCTGCGAGCCCAGACCGAGGCGGACATCGCGGCCCTTACGGGTGACATCGTGGAGCTCGAACCGACCTGGACGGTTTGAATTCCGGACCCCCAGTGGTGGGCCTTGATGTGGCTGGTGGTGCAGGAAATGTGTGACCTACGCTGTATGGAGCCCGTACGAGTCTTCGATGGGGCGTGACCCGATCTAGGGTTTTGGCATGGCACGACCACGGCGCATCGTCCTTGTCCGGCACGGCGAGTCAACGGGCAATGTTGATGACACCGTCTACGAGCGTGAGCCCGACCATGCCCTGGCCCTGACCGCGCGGGGCCGGCTTCAGGCGGAGGAGACCGGGAAACGGCTGCGGGAGGTGTTCGGCCGGGAGCAGGTCAGCGTGTATGTCTCGCCTTATCGCCGTACGCACGAAACGCTGCGGGCCTTCCACCTGGACCAGGAGCTCATACGCGTGCGTGAAGAGCCCCGGCTGCGCGAGCAGGACTGGGGAAACTGGCAGGACCGCGACGACGTACGCCTCCAGAAGTCCTACCGGGACGCATACGGCCACTTCTTCTACCGCTTCGCCCAGGGCGAGTCCGGCGCCGACGTGTACGACCGGGTCGGCAACTTCCTGGAGAGTCTGTTCCGTAGCTTCGAGGCACCCGACCATCCGCCGAACGTGCTGCTGGTAACGCACGGACTCGCGATGCGGCTGTTCTGTATGCGCTGGTTCCACTGGACGGTCGCGGAATTCGAGTCGCTGTCGAACCCGGGGAACGCGGAGATGCGGATGCTCGTTCTCGGGGACGACGGCAAGTACACGCTTGACCGGCCGTTCGAACGCTGGCGAGATCCGGAACCCTACGGGATCACCGGATAGAGTGGCAGAGCGATGACCGCTGACTCCTCTCCTGAAGGGCGCCTGGACCGCGCCGTGGCCAGCCTGCGCGGACTCGCGGTGGGGGACGCGCTGGGCTCGCAGTTCTTCGTCCCTGTGAACTACCCCCTGCTGAAGCGCCGTGAGCTGCCCTCCGGGCCCTGGCAGTGGACGGACGACACGGAGATGGCCTGCTCCGTGGTCGCCGTTCTGGCCGCCCATCACCGCATCGACCAGGACGCCCTGGCCCGCTCCTTCGCGGAGCACCACGACTTCGACCGGGGCTACGGTCCTGCCGTCAACCGGCTGCTGCGCCTGGTCCGGGAGGGCGGGGACTGGCGCGAGCTGTCGGCCGCGCTCTTCAACGGGCAGGGCTCCTGGGGCAACGGCGCCGCGATGCGGATCGCGCCCCTCGGCGCCTGGTACGCGGACGACCCGGAGCAGGCGACCCACCAGGCCGAGATCTCCGCCTACCCTACGCATCAGCACCGTGAGGCAGTGGTCGGCGCCATGGCTGTCGCCGCTGCGGCCGCGCTGGCTGCGGCTCCAGGCGGTCCGCCCAGCCCTGAGTCGCTTCTCGACGATGTCATCGCCCTCGTGCCGAAGAGTGCGGTCGGAGCAGGTCTACGACGTGCCCGGGACATGCTCGACTACGACGACGCGGGCACTGTCGCCGCTGTCCTGGGCTGCGGACGCCGTACGACGGCCCACGACACCGTCCCTTTCGCGCTCTGGTCGGCGGCGCGGGCCCTCGGCCACTATGAGCGGGCTTTCTGGACGACCGCGCAGGTCGGCGGCGACGTGGACACCACGTGCGCCATCGTGGGCGGTGTGATCGGTGCAGGGAAGGCCGGGTCGGTGCCAGCCGAGTGGCTGGAGCGGACCGAGGCGTTCCCCGAGTGGCTGGCGCCTTTGGCGTAGCGGCCCGAACGCCGCTGCCGGCATAGATCCCCCGATAACTTTCTGTGCATGCCGGGAACTCTGTGTGACCGGCCTTCCGTTGTCATGGCAGCTGGTGTGCGGCCCCGCTCGGGTCGTACGCACATGACATACGAGAGGCGCTGGGGGTGGAGTCGTGGAGTTCGTGTCGGTGCTGGGTGCGCTGTTCGTCGCGGCCGCCGTCGCGTGGAGCAGCATTCGACTTTCCCGCGCGGGCGGGGCTCCTCTGCCGTCGGCCGCCATGAGGGTGGGGCGGATGGCCGGCTCGACGTCCTCGCGGGTGGTCCCCCGGACGCGATCCGGCCATCCGCGGCCCTTGGAGGGCCGGACTGAGTCAGCCGGCCATCGGACCCGCCGTCCCGGCAAGGGCGTCAAGATCACTCTTGCGAACCCGTATCACGAACCACGCGGTGGCCAGGGCGAGGACCGCCATCGCTGCGGCCGCCACGAAGCCCATCGAGATGCCCTGGGTGAGCACTTCGTGCCCCCAGGGTCCGGGCAGCTGTTGCGTCTTGGCGAACTCCGCCTTCTGTTCGGCCGATCCCTCCGCCATGAACTTCGGCAGCTGCTTCTCCGCCTCGTCCTTGCTGGCCGAGCCGAACACGGTCGTCAGGATGGACAGACCGAGCGAACCACCCACCTGCTGTGTGGCGTTGAGCAGCCCGGAAGCCGCGCCGGCCTCGTGCTGGGCGACACCGGACACCGCGGTGATCGTCAGCGTCACGAAGTTCAGGCCCATGCCGAATCCGAACGCCAGCATCGGGCCGAGGACTCCGCCGACGTACGAGCTGTCGGCGCTGAGGAGGGTCTGCCAGGCCAGCCCGATCGCCGTGAGGGCCGATCCCACGAGCATGAACGGCTTGGGGCCGAGCACCGGCAGGAAGCGCTGCGACAGTCCGGCACCGAGCGCGATCACGACCGTCACCGGAAGGAACGCGAGACCGGCCTCGATCGGGCTGTACTCCAGCACGTTCTGCACGAACAGCACGATGTAGAAGAACATGCCGAACATCGCAGCGGCCAGGCTGAGCATGATCACGTACGTGCCCGAGCGGTTTCGGTCGGCGAACATCCTGAGCGGTGTGATGGGCTCCCTGGCCCGCGACTCGATGAACGCGAAGGCCAGCAGCAGGACCACCGCGGCGCCGAAAGAGCCGATGGTCAGGCTGTCCCGCCACCCTTCGTCCGCGGCACGGATGAAGCCGTAGACCAGGGAGGCCATGCCGGTCGTCGAGGTCAGTGCGCCGGCGATGTCGAAGCGACCGGTGTGCCGCTCGGACTCACTGATGTACAGCGGCGTGAGCACGGCGATCACGATGCCTATCGGCACGTTGACGAAGAGCACCCACCGCCAGTCGAGCCATTCGGTGAGCATGCCGCCCGCGAGCAGACCGATGGCGCCACCGCCCGCGGACACGGCGGCGAAGACGCCGAACGCCCGGTTGCGTTCCGGCCCTTCGGGAAACGTCGTGGTGATGAGCGCCAGCGAGGTGGGCGAGGCGATGGCGCCTCCCACGCCCTGGAGTACGCGCGCGGCCAGCAACTGCCAGGGCTCCTGGGCGAGTCCGCCGAGCAGGGAGGCGAGCGTGAACAGCAGGATGCCGGACATGAAGACCCGGCGGCGCCCGAGGATGTCACCAGCGCGGCCACCGAGGAGCAGCAGACCGCCGAAGGTGAGTGTGTAGGCGCTGACGACCCAGGTGAGGTCGGTGGTGCTGAACTTGAGAGCGTCTTGAATGTGCGGGAGCGCGATGTTCACAATCGTCGCGTCGAGTACCACCATGAGTTGGCAGGCCGCGATGACGGTGAGCGCGATACCGGGATGCCCCTCCCGGCGGGCCGCACCTGGTTTCTGATCCTTGATCAACTGAGAGGTTGTCACTATGGGTCCCCCACAAATGCCTTAGTGAACGCTCGCGTTCACTGCCGCGTCAACCGTAGTGAGTCCCCAGTAGTGAACGCAAGCGTTCACTTAGGTTGTCGTTGTGCGGCCCGTCCCCCCGTAGTGGCCGCGCGGTGTTCCCCTGTCCCCGAAATCCCCGCTTCCCTTGTTCGTTGGAGACGCTCAGATGGTTACCTCGCGCTGGACGGCCGCCCCCGCTCAGACGGCCTCTCTCCGCCGGCGTGGCGCTGTGCTCGAACGTGCGATCCTCGACGCCGCGCTGGAACAGCTCAGTACGGTCGGATGGAACGGCCTCACGATGGAGGGCGTCGCCGCCGGTGCTCAGACCGGGAAGGCCGCCGTCTATCGGCGTTGGCCGTCCAAGGAGGATCTGGTCGCCGATGCGTTGCGTGCCGGGCTGCCCCGGTTCGAGTCGGCTCCCGATCTGGGGAGCGTGCGCGAAGATCTGCTCGAGCTGTGTCGACAGACGCGTGAGGCGATGTTCTCGCGCCCCGGTTTCGCGCTGCGCTCGGTGATTCACGAATGCGACAGCATCCAGGCGGAGCGGTTTCATGGCGTGATCTTCGAGGGGGTCGTGGAGCCGACCATCGGATTGCTCCGGGAGGTCATCACCCGTGGCATTGCGCGGGGAGAGGTGCGGGCCGACGCGGCGAACGGCTATGTGTTCGACGCTATTCCGGCGATGATGATGTACCGATCGAAGATGTGCTCAAGCGAATGGAACGACCAGGATCTCGCGGAGATGATCGACCAGTTGATGCTTCCACTGCTACGCCCGACACGCGGCTGAAGCATCGCTCCGGCGTACCGGAGGTTGCTTCGCCGAACCGGGGTGTCGAAGCCTGCCCGGGTCGGCGTACGCTAAGGGCGCCATGCCGTACGAACCGCCTACTCACACCGTCGAGCGCTCCCTTCGAGCCACGACCGGAGCGAAGATCATTGCCGGTGTCGACGAGGTGGGGCGCGGCGCGTGGGCCGGTCCCGTCACCGTCTGCGCGGCGATCACCGGACTGCGTCGGCCCCCCGCGGGGCTCACCGACTCCAAGCTGCTCACGATCAAGCGGCGTACCGAGCTCGCCGACCTGCTGCGGACGTGGGTGACGTCGTACGCCCTTGGGCACGCCTCTCCGGAGGAGATCGACGACCTGGGGATGACGGCTTCGCTGCGGCTCGCCGCGGGGCGCGCCCTGGAAGCCCTGCCGGTCCGTCCCGACGCTGTGATTCTCGACGGGAAGCACGACTACCTGGGGGTCCCCTGGAAGGTCCGGACGGTGATCAAGGGTGACCGGTCGTGCGTGGCGGTCGCGGCGGCCTCGGTGATCGCCAAGGTGCAGCGCGACAAAATGATGGCCGAACTGGGTATCGACCATGCAGACTTCGGTTTTGCGGACAACGCCGGGTATCCGTCGCCCGTGCACAAGGCCGCACTGGCGGAGCGGGGGCCCACCCCGTACCACCGGTTGTCGTGGGCGTATCTTGATGCGCTGCCCCAGTGGCGGCATCTCAAGAAGGCCCGCACCTGGGTGGAAGGAAGCGTTCCGGAGATCGAGGGTCAGCTCGGCTTCGATTTCTGACGTTTCCGCTCGCATTTGTGTGCCACCCGCTCGCGCGAGTCGCACCAGCGTTTGATAAACATCAGCTCATGCCTCTCATTCCCGAGGAGCCTCAGATTCACGAGAGTGCCCAGGGTCCCCGCGCCACGCCGGCCAGCGGCCGTACCGCGCCGACCCCTCGCCCCGTACCCGGCCCCCGCCCCGCGGCTCCGTCGCGTCCCGGCCGACCCGGGCCCCCGCGGCCCGCTCCGCCGGTGCAACGTACGCCGCGCGACGTGGCCGTGACCAAGCCCGGACCGACCGGCCCGGCTGCCCCCGCCGCCTCCGCTCCGGCTGCGGCGCCCCCGCAGATCCAGCTGATCCCGGCTTCCCCCGAGGGCGCGCTCGACGCCGCCGAGGAAGCCGTCGACCTGCTCCTGGATTCGGGCCGTGCCCCCAGCGACGTGCTGGTGATCACGACTGGAGAACAGCACCCGTGGGCTGCCCACGAGCTGTCCTTCGGCGAAGCCTCCTACTGGGCGCAGCACGACGCGGGGGACGACGTCTTCTACGCCGACGCCGCGGTCGCGGGTCGTGCCGCGGTGCGCCCCGTGGTCGTGGTGGCGGTCAATGGCGGCCCCGACACCGCTGCTGCCACCGCCCTGCCTCTGGCCCTCGGCCGAGCCGGTGCCCTGCTGATCGTCTGTGGTGACCCGCAGCGGATCAACTCGGTGCTGGGCGCGGGCGTCTGAGGCGGATCCGACTCGTCCGCGGGGAGACTCCGCAGGACAGCGGGGGCAGGACGCCGTCACTTTTGGCGGCGTCTGCACAGTGGCGCCCTTGGCATGCGTGGACGAGCGGGGAGCTCGCTGTGCACAGGTTCAGCGAACCCCCATGAGCGTCCTGCCGACGGACAGCCGATGGACAGTCGTCGTCGGTCGTGCAGGCGCGAGGGCGCGGCCGACTGCCGGTCCGCGTGATGCCGTGAGGGCGCCTGGGCGGGAGTACCAGGGCCGTCGCCGCCTGGTTCGTGGTGTGAGCTGCACGGGCCTTGGCCTGCCGTTGCCCGGCCGGGGTCGGGCAACGGCGCTCACTCGCGTCGCGGCGTCCGCGGCTGCCGATGTCGTACGTTGCAGCGCGCTCCGTAGGTGGCGGGTCTTGTACGGCAGGCGTCGCGTCGCGCCTCGTACGGCAGCGTCGCGTCCCGCACAGCACGTCGTATCCCGTACGCCACGTCGTATCTCGTGCGACGGGGGCCAATCGCCTATGTCGTGCGGCTTGGCCGTGCTGCCAGGTGCAGTCGGTCGAGGAGCCCGGACCGGGCCCTCAGCGGGCTGCCGCGCGTCGCAGGACCTCCGAGGCGGCACCGCCGGTGCGGGGTATCGGGAGCGGTGACTCGGACGTGGCGAAGGGCTCTGGTGTCGAGTCGGTGTGGGGGCGGCGGCCGCCGCGGCCCTCACCGAGGACCTGCCAGCCGTCACGGGTCAGCGTGATGTACGCCCCGCACCGCAGCCCATGCAGGGTGCAGGCGTCACGCAGCCCCCACATCCACGCCCCGTCCTCCTCCGTCCAACGGGCGTCGCCCTCACGGCAGTAGAGCAGCACCGCGGTGCGCACCGGGGTGCGTCGCCGCAAATCGTGCGGGATGACGCGGCGCAGCTGGGCGAGCAGCGAGTTGCGGAACATCCAGCCGTCGGCCGGGGCCGGGCGGCTGGTGAACGAGGCGCTCGCCCGTAGTCGCTCGTCCGGGTCGAGTACGGCCACGATCGCCGTCGCCGGTTTGGGGCGGTGCCGGGAGTGCAGACCGCTGACGACCTCGCGGGGGTTGCGCAGCAGTGGGATGCCCGCGGCGGCCCACTCCGCGGGTTCGAGCATGCGGGCCAGAGGGTTGGCGGATGCGGCGGACAGGTCGGCTGACGTCGACATGGATGCCGCGGAGGACGGAGCGAATCCGAAGGTCACGGTCCTCCCTTCGGCTACGCGCCCACACTGCGGGCGAGATCGGAATCGGGGGAGCGCACACCGCAGCAGAGCCCTACCGGACCACGGACGAGCCGTGCGGGGAGCGGACTTCAATTCTTCCTGCCGAACCTGAATGCGGCAACGAGCAATTGGGGCCACCGACCGTTATCTGGTGGTGCGCGGGTTATATCCCTACCCAGTGCGTCACGGTGCGATGCATGGGGCGGCCCCGCATCACGAGGTCGTAGCTGCTCACCCGCTCTGTCGATGGCACAGGAGCGCCGGTCGGGCCGGGTGAGGTGGCTGATTGTCAGTGCCATCGGGTTGCATGGAGGCATGAACAATCTGGAGCTCCGCGCTGAAGCCGATGCCATCCTCGCCGAGCTCGTCGGAGCCCAGGAGGGCTCGGCGCGGCTGCGTGAGGACCAGTGGCAGGCCGTGGCGGCTCTGGTGGAGGACCGCCGACGCGCCCTGGTGGTGCAGCGCACCGGCTGGGGCAAGTCGGCGGTGTACTTCGTCGCCACCGCCCTGCTGCGCCGAAGGGGCGCCGGCCCGACGGTGATCGTCTCCCCGCTGCTGGCGCTGATGCGCAACCAGGTCGAGTCGGCGGCCCGGGCCGGCATTCAGGCGCGGACCATCAACTCGGCCAACCCCGAGGAGTGGGACACGATCTACGAGGAGGTCGAGCGCGGTGAGACCGACGTTCTCCTCGTGAGCCCGGAGCGCCTCAATTCCGTTGATTTCCGCGAGCAGTTGCTGCCCAAGCTCGCTGCCACGACGGGCCTACTGGTGGTCGACGAGGCACACTGCATCTCCGACTGGGGCCATGATTTCCGGCCCGACTACCGCCGGCTCCGCGCGATGCTCGCTGCGCTGGCCCCCGGGGTTCCGGTGCTGGCGACCACGGCGACCGCCAACGCGCGCGTGACGGCGGACGTGGCCGAGCAACTGGGCACCGGCGCCGGTGAGGCCCTGGTGCTGCGCGGTTCGCTGGAGCGGGAGAGCCTGCGGCTGGGTGTGGTCCAGCTGCCGGACGCCGCACACCGTCTGGCCTGGCTGGCCGAGCACCTGGACGAGTTGCAGGGCTCCGGGATCATCTACACGCTCACCGTGGCCGCGGCCGAGGAGGCCACCGCCTTCCTACGGCAGCGCGGCTTCCACGTGGCCTCGTACACGGGGCGCACGGAGAACGCCGACCGGCTGCAGGCCGAGGCCGACCTGCTGGCGAACCGGGTCAAGGCGCTGGTCGCCACGTCGGCGCTGGGCATGGGGTTCGACAAGCCGGACCTGGGCTTCGTGGTGCACCTCGGCTCGCCGTCCTCGCCGATCGCCTACTACCAGCAGGTCGGTCGCGCCGGCCGCGGTGTCGAGCACGCCGATGTGCTGTTGCTGCCCGGCAAGGAGGACGAGGCCATCTGGCGCTACTTCGCCGATACGGCCTTCCCACCCGAGGCGCAGGTCAGGCAGACGCTCTCGGCCCTGGCCGACGCGGGACGACCGTTGTCCGCGCCGGCCCTGGAGGCGGCGGTGGATCTTCGGCGGACCCGGCTGGAGATCATGCTCAAGGTCCTCGACGTGGACGGGGCGGTCAAGCGGGTCAAGGGCGGCTGGATCTCCACCGGCGAAGAGTGGATCTACGACTCCGAGCGGTACGCATGGGTGGCCCGGCAGCGGACGGCCGAGCAGCAGGCCATGCGGGAGTACGTGAGCACGTCCGGGTGCCGGATGGAGTTCCTGCGCCGGCAGCTGGACGACGAGGGGGCAGCCCCATGCGGTCGCTGTGACAACTGCGCGGGCACCTGGATCGCGTCGTCCGTCTCGGCGGAGGCGTTGACAGGGGCGGCGAAGGAGCTCGATCGCCCCGGCGTGGAGGTCGAGCCGCGCCGGATGTGGCCGACGGGGATGCCCGCCCTGGGCATCGACCTCAAGGGACGTATCCCGGCGAAGGAGCAGTGCTCCACCGGGCGGGCCCTGGGACGGCTGTCGGACATCGGCTGGGGCAACCGCCTGCGCCCCCTGCTGGCCGAGACCGCGACCGACATCCCGGTCCCCGACGACGTCCTTCAAGCCGCGGTCGCGGTGCTCGCCGACTGGTCGCGCTCACCGGGCGGCTGGGCGCCGAACGTCCCGGATGCCTCCGCCCGGCCGGTGGGAGTCGTTGCCGTACCGTCCCTGGCCCGTCCGCAACTGGTCGCTTCCCTCGCCCAGGGCATCGCCGGCATCGGCCGCCTGCCCTACCTGGGAACCCTGACCTACACGGGGCCGAGCGGAGCCCACGCGGCACGACGGAGCAATTCCGCCCAACGCCTGCGGTCACTGTCCGGCGCGTTCACCGTCTCCGAGGAACTGGCCGGTGCCCTGGCGAGCTCCCCGGGACCCGTCCTGCTCGTGGACGACTACACCGACTCCGGCTGGACCCTCGCCGTCGCGGCCCGGTTGCTTCGCCGGGCAGGCAGTGGAGAAGTTCTTCCGTTGGTTCTCGCTGCGGCGGGGTGACCTCGCAGAGAGGTGTCATCGAAAGATGAGGACTGGGGCCGAACTCGCTTGCTGACGTGTGCGGCTGGACGCTCGCCACCACTTGCGCTGGAAAGGGTGAGTGGACGGGACCGGTGGGTTGCGCGGGGTGCCGGTCGAACCTGACGCAACTGTCCATGGTGGGCCCGTTGTCGTGACCCTGATCGGACTTATCCACAGGGCAAAGCGGAACTTCGTGATCCGGGAGATCGTCTTCGCATGACGAATCACAGCGACACCACCGGATCTCCTGAGCGCGACGACAATCCGGGCGGCGAGCCCCACCTCGCTCCTGGAGCAACGGACCCGAACGACACGTCTGCGATGCACGACGTGCCTGGCGGACCCGACGAAGACCACGGACGCCCGCGGCAAGTGGCCCAACTCGACTGCACCCCGCACGAAGCGCACCTGCCCGAGCACCAGGTCACCCTGCGCACCCCCGCCGAACTGGCCGACGCTGTGCCCTATCTCCTCGGATACCGCCCCGAGGACAGCATCGTGCTCGTCGCGCTGCACGACAGGGCGGGGCGCGGCAGGTTCGGCGGCCGGGCCCGGCTCGGCATCCCTGCGAGTGCGGACGACTGGGACTCCGCTGCCACGCAGCTGGCCCATGGGCTGGTGACGGGCAGCGAGCGCAGGGGAGCCCGGCCGGAGCAGATGGTCGCTTTCCTCTGCCAGGAACCGGCGAGGGGCGAGACGGGTCGACAGGTCATGGAACGGCTGCGACCGCTCGCCCAGAAGATGCGTGTCGCATGCGGCAGCCTGGACGTGCCGGTGATCGAGGCGCTCTGCATTTCGGACGGTCGATTCTGGTCGTACTGCTGCGATCGAGCCGAGTGCTGCCCGCCCGAGGGCCGCCCCATGGGCCTGCCCGGAACGTCCGTGCTGGCCGCAGCGGCCACGTACGCCGGAGTCCAGGTACGCGGCACGCTGCGCGAGTTGCGTGCCAGGCTGCTGCCCCTTGAGACCGCTGCCGCCCTGGAGCAGGAGACCGCTCTGGACAGGGCCGGCCTGGCGCTGGTCTCCCGGATCCTCGACGACGCGACCCGCGGAGGTGTGGCCCAGGAGACACTCGAACTGGCCGAGCGAATCATGGGCCGGTTCGCTGTGGCGCCGCCCCTTTCCGGGACGCTCACGTCGGATCTCCGTGACGACGAACTACTCGGGCATGACGAGGCCGCGAGGCTGATTCTGGGTCTGCAGGACCGTGCGACCCGTGACCGTGCGGCCGAGTGGATGGAGGGCGACGAGGCCGGCCCCGCCCTCCGGCTGTGGCGGGCATTGGCCCGCCGCTGTGTCGGTCCGTACAGCGAGCACGCGGCGGCGCCCCTCACCCTCGCCGGCTGGGTCGCCTGGTCCACCGGCGACGATCTGGAGGCCCGAGAAGCCCTTGCCATGGCACTCGGCGCGGATCGCGACTACCTCTTCGCCCGTCTACTGCACCAAGCCTGCAACGAGGGCTTGGATCCCGAGTCGATCCGCCGCTGCTTGCGTTCGGAACGCGAGGGACGGGAGGGACCAGAGGAACGCCAGTGGCCTGAGGGACATGAGCCTGAGGGACGTGCGGGCCGCGAGGAATCTCAGGGGCGCCAGGAGCTCAAGGGACGCCAGGGGCCTGAAGGGGTGGCTGCCGGGCCTCACGGCAAGCCGGAGGGCGTCGAAGAGCCGCTGCGGGAGGAAGCTGTGAAGTCCGCGATGAACTCCGCCGGTGATTCTCACCCGTCCCGGCACCCCCGGCGTTCGACCGGCAGTCACCCTCGGGCCGCGAGGGCTGCCGCGCGAGCGCAGAAGTCGAGCATCCCCCGCCCCCGTGCCGCAGCGAGGACCCACCCTGCTGCCCCGCGGCCGGGCGCCACGGTTCCCCGCGGTTCGAGGGGCACGGCTCCGCGTACGCCGAAGAAAGGCGCCGTTCGTCGTGGTGAACCCCGTCCGGACAGCGCGCGTCCGGCCGGCGCAGGGGGCGAGGGGGATGCGTGAGCGCTCGCGGCAGAGCGGCGGCCGCTCGTGCCGTCGGGGGCACAGCTCCGGTGGGCGGCACGGTGACCCGCGCCGTGGAGGGCACGGCAGCGACCGCGCATGCGCCACCGCCACGCATTGCCTCTGCCAGTCCGGCGGACGTGCTGAAAGGGGCGGTCCTTCGCCGGGGTTACCACGCCCCGGGCGTGACCTGGAGGGATCCCTCCCCGTTCACCTGAGTGGCGGAACGCCTGAACCGGCCGTGCCGCCGCATCGCCCCGGTCACTCCCGGGCCCCCAGCCGGCGCCGCACACGCCCGAGGCGCACAGAGCGCAGAGGAAGCCGCCCCATGCCACAGCCGACTCCGATGCCACCGCAGACTAAGACCTCACCGACCACCGACGATCGCTCTACAGCCGGTGGGTCGGTCCCGTCCCAGAGGTTGGACACGGGGCTGCCGCCGTCCACGGGAGGTGCGGGGCGGCACGCTCCCAGGCCGCTGCAGGATGCTCCTCGCCGGTCCGATCAGCCGAATCGGCCGACGGACCAGAGCCGGGCGTCGCCCTCGTCACCCACGAGCCCGCACACGGCAGCGCCGACATCAGCCGAGCCTGCACGGCGCTTCGCCCAGCCCCAGGACACCCCCTCGTCGGCTCAGCCGTCGACCGCGCTGCGGTTCGCCGACCTGCCGCCCAGCCACAACGCGCTGATCTGTGTCGCCCTGCCGGGCCTCGCCATCTCCACGGACCAGGGGCAGTTGACCGGCCGGGGACTCGACGGGTTCTACCGCGCGGGCCGACGTGTGCTCTCGCGCTGCCAGATCCGTGTGGCCGGACGCGAACCGCTCGCGGTCCAGGCCAGGATGACGGCGGCCGACCGCGCCCGCTTCGTGGGCACGCTGCGCAGCTCCCCACAGGCGGGCCCGGACCCGGACGTCGTCGTCGAGCGAACCCGCCAGGCGGACGGCATCGAGCGGATCACGCTGCACAGCGCGGCGGTCCGGCCCCTGCGCCTGCCGGTCGAGGTCGCCCTGGGTACGGACCTGGCCGACCTCGGCGCCATCGCGTGCGGCAGCCCCGGGCCGGAACTCCCCGCCACCGTGCACGACTCCGGCCTGCGCTGGTCGTCCGCCAGGGGCAGCTCGCTTGTGACGGCCGACCCGCCACCCGCCGACGCGCTGGCCTCCGCGGGGCTGCTGCGGTGGGTGTTCGCGCTTCCTCCGAGCGGCAGCGTGAGCATCGAGCTGAGGGTGCTGCCGGACGGAGCCGGCCCCGTGCGCGCCGCAGGCCGAGCAGCGACCAGCCCGCTGGCGACGGCGCGGGCGGCCGGAGACGATCCCGGGGTGGAGGCGTTGTTGCGGACGAGCATCGAGGACCTCCAGGCCCTTCTGTTGCGCGACCCCGCCCACCCCTCCGATGTCCACTTGGCCGCAGGGGCACCGTGGCGCTGCGGCCTGGCCCCGGCCGAGGCCCTCGCCGCGGCCCGCATGGCCCTGCCGCTGGGCACCCGGCTCGCCGCAGGCACGCTGCGCACCCTCGCCCGCACGCAACTCCCGCTCCAGGGAACGCAGTCCGGCATGATCCCCGCGCCGATACGGGACGCAGGCACGCATCTGCCACCGGGTTGCACGGGCACGGAGGCCACGCTGCTCTTCCCCGCCCTGCTCGCGGAGGCCCGACGCTGGGGGCTGCCCGAACCGGAGATCGAAGAACTCCTCCCGGCTGCCGAGCGCTGTCTGACCTGGCTGCGGGCCACGGTGGGCGATGGAACCTACCTGCCCGACCCGCACCCCGGAGGCCCTGTCCGCTGCGAGACCCAGGCCCACGCCCATCGCGCCGCGCTGCTCGGAGCCGATCTGCTCGACGCCTGCGGCAGACCGGGCGGTGCGGGGCTGCGGCAGTGGGCCGGGGCGCTGCGGACGGCGTTCCGCGCCGAGTTCTGGCTCGACGACCTGAGCGGCGGTCGGCCCGCGGCTGCCCGAGCCCCGGACGGGCGTGTCGTGCCGCATCTGGGCGCCGCCGCCGTCCACCTCCTCGACACCGGTCTGCTGGGCGGGGGCGAACAGGCGCCCGGCCTGCTCGACAGGGTGCAGACCGAACAGCTCGCCCGGCTGTTCGGCGGCCCGGCCATGGACTCGGGCTGGGGCCTTCGTGGACTGGGTGTGAAGGAGACGGGGCACAGCCCGTTCGGGCACCGCAGTGGCGCCGTTCGGGTACACGAGACCGCGCTCGCCGTCGCGGGGCTGGCCACGGCCGGTTACGAGAAGGAGGCGAGCGGACTGCTGCGGGGCGTACTCGCGGCCGCGGCCGCGTTCAGACACCGGCTGCCCGACATGTATGCGGGAGAGCGACGCAGGGACGGCGGCGCCCCCCTCCCGCATCCGGCGGCCTGCCGCCCCGCGGCCACCGCGGCGGCAGCCGGAGTGCTGCTGTTGACCACGCTCGCGGGTATCCGCCCGGACGCTCCGGCGGGGACGGTCATGCTCCGCCCCGTGCGCAGCGCACCGCTCGGCGAGATCGTCCTGACGGGCCTCCGGGTCGCCGGCGCACCCTTCTCCGTACGGGTCAGCCGGCTGGGACTCGCCATGGTCGAGGAGGCTGCCGACGGGCTGCAACTGCGAGCGTGACCTCGTACGACGCCCTGGGGTGCGAGCGCACGCGGGGGTGGTCAGGCCCATACCGGGCCGAATTGGATCAGCCATCGATGCGACCGGCGAAGGGAGTGTTTATCGTCAAGCAGACGACTATGATCGCGGCATGCCCTACGACCCGTCAGCCTTTCCGCCCTTTGCCGTCACCGTGGACCTGGTCGTGCTGACCGTGCGCCGCCACGCCCTGTGCGCGCTGGCGGTGCGCAGGGGCGAACCGCCGTTCCAGGGGCGCTGGGCACTGCCCGGTGGGTTCGTACGGGCCGACGAGGACCTGTCGCAGGCCGCAGCGCGTGAGTTGGCCGAGGAGACGGGGCTGCGTGCCCACGACCCTGCCGTCCCCGCGCAGGACAACGGCGCTCACCTGGAGCAGCTCGCGACTTACGGTGACCCCAAGCGGGATCCCCGGATGAGGGTGGTCAGTGTTGCCCACTTGGCGCTGGCTCCTGATCTGCCGGCACCTCGCGCCGGAGGCGACGCCAGCAACGCCCGCTGGGCGCCGGTCGACGAACTCCTGAAGCAGGGCGGCTATGGCCGCGACGGCGAACCGGTCGCGCCGCTCGCCTTCGACCACGCGCAGATCCTGGCCGACGGGGTGGAGCGTGCCCGCTCCAAGATCGAGTACTCGTCGCTGGCCACGGCGTTCTGCCCCACCGAGTTCACCGTCGGAGAGCTGCGCCGGGTCTACGAGGCGGTGTGGGGCGTCGCGCTCGACCCGCGCAACTTCCACCGCAAGGTGACGGGTACACCGGGCTTCCTCGTCCCCACCGGCGGCACCACCACTCGCCAGGGTGGCCGCCCCGCCCAGCTCTTCCGGGCCGGCGGCGCCACGCTGCTCAACCCGCCGATGCTGCGCCCCGAGGTCTGACACGAGGGGCCGGGCCGCGGCACCGGTCCGGACGCGAACCGATGCCGATCCGGGCTCAGTGGGGCGCAAGTTCATGCTCGCTCCGTGCTCGGGACGAAGGCCGCAGGACCCCGCCGGACCGATTCCAGCCGCTGCAGCGGGCCTTGCCCTACCCGAAAAAACGGACATAGCGCGCTATCTTGCTGCGAGTGATCCAGGCCATCGGACTGACCAGCGACCCTCGCAAGGAGCTTCCCCCCGCCGTCGACGACGTCTCCTTCGAGGCGCGCGCCGGACGCATCACCGCGCTGCTCGGCGCGTCGGGAGCGGGCAAGACGACGGTGCTCAGACTCATGCTCGAACTCCAACGCGGCCGTGGTATCACCTACTTCAGAGGCCGCCCCCTGCACCGCATCGCCCACCCCTCGCGCGAGGTCGGCGTGCTTCTCGGCGACCTTCCCGGCCATCCGTCACGCACCGTCCGCGGCCACCTGCGCATGCTCTGCGCCGCCGCGGGCGTGCCGGCCCGGCGCGCCGACGAAGTCCTGGAGGTCGTCGGACTCGTCAGCCTGCGCGAGGAACGCCTGGGCACCCTCTCGCGCGGCATGGACCGCCGCCTCGGCCTTGCCTGCGCACTGCTGTCCGACCCGCACACCCTCGTGCTCGACGACCCCGCGGGCGGGCTCTCGGCCCGCGAGAGCCGTTGGCTGTACGGCATGCTCCGCGCGCACGCCGCCCAGGGCGGCACGGTACTGCTGACCACGGCCGACCCGAAGCAGGCCGCTCGCACCGCCGACCGGGTCGTCACGCTTCAGCGCGGCAGGCTGATCGCCGACCAGGAGGCCGCCGACTTCGCCCGTACCCGGCTGCGCCCGCGCGTCGCCGTGCGCACCCCGCATGCCTCGCGCCTCGCCGCCCTGCTCACCAAGGAGGCGCGCGCCGCCCACCGCTCCGTCGAGGTCGTACGCGAGAGCGGCAACCGCCTCTCCGTGTACGGCAGTACATGTGCCGACGTCGGCGAGACCGCGTTTCGTCATGGCATCCTCGTGCATCAACTCGCCGACGAGATCGGGGACATGGGGCCGGAGACCGAGGCGGGCACCCGCACGGCGCAGCCACGGGCCCGCGAGGTGCCCCAGGCGCCCGGTGCCGCGTTGGCCACCGCCGGTGGCCGCGGGCGCAAAGCCACGCCGTCGGTGCCGGAAGGAGGGTCCACCTCGACCGACGATCCCGCGGCCACGAGCAAGGCGCCGCAGACGCCGGGCCGAGAGCCGGCCCCGGCAGATGCGCGGGATGCCACCGGAGGGCAGCAGGCGTCGGCGGAGGTTCC
>CBFGZZ010000174.1:0-17803 GCA_965653385.1 uncultured Streptomyces sp. | reverse complement strand
CGGTTGGGCGGGTTGGGCGGGTTGGGTTCGCGGCTTGAGCGTGAGCGGGTCGGGCTTGTCCTTGAGTCCGTTCCAGAACGCCTCGACCCAGGCACCGGGGACGGACTCGTCCTCGGCGGGCTCGGGCTCGGGGTCCGGCTTGCGCTTGGACCAGATGGTCGGCCGGCCCTCCCGTTCGGCCTGCTCGATGGCCGCCTGCTCGGCGATGCGCTGGCTGAGCGGCGTCTTGACCCGGCTGCGGCGCTGGGGCAGCCCGCCCGCGGTCCATTCGGTGACGACAGGGACGTCGTCCTCCATGGCGGCCATGGCGGCGGTGATCTTCGGGCTGGTGGGGCGCCGCTTCTTGGGGGCGCGCTTGGGGCCCTCGAGCGCGTCGGGGTCGGCCTTGGGCGCGGCCCCGGCACCGATGCCGTGGGCGAGTCCGGGCGCGGGGTCGTTGGTCATCATGTCGCGCGGCACCACGAGGATGGCGCGCACGCCGCCGTACGCGGAGGAGCGCAGCGAGACCTGCATGTTGTAGGCCGTGCAGAGGCGGCCGACGACGGCGAGGCCGAGGCGCGGGGACTCGCCGATGTCCTGGAGGTCGGTGCCCTGCTTGGCGCGCTCGAGCATGCCCTCGACCCGGGCGCGGGCCTCCTCGCTGAGGCTGACGCCGGAGTCCTCGATCTCGATGGCGACGCCGGTCTGCACCTCGGTGGCGGTGACGTGCACCTTGGTCTGCGGCGGCGAGTAGCGGGTGGCGTTGTCGAGGAGTTCGGCCGCGGCGTGGATGATCGGCTCGACGGAGATGCCGGCGATGTTGACCTGGGCGATGGAGTCCAGGCTGATGCGCCGGTACTCCAGGATCCGGGACATGGCGCCGCGCAGCACGCTGTACAGCGGGACGGGTTCGGGCCACTGACGGCCCGGCCGGCCGCCGCCGAGCACGGAGATCGAGTCGGCGAGGCGACCGATCAGCATGGTGCCGTGGTCGATGCGCAGCAGGTCGTCGAAGACCTCGGGGTTACGTCCGTGGTCCTCCTCCATCTCCCGGAGTTCCACGGCCTGTTGGTGCACGATCGACTGGACGCGGCGAGCGATGTTGACGAACGAGCGCTGGGCGGAGTCGCGGAGTGCTTCCTGGTGGTCGACGATGTCGAGCATCGACTGCACCAACGACAGTTCCGCCCGGGAGAGATGGGCGTAGGACGGGTCGAGCTTGGCGAGGTCGCGCATCACCTCATAGGTGGAAGCGCCGCGCTGGAGCCGGTTGATGGCGGCGGGCGTGATCTCCGTGGCGAGGCGGACCATCGCCTCGTCGTGGGCGGCGACGCGCCCTTCCAGATACGCGGTGTGACGGGCGTGCTCGGCCCGCAGATCCCGCAGGGCGCGGCCGCGGCGCACGACTTCGGCCGCGGACACCAGCACCAGCAGCATGGCCACGGCACCGCATACGCCGACGGCCGTCCGGGCCGGCTCCGTCACCACGGCGACGGCGGCTCCGGTCGCCGCGGCCATCGCTATGGCCGGCAGCAAGAGCACGCGCGCGTACGGGAGTTCACGGCGACTGGGCGGGGATTGAACGCTCACCATGTGGGCCCTCTGAAACGAATCGGGTGGGTGTAGGGGGAGCTTGCATGGGGGAATGTCATGGGTATGCCGGAATCTTCTGCATGATTGGGGAACAAGCGCACGATTACACCTCAACTCGGTGCGCTGCGGGCGAGCTTAGTCCGACCGGATCATCGCTGAGTCATATTCAGCAAGCACCTGAAATGGGGTGCGCGGCGGTAGTACGCTCGGCCCCATTTATACGCTCGGATTACATTCGCACACGCTGCGTCATGGCGTACGAGCGTGCGAAGACTACTCACCGTGACGGGTGAAGATCGTATTCCGGCCGATGCCTGCCGCGGTCACCTGCCGCGAATGCCTGCCCGGGGCGGCAAAAAAGAAAGGCAAGGAGGTCTCCGACTCCTTGCCACTCTCAACTTATAGCGCACCGGGGGGCTTGCGGCAAGGCCCCCGTCGTACCGCAGAATCTCCGGCCTAGGCCAAAGACCAGCGGAAACGGGGAGTCGCGAAGTGCGTGTGCTGTTGTCGACCTATGGGTCGCGGGGGGATGTCGAGCCGATGGTCGGGCTCGCGGTGCGATTGCGGGAGCTCGGTGCCGAGGTGCGGGTGTGCGCCCCGCCGGACGAGGACTTCGCGCGACGGCTGGCAGATGTCGACGTGCCGCTGGTGCCGGTCGGCCCGTCGGCGCGTGCGCTGACGAAGGCGGTGGCGCCGCCGTCGATGCCCCGGCGTGCGGCCGAGGTGATCGCCGGCCAGTTCGAGTTGATGCTCGCGGCGGCCGAGGGATGCGATGTGCTGGTGGCGACCGGCATGATGCCGGCCGCGGCCGGTGCCCGCTCGGTGGCCGAGAGACTGGGCATCCCGTCCGTGTCCGTGACCTTCCAGCAGCTCACGCTGCCGTCGCCGCATCGCCGACCGCTCGCCTATCGCGGCCGCCCGTTCCCCCCGGAGGTGACCGACAACCGCGCGCTGTGGGAGCTGGACGCCCAGAGCATCGACGCGCTGTTCGGTGAGGCGCTCAACACCAACCGGGCGTCGATCGGCCTGCCACCGGTGGAGAACGTTCGCGACCACGTCATCGGCGACCGGCCGTGGGTGGCGACGGACCCGGTCCTGGACCCGCTGCACGAAATGCCCGGCCTCGACCCCGTCCAGACCGGCGCCTGGATCGCACCCGACGTCCGCCCGCTGCCGGCGGAACTGGAGACCTTTCTGGACGCCGGCACTCCGCCGGTGTACGTCGGCTTCGGCAGCATGCCTCTGCACGCCTCCCCGGACGCGGCCCAGGTGGCCGTCGACGCGGTACGCGCCCAGGGCCGCCGCGTCCTCGTCTCCCGGGGCTGGGCCGACCTCGCCCTGATCGACGACCAGGACGACTGCTACGCCGTGGGCGAGGCCAACCACCAGGCGTTGTTCGCCCGGGTGGCCGCCGTCGTGCACCACGGGGGCGCGGGGACGACGACCACGGCGGCCCGGGCCGGCACACCCCAGGTCGTCGTGCCCCAGCTGGCGGACCAGCCGTACTGGGCCGGCCGGGTCGCCGACCTCGGTATCGGCGCGGCGCACGACGGCCCGACGCCCACCTTGGAGTCCTTGTCCGCAGCGCTCGAAACGGCGCTCACGCCCGAGACCCGCGCGCGAGCGACCGCCGTGGCGGCGACGATCCGCACCGACGGGACGGACGTGGCCGCGAAGCTGCTGCTCGACGGGGCCTTCTGAGGACAGCCCCGCCCGAGGCAGCCGTAGGGGGCGGCCGTCCGAGAACAGGCCGCACCGCGACACCCGCGACACCCGCGACACCGCAACACCGCAACACCGCAATCGACCGTCCCGCATTCGGAGCTGATGCCTTGAAACCCCTGACCACCAGCGCGTTCGACCTCCCCGACCGCCTCTCCCTCAAGGCCGACCCGACCCTGATCGCCGGTGACGAACAGCACTTCGCGGCCATCGCGGAGTGCCTCGAACAGTCGATCGCCGAGCTCACCGACCGCCTCGACGCCGCACACAGGGCACCCGGCGGCAAAGGGCAGCAGGCCATGGACCGGGACATCGAGGTCCACCGGCTGACCGCGCGCCTGCGCACCCTGCGCCGCTTCGGCCTGGACCTGTGCCTGGGGCACATGGTCGGCGCGGACGACGCCGAGCCCGTGTACATCGGACGCCTCGGCCTGACGGACAGCACCGGCCGCCGCCTGCTGCTCGACTGGCGCTCCCCGGCCGCCGAGCCGTTCTTCGGTGCCACCCACGCCAACCCGATGGGGCTGGCCGGCCGCCGCCGGTATCGCTGGACCGACGGCCGGATCAGCGACTACTGGGACGAGGTGTTCACCTGGGACGGGTTGGACGGGCACCATGCCGCCCTCGACGACCAGTCCGCCTTCATCGCCAGCCTGGGCAGCGACCGGTCATCCCGGATGCGGGATGTGCTCGGCACGATCCAGGCCGACCAGGACGCCATCATCCGCGCGGGCTCCCGGGGCGCCCTCGTCGTCGACGGTGGCCCGGGCACCGGCAAGACCGTCGTCGCCCTGCACCGCTCCGCCTACCTCCTGCACGCCGACCCCCGCCTCGGTCACCGCCGGGGCGGCGTGCTCTTCGTGGGTCCGCACCGCCCGTACCTGGCCTACGTCTCCGACGTCCTGCCCAGCCTCGGCGAGGAGGGCGTACAGACCTGCATCCTGCGCGATCTCGTCGCCGAGGGCGCCACGGCGACCGTGGAGGCCGATCCGGAGGTGGCCCGTCTGAAGTCGTCCGCGGATCTGGTGAAGGCGATCGAGAAGGCGGTCCGGTTCTACGAGGAACCGCCCGCCAAAGGCATGACGGTCACGACCCACTGGTCGGATGTCTGGCTGAGCGCCGACGACTGGGCCGTAGCGTTCGAGGCGGCGGAACCCGGCACTCCGCACAACGAGGCGCGCGACCAGGTCTGGGAGGAACTGCTGACGATCCTGGCGGACAAGCACGAAGGCGACGCCTCGACACAGGACGGCGACGTCTCACCCGACCTGCTACGCAGGTCACTGACACAGAACAGGGAGCTCTTGGCCGCCTTCAACCGCGCCTGGCCGCTGCTCGAAGCGGCGGACCTGGTCGGCGACCTGTGGTCGGTACCCGCATACCTGCGGATGTGCGCGCCGTGGCTCAGCCGCGAGGACGTCCAGCGTCTCCAGCGCGCGGACGCCCAGGCCTGGACGGTGTCCGACCTGCCCCTGCTGGACGCGGCACGACAGCGGCTCGGTGACCCCGAGGCGTCACGACGCAAACGCCGCCACGAGGCCACCGTCGCCGTCGAACGCGAGCGCATGGGCAGGGTCGTCGACGACCTCCTCGAAGCCCACACCTACGACGACGGCGAAGGCGTCCTGATCATGCTGCACGGCCAGGACATGCGGAACTCCCTGGTCGACGACTCGGCCCTGCCCACCGCCGACCCGGACCTGCTCGCCGGCCCCTTCGCGCACATCGTCGTCGACGAGGCCCAGGAACTGACCGACGCGGAGTGGCAGATGCTGCTGCTGCGCTGCCCGTCCCGAAGCTTCACCATCGTCGGCGACCGCGCCCAGGCCAGGCACGGCTTCACGGAGTCCTGGCGGGAACGCCTCGAACGTGTCGGCTTCGACCGCATCGACCTGACGTCCCTGAGCATCAACTACCGCACCCCGGAAGAGATCATGAAGGCGGCCGAGCCGGTCATCCGCACCGCACTCCCGGACGCGAACGTACCGACGTCCATCCGCGGCACCGGCGTCCCGGTCGTCCATGGACCCACTACCGACCTCGACGCGATCATCCGCACCTGGCTCGCCGAGCACACCGAGGGGATCGCCTGCGTGATCGGCGACCCCACATTCCGCTCGACGGACCGGGTCCAGTCCCTGTCTCCAGAACTCTCGAAGGGCCTGGAGTTCGACCTGGTGATCCTGGTGGATCCACAGACTTTCGGCGAGGGCATCCAGGGGGCAGTGGACCGCTACGTGGCGATGACAAGGGCGACCCAGCAGCTGATCATCCTCACCACTTGAGAGACGGTGGGGGCGGCTACCCAGGGGCGCGGGGCTGTATCAATTTGCGGCTCCGCCACATGGGCGCGACCAGCCACGACGCCCCCGCACCCGCCGAGGCCCCCCTCACCCGACCGACGAATAGGCGACAACCCCCCGCAACAGCCCATCCACAGCCTTACGCGCACTCTTGGCCACAGTAGAGCCGTCCGCAGGAGAAGCCGCCGCGATCTGCCCCAGCACATCAATCACCTGCTTGCACCACCGCACGAAGTCCCCGGCCGGCATCTCCGCCTCACGCAGCACCTCATCCAACCCCGAACCGCTGGCCCACATGTACGCGGCCCAGGCGAACCCGAGATCCGGTTCACGCTGCCCGACCCCTTCGGTCTGCGTGATCCGGAAGTCCTCCTCCAGGGCGTCGAGCCGCCCCCAGATCCGCACCATCTCACCGAGCGCGGCCTTGGCCTTGCCCGAAGGCAGCTTCGGCGCCATCGCGTCGTCCCCGACCCGCGCCTCGTACACCAACGCCGAGACGCAGGCGGCCAGTTCGGCCGGTCCGAGGCCCTCCCACACCCGCTCCCGCAGGCACTCGCTGGCCAGCAGGTCGAGTTCGCCGTACAGCCGGGCGAGCCGCTTGCCGTGTTCGGTGACCTCGTCGTCGCGCAGATAGTCCAGTTCGGTCAGCAGCGCCACGATGCGGTCAAACGTACGGGCGATCGTGTTCGTACGGCCTTCGATACGGCGTTCCAGCTGCGAGGTGTCCCGCAGCAGCCGGTGGTAGCGCTCGGCCCAACGGGCGTGGTCCTCGCGGTCGTTGCAGCCGTGGCAGGGGTGGGCGCGGATGTCCTTGCGCAGGCGGGCGATCTCCCGGTCGTCCGCCGCCTGGGAGCGCCGCTTGCGGTGCCGCTCCGGCGCGATGTGCCCCGCCTTGGTGCGCAGCGCGGAGGCGAGGTCCCGACGGGACTGCGGGGAGCGCGGGTTGAAGGACTTGGGGATCCGCATCCGCTCCAGCGCCTCGACGGGCACCGGGAAGTCCATGGACGCCAGCCGCTTGACCTGCCGTTCGGCGGTCAGGACCAGCGGGCGCGGTCCGTCGTGGTGCTCGAAGCCGCGGTGGCCGTTGGACCGTCCGGCGGGCAGCCCGGGGTCCAGCACGAGCGCGAGACCGGCGTACTTGCCCGTGGGCACGTGGATGACATCGCCAGGCTTGAGCTTCTCCAGCGCGACGGCGGCCTCCGCGCGCCGCTGCGTCGCGCCCTCGCGGGCCAACTCGGTCTCGCGGTCCTTGAGTTCGCGGCGCAGTCGCGCGTACTCCTCGAAGTCGCCGAGGTGGCAGGTCATGGACTCCTTGTAGCCCTCCAGCCCCTCCTCGTTGCGCTGCACCTGCCGGGAGATCCCGACGACCGACTTGTCGGCCTGGAACTGCGCGAAGGACGTCTCCAGCAGTTCGCGCGAGCGGTGCCGGCCGAACTGCTCGACCAGGTTGACCGCCATGTTGTACGACGGCTTGAAGCTGGACTTCAGCGGGTACGTGCGCGTGCCGGCCAGCCCGGCGAGGTGCTCGGGGCTGGAGCCGCGCTGCCACAGCACCACGGCGTGGCCCTCGACATCGATGCCGCGGCGGCCCGCGCGACCGGTCAGCTGTGTGTACTCGCCGGGTGTGATGTCGGCGTGCTGCTCGCCGTTCCACTTGACGAGCTTCTCCAACACCACCGACCGGGCCGGCATGTTGATGCCCAGCGCCAGCGTCTCGGTGGCGAACACGGCCTTCACCAGGCCGCGGACGAACAGCTCCTCGACGACCTCCTTGAAGGTCGGGAGCATGCCCGCGTGGTGGGCGGCTATACCGCGCTCCAGGCCCTCCAGCCATTCGTAGTAGCCGAGGACATGGAGGTCCTCGGACGGGATGGCGGCGGTGCGCTCCTCGACGAGGGCACGCACCTTCTCCCGCGCCTCGTCGTCGTTCAGCCTGAGCCCGGCGTACAGACACTGCTGTACGGCGGCCTCGCACGCGGCGCGGCTGAAGATGAAGGTGATGGCGGGCAGCAGCCCCTCGGCGTCGAGGCGTTCGATGACCTCGGGGCGCCCCGGCGTCCACACCCGGGAGCGCTGTCTGCGCTCCCGCTCCCGGTCGGCCTCGCGCATGTTCCGGCCGCGTCTGCGGTCCTGGTACGACGGTCGGGTGGCCTCCATCCGGGCCAGCCGCATGAGGTCGGGGTTGACGGCCTTCTTGCTGCCCTCGCCCTCCTCGAACAGGTCGTACATCCGACGTCCGGCGAGCACGTGCTGGAACAGCGGTACGGGCCGGTGCTCGGAGACGATCACCTCGGTGTCGCCGCGGACGGTGTCGAGCCAGTCGCCGAACTCCTCGGCGTTCGACACGGTCGCCGACAGTGAGACGAGCGTGACCGACTCGGGGAGGTGGATGATCACCTCTTCCCATACGGCGCCGCGGAAGCGGTCGGAGAGGTAGTGCACCTCGTCCATGACCACATAGCCGAGGCCGAGGAGGGTCTGCGACCCGGCGTACAGCATGTTCCGCAGCACCTCGGTCGTCATCACGACCACCGGGGCGTCGGAGTTGATGCTGTTGTCGCCGGTGAGCAGACCGACCATGCCGTCGCCGTAACGGCGGCACAGGTCGGTGTACTTCTGGTTCGACAGCGCCTTGATGGGTGTCGTGTAGAAGCACTTCTTGCCCTGCATCAGGGCGAGGTGGACGGCGAACTCGCCGACGATCGTCTTGCCGGAGCCGGTGGGCGCGGCCACCAGTACACCCTTGCCCGCCTCGAGTGCCTGGCAGGCCTCGATCTGGAAGGGGTCGAGGCCGAAGTCGTACATCTCGCGGAAGGAGGCGAGGGCGGTGGCCTGCTCGACAGCGCGCCTGCGTGCTGCCGCGTACCGCTCGGCCGGTGAGAGGTCCTCTGTCATCGTGCCTTCGAGCGTACCGGGCGCCACTGACAACAGGACGATCATTATCCGGATCGGCACTCGTCGAACCCGGGATCCTCGCAGCTCACGGCCGCACAGCAAAAGCGACCGGGTGCGCCCCGTAGGCGCCCCGGCCGCTTCGGCCTCAAGACGGCTGTTCTCAGGTCACGTCGTCGTAGCCGTTGACCCGCTCCGTGCTCGCCTGCTCGGGCAGCGCCCGGCTCGCGGAGACGGTCTCGACCTCGTCGATGCTCTCGGGGGTCAGATCGAGGTCGGAGGCCTCGTCGTCGTCCAGCTCGGCGTCGGGGTCGTTACGGCGGCGTCGTCGGTCGTTCAGGATGGAGAAGCCCACCGCCATGAAGTACAGGATGACGATCGGCCCGGCGAGGGCCATCATGCCGATGGGGTCGGTGGTGGGGGTCGCCACGGCACCGAAGACGAAGACACCCATGACGACGCCGCGCCACCAGCCGAGCATTCGGCGTCCCGTCACCATGCCCGTCAGGTTCAGCATGACCAGGAGCAGGGGAAGCTCGAAGGCCGCACCGAAGACAAGAACCATCCGGACGCTGAAGTCGAGGATCTTGTCCATCGGCAGGATGTTCGCCGACCCGTCGGGCGTGATGCCCAGCAGGACACGCATGCTGATCGGCATGATCGTGTAGGCGAGCCAGGCGCCCCCGAAGAACAGCGGCACCGCGGCCGCCACGAAGTAGTACGTGTACTTGCGCTCGCTCTTGTGCAGTCCTGGGGCGACGAACGCCCACAGCTGATAGAGCCAGAAAGGGCTGGACAGGACGATGCCCGCCATGAGGCTCACCTTCACCGTGGTCGTGAAGGGTGAAAGCAGGTCGGTGTACGCGACGACCGCGCAGGCACCGCCCGTGGTCTCGCCCAGTCCCGTGGTACAGCGAGGGACCGGATCGGAGAGGAACTTCATGAGTTCCGCGTTGTAGAAGGCGGCCACGATGGTGACGACCGTGATCGCCAGCATGCCCTTCGCGAGCCGGTTGCGGAGCTCACGAAGGTGTTCCACGAGGGGCATCCGCCCCTCGGGATCCTTCTCCTTGTTGCGGGCAGACTTCAGCAACCCACGTTCCCATCTCGTGCGGCGGGCCGGAGGTCACCGGCCCTGCGTCAGCGCTTCGTGGTGTCCGTCGGCTCGTTGACCGGGCGCGCGTTCGTCGCGTCGCCGGGGGCGGCCTGGATGATGCGCTGGGCGGGGGGCTGCTGGTCGCTGTTGTTGTTCGGCGGGTCGGCCGGGGCGGCGGACTTGTCCTCGTCCTTCATCGCCTTGGCCTCGCTCTTGAGGATGCGAGCCGACTTGCCGAGGGAACGGGCCATGTCCGGGAGCTTCTTGGCGCCGAACAGCAGGATGATGACTACGAGGATCAGAATGATCTCGGTGGGGCCGAGCCTACCCATAGCTGTATACCTTCTTCACCGAGGCGACATGGTCCGATTACCCGGCAGGTCGGACATTCATCCGACCACCGTGCTGCCAGGGATCGTAACGCTCAGGGGTGAACGTGGGACAATCCCTGTGCATACTCCCAGTCCGCGGGCCCGCGCCTCGCTCTCGGGCCGCAATCCGCAGCGTACCTGGCGGAGGCGGCAAGTTGACAGGGCGAAGTGGCCCAAAACGCACGCGACTCAGGTCTCACACCGAATCCTTGAGCGCACTACAGCGAGTCCACAGCCTTAGCCGCGCTAACGGTCGCCCGTTCCAGGTCCTCCGCGGCCCGGCTGATGCGTCGCGCGGAGTCCGTGACCTGCCGACCGAGGCGCTGTGCCTCCAGGAAGACCCGCACGGCGAGCACACCGAGCACCACGAGACCCAGAAAACCCACAGCTACCGCGAACATCGGCCAGAACATGACGCCGAGCCTAGACCACCCCTGGGCGGCACCGTCCTACAGCGTGGAGTGCAGCCGCAGAGTGCTGACCCCGCCGCCCGTCAGCAGCTCCACGATCCGCTCCCCCGCCGGCTTGCGGACGGACGCGCCGCATTCAGGGCAGGTGAAGGAGTAGAACGTCGTACGGCTGGTCGCCCCGATGGCGAGTCGAAGGGCGCTCGCGGTGAGCTCGAAACTGCCCCGGCAGTCCGGGCAGCCCGCCCTGAACACCACCGGGGCAACGCTTCTCATCCCGGCGAACGCGGACGCCACCGTCATCTCCCGTACCCCGGACGTCGCCGACTCGCTCAAAGTCCTGCTCCCGCCTGTCGCACCGCTTGTCCCACTGCCTGCCGAGCTGCCTGTCCCACCGGGCCTGTGCTACTGCCCGTCCGGCATCGAGTGCGCCCCGTGAGCGCCTTGCGCCTCGACCCCGTCGTACGCCGCCAGCGCCTCGCGGGCCGCCTGCCGGGCACTGTCGGCCAGCTCGGGCGGCGAGACGATACGGCCGTCACGCCCGAGCCGGAGCGCCAGGCGCCGCAGCGACGCGGGGTCGGGGGTGCGCAGAGTGATACGCAGCCCACCGTCCGCCAGCTCATCGGCGCTGTCGTGGGGGTAGTACTCGGCGACCCAGCGGCCGCCCGGCCCGACCTCGACGACGACCTCGGGATCCTCCGCGGCGGGCTGCACCAGGCCCTCCGACAGGTCCCGCAGCTCGACCTCGGGCGCCGCGGACGGCTCGTCGAGGATCTTGATCTCGGCGACCCGGTCGAGCCGGAAGGTGCGGCGCGCTTCGGAACGCCGGCACCAGGCCTCGACGTAGGTGTGGCCGACGCTGACCAGGCGGATCGGGTCGATCTCGCGCTCGGTGACCTCGTCACGCGCGGGCGAGTAGTAGCGGATCCACAACCGGCGCCGTTCGGAGATCGCCCGGTCGACGTCGGCGAAGACACCGCCCTCGGATTCGAAGGTCACCGACAGCCGGGAGCTGGCGCCGGCCGCTTCCCCGGCCGCGGCCTCCACCTTGGCGGTCGCCCGCAGCAGCGCCTGCCGGTCGCTCTCGCGCAGACCGGGAAGCGTGGAGACGGCCCGGGCGGCCACCAGCAGCGCGGTGGCCTCGTCGGCGGCGAGCCGCAGCGGCTCGGCGACGTCGTCGGGGTTGTGCCACCAGATGCGCTCGCCGTCGGTGTCGATGTCGAGCAGGTCGCCGCCGCGGAAGCTGGTGCCGCACATGGGCAGCACATCGAGGTCGGAGACCAGTTCGTCCTCGGAGATGCCGAAGGCGCGCGCCACGTCCTCGACGCGGGCGCCGGGGCGCTCCCTCAGATACGTCACCAGGGAGAGCATCCGCCGGGTCTGGTCGATGGCGTTGATGGGCCGAACCGGTTTGCCTGCCACTGTGTCGCTCCGCTCCCCCTCAGCCCTTGGCCACGGCACGCAGCCGGTCCACCACGTCGGCCCGCAGCTCCGCGGGCTCCAGGACCACCACATCCGGCCCGAACTCCACCAGCCACGCGTCCAGCCCGTGGCCGTACGGAATCTCCAACTCGTCCCAGCCGTCCCCGAGTTCCCGCACCGCCGTGGCCTTCGCCCGAAGGGGGTACCCGGCGTCCGCTCGCAGCCGGATCAGCGCGGAGCGGTCGGCGGTCTCCCCCGCCCAGCTCGCCACGGTCTCCCGCACGGTGACGACATCGGGGACGGGCGCGGTGAACCGGGCGCCCCGCGAACGCACCTTGCCCGTGATCCGGGACAGCCGGAACACCCGCTCCGCACCGCGGTCGCGGTCCCAGCCGGCCAGATACCAGTGGCCGCGCCAGCACTCCAGCGCCCACGGCTCGACATGCCGGGGTTCGGGGCGGGCGGCGGTGGCCTTGCGGTAGTCGAAGACGACGGGACGACGGTCGCGGCAGGCCAGCATCAGCGGCTCGAACGCGGCCTCGTGCACCGGGATCCGGGGCTCCAGCGCGCCGTGCGCCTCGTACGGGTCGACGTCCTCGGGCAGCCCGGCAGCGCGCAGCTTCTGCAGGGCGCCGCTGGCCGCGCCCGCGAGCCGGACCTGCTGCCACACCTTCGCGGCCAGCCCCAGCGCGGCGGCCTCCTCCGCGTCCAGCGTGATGGGCGGCAGCCGGTTGCTGTCCCGGCGGGCCAGATAGCCGACCTCGCCGTCCAGGTTCTCCACCGTCTCGATGACCAGGCCGAGCTCGCGCAGATCGTCCTTGTCGCGCTCGAACATCCGGTTGAAGGAGTCGTCGGAGCCGGCTTCCAGGTAGGCCTCGATGGACTCACGCAGCTCGCGCTTGCTCAGCGGCCGCCGCGTCCCGAGCAGACACAGCGCCAGGTTCATGAGCCGCTCGGCCTTGGCAATGGCCATCGACGCCCTTCGCCTTCCCTATGGTGCTTACGGACGATGACCGTACCGCTCCGCGGTGGCCTGGCAAAGCCGAGGGCCCATGCCCGGACAGGCATGGGCCCCAGGTAGTCCGGTCCGGTCGTACGCCGATCACCGTCAGCCGATCGGAAGCGACCGTCGGACACGACGGCCAGACGACGATCAGACGCCGAGCAGGTCGACCACGAAGATCAGGGTCTCACCGGGCTTGATCGCCGGAGTCGGGCTCTGGTTGCCGTAGGCGAGGTGGGCCGGGATGGTCAGCTGACGGCGGCCGCCGACCTTCATGCCCTGCACGCCCTGGTCCCAGCCCTTGATGACACGGCCGCCACCCAGCGGGAAACGGAACGGCGTGCCGCGGTTCCAGCTGGCGTCGAACTCCTCGCCCGTGCTGAAGGCGACACCCACGTAGTGCACGGTGACGGTCTGGCCCGCCTGCGCAACCGCGCCGTCGCCCTCCCAGATGTCCTTGATCTCGAGGTCCGCCGGGGGCTCGCCGCCCGGGAAGTCGATCTCGGGCTTGTCGATGCTCACGTCTTACGCTCCTGCTCGTGATGGAAAGGCAACAGCACAGTCTTACATCCGGGCCGGGCTACATCGCCGCCAGGATGTCGACCGAGAAGACCAGCGTGGAGCCCTTCTTGATGACACCGCCACTCGGCGGGGTGTCCCCGTAGGCCAGGTCCGGAGGTACGACGACCAGCACCCGGCTGCCCACCTTCTTCCCGGCCAAACCCTGCGCCAGGCCCTTCACGACCTGCTGCATCTGGGGCAGCGCGAACTGGCTCAGCTGCCCCTGCCGGTAGCTCGACTCGAACTCCTTGCCGCTGTCCCAGACCACGCCCTTGAACTGGCACAGGACGGCCTGCTCCGCCTTCACCTCGGCACCGTCGCCCTCCAGGACATAGGCCGTCACCAGCTTCTTCGGCGCGTCCGTCTTGGGAACGGTCAGGGACGGCGGCTTGCCGTCGGTGTTCGTGCCGACCTTCGGCAGATCGACGTCGTCCTGGGCGACGACCTCGCCCTTCGCCGAACTCTTGGCGTTGAACGCCTCCTGGACATCGATGACGAAGACCAGCGTGTCGGTGCCCTTGATCCCCGCGTCCGCGTTGCCCTGCGGGCCGTAACCCCAGGTCGGAGGGATCGCCATCTGAACGCGGCTGCCCGCCTTGCGCCCCACCAGACCGTACCGCCAGCCGGCGATGACACTGCCCTCGGCGAGCTGGATGAGCAGCGGCTTCTTGCTGTCGTAGGAATTGTCGAAGGACTTCCCGGTGGCCCAGATCTGCCCGAGATAGTTCGCCACGACGAAGTCGTTCTCCGCCACCGTCTTGCCGTTGCCCGCGATGACCGTCTTCACCGCAAGGTCCTTCGACGGATCACCACTGCCCTTGGCGACCGTCGGCTTCTGCCCGAACTTCGCACCCGCGGTGATCGCCGGCAACGGACCGTCCACGATCTTCGGCGACGGAACCGCCGACGTCGCCGGAGTCGAGGGCGACGCACTGTCACTCGCCTTGTCGTCCTTGTCATCGCCGCATGCGGCGAGCGTGACCATTCCTGCGGGTACGGCGATGAGAAGTGAGCGTCGGCGCACGGTGAGAGCCTCGTAATCGGTCGATCTTGTGGATGGCGTGCGCGCAACTCTACGGCGTGAGAAGGGCGCCGTACGGGAAACGTACGGCGCCCGCGTTGCGCTCCGGAAAACCTGCCGGAACCCGACGCTCACATACCGGCGATGAGTTTCTCCACCCGGTCGTCCACCGAACGGAACGGGTCCTTGCACAAGACCGTGCGCTGCGCCTGGTCGTTGAGCTTGAGATGAACCCAGTCGACGGTGAAGTCCCGACGCTGTTCCTGAGCCCTGCGGATGAAATCACCGCGCAGCCGGGCCCGAGTCGTCTGCGGCGGAACAGACTTGCCCTCGAAGATCTTCAAGTCGTTGCAGATACGGGCGGCTTGCCCCTTCTTCTCCAGCAGGTAGTACAGACCCCGACGACGGTGGATGTCGTGGTACGCGAGGTCTATCTGCGCGACCCGCGGATGCGACATGGTCATGTTGTGCTTGGCCCGGTACCGCTCGATCAGCTTGTACTTCATGACCCAGTCGATCTCGGTACCGATCCGGTCGAGGTCCTCCGCCTCGATCGCGTCCAGCGTGCGGCCCCACAGCTCCAGGACCTGCTCGACCGTGCCCGTACGAATACCGCGGCGCTCACAGAAGTCCACGGCCTTCTCGTAGTACTCGCGCTGCACCTCCAGCGCCGACGCCTCCCGGCCGCTGGCCAGGCGCACCTTGCGCCGACCGGTGATGTCGTGGCTGACCTCGCGGATCGCCCGGATCGGGTTCTCCAGGGTCAGATCCCGCATCACCGTGCCCGCCTCGATCATCCGCAGCACCAGATCGGTCGCACCGACCTTCAGCAGCATGGTCGTCTCGGACATGTTCGAGTCGCCCACGATCACATGCAGACGACGGTAACGCTCGGCATCCGCGTGCGGCTCGTCACGCGTGTTGATGATCGGCCGGGAACGCGTCGTCGCCGACGAGACGCCCTCCCAGATGTGCTCCGCCCGCTGACTGACGCAGTACACCGCGCCACGCGGCGTCTGGAGCACCTTCCCGGCACCGCACAGCAGCTGCCGGGTGACCAGGAACGGGATGAGGATGTCCGCGAGCCGGGAGAACTCGCCATGGCGTGCCACCAGATAGTTCTCATGGCATCCGTACGAGTTGCCCGCCGAGTCGGTGTTGTTCTTGAAGAGGTAGACGTCGCCCGCGATTCCCTCCTCGTGCAGGCGTCGTTCGGCGTCCACCAGGAGTCCTTCGAGAATGCGCTCGCCTGCTTTGTCGTGGGTGACCAGTTCGGTCACGTTGTCGCATTCCGGTGTCGCGTATTCCGGATGCGATCCCACGTCGAGATAGAGGCGGGCGCCGTTCCGCAGGAAGACATTGCTGCTACGGCCCCATGACACGACACGGCGGAAGAGGTACCGCGCCACCTCGTCAGGCGACAGGCGGCGCTGTCCCCTGAACGTGCACGTGACGCCGTACTCGTTCTCCAGCCCGAAAATGCGGCGGTCCATGACTGAACATTACGCCCGATCCCCCGAGCTGAAACGGGGTTCGACAGCACGGTTTGGATCATTTTCCGATGAAGCCGCAACCACCGCACCCCTGGCGGGAGCTGCGAGGACCCGCCCCGTGGCCAGCAGGACCAGCAACGACACCGCCCCCGCCGCGCCCGGCACGGCGAACCCCCACAGCGCCCCGCCCGCCTCGACGACCGGCCCCGCCAGGCCCGTTCCCACCGACGCGCCCACGGTGAACGTCGTCACCAGCCACGAGAACGCCTCCGTGACCGTCCCCCGCGGCGCATGCCGATCCACGAGCACGAACGCACAAGCGATACAAGGCGCCAGGAACACCCCCGCCACCACCGCCAGCAACGTCATCGCCACCACACCCGGCATCAGCATCAACGGCAGATAACACACCGCCAGAAGCGCCACCAGCAACCGCAGTCGCCGCGCCGGCTCACCGGCCCACTGCCGCGCCCCGTACACCACACCACCGACCAGCGCACCCAGCCCCACGCCCGCCATCAGCCAGCCGTACACCACATCACCGCCGTTGTCGTCCGCGTACGACACCGCCGCCACCGCGATCGACCCCAGCGCCATCCCGATGAACAGGAACGCCGCCAGCAGCGCCAGCAGCCCCGACGAACGCAGCGCCCCCAGCCAGTGCGCCTCACGCGGCTCCGAACGCCACGCACGCGAAGGCGGCGACACCACCACCGACAGCGCGCCCAGCACCCCGATCACATTCAGCACCAGCAGCGCCGCCTGCGCCGACCACAGCGACGCACACAGCGTCAGCAGCAACGGGCCGATCGTGAACATGACCTCCTGCGCCACCGCGTCCATCGCGTACGCCGTGTGCACCTGGCCCTCCTTGTGGAGAACCGACGACCACAACGCCCGCAGACCACCCTCCAACGGCGGCGTGAACAACCCCGAGGCCGCCACAGCCGCATACGCCAGCGGCAGCGACCCCGTACCCACGAAGGCGAACCCGGCCATCGCCACAGCCGAAGCCACCGCCGCCGGCAACTGCACCCGCGGCTGCCCGTACAGATCCACCAGCCGCCCCAGCACCGGCTGACCCACCGCGTTGGCGACCCCGTACACCGCCGCCAGACCCCCGGCCAGACTGTACGAACCCCCCTCCGCACGCACGAACAGCACGATCGCCAGCGCCGCCACCGCGTTCGGCAGCCGACCTATGAGCGTGCCCGCGAGCAGCCGGGTGGCATGCCTCGCCCTGAGGACCTCCAGGTATGCGCCCGTCATCAGCCGCGCCGCCCTCCGCAGAAGTTTTACGTATAACGTCCTCCGTCATACGTACCATGTGCGCTGTTCACGAGTCCAGACGAAGGAGCAGGCGGACGGTGGCACCCGGCAGCACTCGCCCCACCAGCCGAGACGTGGCCCAAGCAGCAGGCGTCTCCCAGGCCGCGGTATCCCTCGTACTCGGCGACAAATGGCGCGGACGCGTCTCCGAAACCACCGCCGAACGCGTCCGCCAAGCCGCCCGCGAACTCGGCTACCGCCCCAACCTCGCCGCCCGCAACCTACGCCTCGGCCACACACGCACCGTCCTGCTCGTCGTCCCCGCCCTCACCACCGAATTCTTCGCCGGCGTCTACACCGGCGCCGCCCGCATCGCCGCACAACACGGCTTCGGCGTCGTCCTCTACCCCTCCCCCGAAGGCATCGGCCCCGCCCGCGACCCCTTCGCCTCCGCCCAAGCAGCCCTCGACGGCGTCATCGCCTCCTCCATGGCCGCCGACGCCCTCACCGCCATCCGCGGCGACCAACTCCCCCTCGTCATGCTCGACAGCGACCCCGCGGGCAGCCACGGCGCCACCACCGTCAACCTCGACATCACCGACGGCATCCGCCAGGTCACCGACCACCTACTGACCCTCGGCCACCGCCGCTTCCTCCACCTCGCCGCCGAC
>CBFGZZ010000173.1:0-17843 GCA_965653385.1 uncultured Streptomyces sp. | reverse complement strand
CCGTACGGCCCACGTGGACTCCTACCGAAGGCCCGCCCGGATCGTCTCGGCCTGATCCGGGCGAGCCTGCGGCCGTTGCGTCAGTCCGGGTCGCGCGGGTCGAAGGACCTGGTGTCGATCGTCAGCGGCCGCGGGAACGCGCCCGCCACCGACTCCCAGCCCGTGAACTTGAAGTCGGTGCCTTCCCGGTCGCCGTCCGCCGGCGTCGCCTCGCCGTCGTGGGTGACGAGCAGGCCCTTGGGGAAGGACCGGCCCAGCGGGACGTTGAGCACGGCGGCGCCGTCGGAGTGCTGCACGCCGTCGGTGGCGGCGCTGTCGGCGATGGCGAAGGAGCCGAGGTAGGCGTTTCGGCCCTGGCGCTCGTACACGGCGAAGGTGTTGTCGCCCTGGCTGGAGGCGAGCAGGTACCCCCTGCCGTCGGCGGCGTGGTAGATCGCCGCGCCCTCGGCGTCGGCGCTCAGGTGCTCACCGCCGAAGCCCGGGTCGTGGGTGGTGTCGATGACGCACTCCTCCTCGGCGTCGTACGTCCACGGCGTGCCGTACTCCCGTACGCGGTCGATCAGCTTCGGCCGCCCGAACTCCTCGTCGTCGAGGTCGACCCGCCACAGCCCGACGTCCTCCTGCGCGGCGTACAGGACGTGCTCCTCCTGGTCGACGACCATGCCCTCGACCTGGGCGTGGTCGCCGGGATCGGCGCACGGCGTCCAGCTCGCGCCGTTCGGCAGGGTGAAGGAGGCGGGCAGGTCGAGGGTGTCCTCGGTCCGGTAGCCGACGCGGCCGTCCCGGTCCGCCAGCCGCAGCAGCCGTACGCGCGTCTCCGAGCGGCGCGAGACCACGGCATAGGCGTGGTCGTCGTCGCTGAAGGCGGCCAGGCCGTAGGCGCTGCGCTGGTCGTCCACGTCGGTCTCGCTCGCGGAGAAGACCGGCGCGGTGTCGGCCGCCGTGACGTCCTTCAGCGGCGGCCTGCCCGCGGCCACGGCGGCCGGGTCGATCGCGTAGGCCCGGATCCGGTCCCGGCCGCGGTCGCTGACCAGGGCCAGGTCGGTCTTCCGGCCGTCCAGTTCGAAGCCGTAGACGACGTCGACGTTGTTGAAGCGGCCGGGCGCCGCGCCCTCGCCGGGCGCCGCGGGTGCGGCGATGTGCTGGAGCCGGGTGCCGTCGAGGCCGTGGACGTCGAGGCCGGCCTCCTTGAGGGTGCCGATGACGAGGCTGCGGCCCGGGTGGTGGGGGTCGACCCAGATGGCCGGGTCGTCGGCGTCGGCGTTGCCGCCCGCCTCGTCGTCGTGGACGGCGGGGGTCTCCACGCGTGCGGAGACGGAGACCGGCGGCGGGGCGGACGCGCCCGTGACCATCAGCAGGGCCGCGGTGAGAGTGCTCAGAGCTGAGGCGCTCACGATACTCCTCGGTAGGAAGAGAGACTGGCGAGACGCTATGGGCGGCCGGTGTGGGCGAGCCGACGACCTCGTGAACAACGAGTGGCTCGTGCGGTCTCGTACGGCCGCGGAGGTCCCCTTCGCATAGGATCGCGGGGTTTGCCCACGTCCACCGACCCGCCCCTCCCGGAGCTTGTGCCCATGCATTCCCCACACGATCCGTACGTCCGTGTCCGTGGCGCCCGTGAGCACAACCTCAAGGGCGTGGACGTCGACATTCCGCGAGACGTGTTGACCGTGTTCACAGGGGTGTCCGGGTCCGGGAAGTCGTCGCTGGCGTTCGGCACGATCTACGCGGAGGCCCAGCGCCGCTACTTCGAGTCCGTCGCGCCGTACGCGCGCAGGCTGATCCACCAGGTCGGCGCGCCGAAGGTCGGCGAGATCAGCGGACTTCCGCCCGCCGTGTCGCTGCAGCAGCGCCGCTCGGCGCCGACGTCCCGCTCCTCAGTCGGCACGGTCACCAACCTCTCCAACTCCCTGCGGATGCTGTTCTCCCGCGCGGGCGACCACCCGTCGGGCGCCGAGCGGCTCGACTCGGACGCCTTCTCGCCGAACACGGCGGCCGGGGCGTGCCCGCAGTGCCACGGGCTCGGGCAAGTGCACCGTACGTCCGAGGAGTTGCTGGTACCCGACCCGTCACTGTCGATCCGGGAGGGCGCGATCGCCGGGTGGCCGGGGGCGTGGCAGGGCAAGAACCTGCGCGACATCCTCGACGCGCTCGGCCACGACGTCGACCGGCCCTGGCGGGAACTGCCCGCCGGGGAGCGCGAGTGGATCCTGTTCACCGACGAGCAGCCGGTCGTCACCGTCCACCCGGTGCGCGACGCCGACCGTATCCAACGGCCGTACCAGGGCACGTACATGAGCGCCCACCGGTACGTCATGAAGACGTTCTCCGACTCCAAGAGCCCCGCCCTCAGGGCGAGGGCGGAGCGGTTCCTCGCCGCCGCGCCCTGCCCGGCGTGCGGCGGCAGCCGGCTGCGGCCCGAGGCGCTGGCGGTGACCTTCGCCGGCCGGACGATCGCCGAGCTGGCCGCGCTGCCGCTCACCGAGCTGGCTGGCACCCTCGACGGCGAGGCCGCGTCGGAGTCGGCCCGGGTCCTCACCGAGGACCTCCGGTCCCGTATCGCACCCGTCGTCGAGCTCGGCCTCGGCTATCTCAGCCTCGACCGCGCCACGCCCACGCTCTCGACCGGCGAACTGCAACGCCTGCGGCTCGCGACCCAGCTGCGGTCCGGGCTCTTCGGTGTCGTGTACGTCCTGGACGAGCCGTCCGCGGGCCTGCACCCGGCGGACACGGAGGCGCTGCTGACGGTGCTGGCGCGGCTGAAGGCGGCCGGGAACACGGTTTTCGTGGTCGAGCACCACCTCGACGTCATGCGCGGCGCCGACTGGCTGGTCGACGTGGGTCCGCGTGCCGGTGAGCACGGCGGGGAGGTGCTGCACAGCGGACCGGTCGCGGAGCTGGCGACGGTCGCGGAGTCGGCCACCGCGCGCTTCCTGTTCGACGACTCCCCCGCCGCCGTACGCCAAGTACGTGCCCCGTGCGGCCAGTTGAAGGTCGGCCCGGTCACCCGGCACAACCTGCGCGGGGTGACCGCCGAGTTCCCGCTCGGCGCGTTCACGGCGGTGACCGGGGTCTCCGGTTCGGGCAAGTCCACGCTCATCGGCGAGATCACCGAGGACCTGGCGGGGGTCGGGCGCCTGGTCTCGGTCGACCAGAGGCCGATCGGCCGTACCCCGCGCTCCAACCTCGCCACCTACACCGGCCTCTTCGACGTCGTACGCAAGGTGTTCGCGGCCACCGACGAGGCCCGGGAGCGCGGTTACGGCGTCGGGCGCTTCTCCTTCAATGTCGCGGGCGGACGCTGCGAGACCTGCCAGGGCGAGGGGTTCGTCAGCGTGGAGCTGCTGTTCCTGCCGAGCACGTACGCGCCGTGCCCGGACTGCGGCGGGGCGCGCTACAACCCCGACACGCTCCAAGTGGCGTACCGGGGACGGAACATCGCGCAGGTGCTGGACCTCACGGTGGAGACGGCCGCGGAGTTCTTCGCGGACACCCCGGCGGTGGCGCGCAGCCTCGCCACCCTGCTGGACGTCGGCCTCGGGTATCTGCGGCTCGGGCAACCGGCGACCGAGCTGTCCGGTGGCGAGGCCCAGCGCATCAAGCTGGCGAGCGAGTTGCAGCGCGCCCGGCGGGGGCACACCCTGTACCTCCTCGACGAGCCGACGACCGGCCTCCACCCGGCCGACGTGGAGGTGCTGATGCGCCAGTTGCACGGGCTCGTCGACGCAGGGCACACCGTGGTCGTGGTCGAGCACGACATGTCCGTCGTCGCGGGCGCGGACTGGGTGATCGACCTGGGGCCGGGCGGCGGGGACGCGGGCGGGCGGATCGTGGCGGCGGGCCGGCCGGCGGAGGTGGCGCGTGCCGAGGGGAGCGTCACGGCGCCGTATCTGGCGCGTGTGATGCCCTGATCCGACGGGCGTGACGACTTGCAGTTCCCTTGAGGGCCGGGCAGTTGTGGCTCGTAGAGTCACCGCGTGCGTTGATCCTCCGCGCGGCGGCACGTGCCGTCGCGGACCGTGTGGGCCCCGGATGTTCCGTGGCCGCCCAGGCAGGGCATACCCGTCACCGTCTCACGGAGATCACCCATGACCGGGCAGCAGTCCCTCACCTACGACGCCTTCGTCGCACGCGCCACGGCCGACCGGGCGGCCGGAATGCCGGGCTTGGAGCGCTATGCCCTCGCTCGGGCACGGGTCGTGCTCGACCGGCTGGACGGCGGGATCGCGGAGATCCTCGCCGCCAAGGCACGGCTCGGCGCCGACGAGGCCTTCGGGGCGGCCGACCGATGGCTCGACGCACGGGCCACCTGCTGAAGCTGCTCTTCGCCCTGGACCGGCGGCCCCGCCCGTACAACGAGTACCTACGCTGGGAGCTCGCCCGCCATCCGCTGCCGGGCTGGGACGGCGCCGCCCTGCTGCGGGACGTGGACCGTGTCTCCGCGAGCGGCGACGTAACGGTCCAGCGGAGGCTGTTCGCCCTGGTGGAGGCCGCGGCCCACCGGGCGGGGCACGGGGCGGTGCTGGACGGCTGGGGCGAGGATCTGCGGCTGATGCGACCCCGGTAGTACGGAGCGTTCGGCGGCTCGGGCGAGGCCGCGGCGGTCGGCGTGCCGGCCCGGCGCGATGGCGTCGCGCACCTCGACGTCGGCGACCAGCTCACGTGCCCGCACCACCCGCCACACCGAGGTGAGCAGCGCGTCCTCGCCGACGAAGGCGGCCGCCGTGCTGGGCGTGCCCTGGGCCAGCCGGTAGTGCAGTCGGACCGGCTGGACGGGGACGTCCGCGTCGAGGGCCGCCTGGAAGACCGCCCGGCGGAAGTGGCCCTGGGCACGCCCGCACCAGGTGCTGCCCTCGGGGAACACGGCGACCGCCTGCCCGGCCCGCAGCGCCTCGGCGATCCGGGCCACCGTCCCGGGCAGGGCGCGGATCCGGTCCCGGTCGATGAACAGGGCGCCGCTGCGGGCGGTCAGCCACCCGGCGACGGGCCAGTCCCGGATCTCCGACTTGGCGAGCATCCGGGCCGGGCGGACGGCGGCGAGCAGCGGGATGTCCAGCCAGGAGAGGTGGTTGGCGACCAGCAGCAGTCCGCCGTCCGGCGCGGCGGCGCCGTGGATCCGTACCCGGACGCCCGCGGCCCGCACGACCAAGACGCACCAGCGCCGGATCAGCCCCGTCGGTATCCTCCCCCGCGCGCGCGGGGACCCCCAGCTCAAGGGGATGGCCAGGAAGCCCACGACCAGCAGGACCAGGACCACCGTGAGCCGCAGCACGGCCAGGGGTACGGCTCTGCCGCGCCCCTTGGCGTCCACGCACGCCTGCGGGGTGCAGGGCGCGTGGGGCCGCCAGAGGTTCGCCGCCTCGACGGGGTGGGCCAGACCTACGGCGTCGAGGGAGTGGGTGCTCATGGCCGCCACGTCCGTCACGCCGGGACGAGGGAGAGGAAGTGCCGCAGATAGCGCGGGTTGACCCGGCGCATCGACAGCAGCACATACAGGTCGGCGACCCCGAACTCCGGGTCGTGCGCGGGTTCGCCGCAGACGAAGGCGCCGAGGCGGAGGTAGCCGCGCAGCAGAGCCGGGAGTTCGGTGCGGGTGGCGGGGGCCGGGGCGGTCGGCTGCCAGGGCCGCAGCGGGCGTACCCGGTACTCCTCCGGGGCCAGGTGCTTGGCCTGCACCCGGTCCCAGGTCGCGGCCGCGAGCGTGCCGCCGTCGGCCAGCGGGATCGAGCAGCAGCCGGCCAGCCACTCGTGGCCGCGGTCGGCCATGTAGCGGGCGATGCCGGCCCAGATCAGGCTGATGACGGCGCCGTCCCGGTGGTCGGGGTGCACGCAGGAGCGGCCGACCTCCACCAGGTCGGGGCGCAGGGCGTCGATCCGGGTGAGGTCGAACTCGCCCTCGGAGTACAGCCTGCCGGCGACCGCGGCGCGCTCCGGCGGCAGCAGCCGGTAGGTTCCGACGACCTGCCCGGACACCTCCTCACGCACCAGCAGATGGTCGCAGTACGCGTCGAAGGCGTCGATGTCGTGACCCGGCTGCGGGGTGGCCAGCAGGGCCCCCATCTCACCGGCGAAGACATCGTGCCGCAGCCGCTGAGCTGCGCGCACGTCCTCCTCGTTGCGGGCGAGGCCGACGGTGTAGCGGGTGGGTGCCGTGGGCTGCGGGGGACGGTCGACGGTCAGTACGCCGGTCATGGCTTACTCCTGGTCACGGGCCGGGGACGGCGAGCGGAGAGCACGTGCGAGTGGAACGGTGTGCCGCCCCTGTTCTTCCGATGCCGGTTGGCGTACGCGTGACCTGTGCCAGGAGAGTTGATGTGCGGAGGTTGAACGCTTCGCTGGGCGCGCCGAAAAGGCGAGACGGGGCCGGGGAGCACCTCCCGACCCCGCCCGTCCGCACCCTTCGGCGAACGTCCTTTCCGTGTCAGCCGCCCGAGACCCGTTGGCCCTACGGCGCTACCGCTTCGCCTTCCGCGTAGCCCGCAGCCACTCCTTGTTCATCCCGGTGATGGACATCAACGGGATGCCCTTCGGGCAAGCCGTGGCGCACTCGCCCGTGAGCGTGCACCCTCCGAACCCCTCCTCGTCCATCTGCGCCACCATGTCCAGCACCCGCGTCTCCCGCTCGGGCGCACCCTGCGGCAGCACGTTCAGATGGTTGATCTTGGCGGACGTGAACAGCATCGCCGCCCCGTTGGGACACGCCGCCACACACGCCCCGCATCCGATGCACTCCGCGTGCTCGAAGGCGAAGTCGGCGTCCGGCTTCGGCACCGGCGTGGCATGAGCCTCGGGTGCCGCACCCGTGGGCGCGGTGATGTATCCCCCGGCCTGGATGATCCGGTCGAACGCCGACCGGTCCACCACCAGATCCTTGATCACCGGGAACGCCGACGCCCTCCACGGCTCGATGTCGATCGTGTCGCCGTCCTTGAAGGACCGCATGTGCAGCTGACAGGTGGTCGTCCGCTCCGGCCCGTGCGCGTCGCCGTTGATCACGAGCGAACACGCGCCGCAGATCCCCTCACGGCAGTCGTGGTCGAACGCGACCGGGTCCTCACCGCGGAGGATGAGCTCCTCGTTGAGGGTGTCGAGCATCTCCAGGAACGACATGTCGGACGAGATGCCGTCCACCTCGTACGTGGACATGGCGCCTTCGGCGTCGGCGTTCTTCTGCCGCCAGACGCGCAGGGTGAGCTTCATGCGTAGCTCCGCTGGGTGGGGTGGACGTACTCGAAGACGAGGTCTTCCTTGTGCAGGACCGGAGCGGCGCCGGTCTCGGTGAACTCCCAGGCCGCCGCGTAGGCGAACTCGTCGTCCTTGCGGGCCGCTTCGCCGTCCGGTGTCTGCGACTCCTCGCGGAAGTGGCCGCCGCAGGACTCGGCGCGGTGCAGCGCGTCGAGGCACATGAGCTCGGCGAGCTCCAGGTAGTCGACGACGCGGTTGGCCTTCTCCAGTGACTGGTTGAACTCCTCGCCGACACCGGGGACCTTGATGCGCCGCCAGAACTCCTCGCGGATCTGCGGGATGCGCTCCAGCGCCTTGCGCAGACCGGAGTCCGTACGCGCCATGCCGCAGAACTCCCACATCAGTTCGCCGACCTCGCGGTGGAAGGAGTCCGGGGTGCGGTCGCCGTCGACGGACAGCAGCAGGTTGATCCGGTCCTCGGTCTCCGCCAGCACCTCCTGGACGACGGGGTGTTCGGCGGTGACCCGCTCGTGGTGCGGGTTGCGGGCGAGGTAGTCGTTGATGGTGGCCGGCAGTACGAAGTAGCCGTCGGCCAGGCCCTGCATCAGGGCGGAGGCGCCCAGCCGGTTCGCCCCGTGGTCGGAGAAGTTGGCCTCGCCGATCGCGAACAGGCCCGGGATGGTGGTCTGGAGGTCGTAGTCGACCCACAGTCCGCCCATCGTGTAGTGCACGGCCGGGTAGATCCGCATCGGCACCTCGTACGGATCCTCGTCGGTGATCCGCTGGTACATGTCGAAGAGGTTGCCGTACTTGGCCTCGACGGCCTTGCGGCCCATGCGCCTGATGGCGTCGGCGAAGTCGAGGTAGACGCCCTGCCCGCCCGGGCCCACTCCCCTGCCCTCGTCGCAGACGTTCTTCGCGGCGCGGGAGGCGATGTCGCGCGGGACCAGGTTGCCGAAGGACGGGTAGATGCGCTCCAGGTAGTAGTCGCGCTCGTCCTCGGGGATCTTGTTCGCGGGACGGTCGTCACCCCGGGCCTTCGGCACCCAGATCCGGCCGTCGTTGCGCAACGACTCGCTCATCAGCGTCAGCTTGGACTGGTGGTCGCCGGTGCGCGGGATGCAGGTGGGGTGGATCTGGGTGAAGCACGGGTTGGCGAAGTAGGCGCCGCGGCGGTGAGCCCGCCAGACGGCCGTGGCGTTGGAGTTCATGGCGTTCGTCGACAGGTAGAAGACGTTGCCGTAGCCGCCGCTCGCCAGTACGACGGCGTCCGCGAAGTACGTGTCGATCTTGCCGGTGATCAGGTCCCGGGCCACGATCCCGCGCGCCCGCCCGTCGACGACGATGAGGTCGAGCATCTCCGTGCGCGGGTGCATCTCGACGTTCCCCGCGGCGATCTGCCTGCTGAGGGCCTGGTAGGCACCGAGCAGCAGTTGCTGGCCCGTCTGGCCGCGGGCGTAGAAGGTCCGGGAGACCTGGACGCCGCCGAAGGACCGGGTGTCGAGCAGTCCGCCGTACTCGCGGGCGAAGGGGACGCCCTGCGCGACGCACTGGTCGATGATCTCGACGGAGATCTGCGCGAGCCGGTGGACGTTGGACTCCCGGGCGCGGAAGTCGCCGCCCTTGACGGTGTCGTAGAAGAGCCGGTGGACGGAGTCGCCGTCGTTGCGGTAGTTCTTCGCGGCGTTGATGCCGCCCTGCGCGGCGATCGAGTGGGCGCGGCGCGGGGAGTCCTGGTAGCAGAACTGGACGACGTGGTAGCCCTGTTCGGCGAGGGTGGCGCCCGCGGAGCCGCCGGCGAGCCCCGTCCCCACCACGATCACCGTGTGCTTGCGCCGGTTGGCGGGGTTGACCAGCTTGGCCTCGAAGCGACGCTTGTCCCAGCGCTCGTTGACCGGGCCGGAGGGGGCCTTGGTGTCGGCGACCGGTTCGCCGGTCGTGTACTCGGCGTAGGTAGACATGTCAGCTCACCAATCCGGTCATGACGCCCACGGGTACGGCGATGAAACCGACCGTGAGCAGCAGCGCGAGGACGTTGGCCGTGGCCTTCAGGGCGCGGTCGCGGGTGCGGCTGCCGGCGCCGAGGGTCTGGGCGGCGCTCCAGAAGCCGTGCCGGATGTGCAGGCCGAGGGCGAGCATCGCGACGATGTAGATGGTGTTGCCGTACCAGGTGGAGAAGGTGTCCACGACGTTCTGGTAGGGCCGGCCCTCCTGGAAGCCGCCGGAGTGCACGGTGCCCGTCGTCAGGTCCAGGATGTGCCAGACGATGAACAGGCCGAGGATGACGCCGCCCCAGCGCATGGTGCGCGTGGCGTAGGAGGCCCGCGGCTTCTTGTGCACGTACTTGCTGGGGCGCGCCCTGATGTCGCGGCGGCTGAGCTGGTACGCGGAGGTCGCGTGCGCGACGACCGCGACGACCAGGACGATCCGCACCAGCCAGAGCGTCCACTCGTAGTGCATGAACGGCTCACCGACGGTGCGCAGCCAGTGCGCGTAGTGGTTGAACTCGCCCGCCCCGAAGAAGATCTTCAGGTTTCCGATCATGTGGACGACCAGGTACAGCAGCATGATCAGCCCGCTGACCGCCATCACGGTCTTCTTGCCGACGGTGGAGTCCCACACCGTGCGTGCCATGGACGGTCGTCGGTCCGTCCGCGTTGCCAGAGCCATGGAACAGGACGCTACGGCCGCGAGAGCTCATCGGTCCAAGACATGGTCCGGCTCGTTTCCATAGGCCCTCCCTATGCAAGCCCTATGCTGGCCGTATGCAGTTCCAGCAGCTCCAGTACTTCGTGGCGGTCGCCGAGACCCGGCACTTCACCCGGGCCGCCGATCTGGTGCATGTCGCGCAGCCCTCGCTGTCGCAGCAGATCAAGGCGCTGGAGCGGGAGTTGGGCGCGGACCTGTTCCTGCGGGCGCGCGGCAACATCACGCTGACGGACGCCGGGGAGGCCCTGCTGCCGCTGGCCCGGCGCATCCTGGCCGACGCGGACACCGCGCGGCACGAGGTGCAGGAACTGGTGCAGCTGCGCCGGGGCCGGGTCCGGCTGGGCGCGACCCCGAGCCTGTGCACGGGCCTGCTCCCCGACGTGCTGCGGGCCTTCCACGACCGCTATCCCGGCATCCAGCTGCTGATCGAGGAGGGCGGCTCGCACGACCTGGTACGGGAGCTCGCCCGCGGCGCTCTCGACCTGGCCCTGGTCGTCCTGCCGCTGCCGACGCCCTCCCCGGCGCTGACCACCGTGGAGCTGCTCCGCGAGGACCTGGTGGTCGTCTCCTCGCCGGAGGCGCCCCGGCCGGGCGGCGGCCGGCGCACCGTGCGCATCGCCGACCTGGAGGGTGAACGCCTGGTGATGTTCCGGCACGGCTACGACCTGCGCGAGCTGACCGTCGCCGCCTGCCGCGCCGAGGGCTTCGAGCCGGACTTCGCGGTCGAGGGCGGTGAGATGGACGCGGTGCTGGGGTTCGTTCGGGCGGGGCTGGGAGTGGCCGTCGTCCCGCGCATGGTGGCGGCCCGGTCGGGCCGGGGGCTGCGGGTCACCCCGTTGGCCCGCCCCGGACTGCACCGCACGATCGCGCTGGCCCACCGCAGCGACGTGGCGCCGCCCCGGGCCGCGCGGGAGTTGCAGCGGATGCTGCTGGAGCGGTGAGCGTCAGCTCGCGGTGCGGGGCGTGAGCAGGTCCGGCATGCCGATGCGCGCGTAGAAGTCGGCGCGGACGGCGTCGGCGAGGTCGCTGACCTGCTCCGAGCCGTCGTTCGCCGGGTCGATGGTGGTGCGGAAGGGACGCTCGCCCTTCGGGGTGTCGACGATCCGCACGATGGCGTCGGCGACCTCCCGGACATCGGCGTCGGCCGGTGCCAGGGCGGCCAGCGCCTTGCCGACGTCGTCCATCAGACCGGCGTAGAAGGCGTCGTACGCCTCGGCCGTGGCCGTGTCGGCCGGGTGCATGGCGTGGGCGAAGTGGTTGGTGCCCGAGGTGAAGGAGCCGGGGACGACGATGGCCGTGTCGATGCCGAAGCGGCTCAGCTCGACCGCGTAGCTCTTGGCCAGGTGGTCCATCGCGGCCTTGGCGCCGAAGTACGGGCCGAGGTAGGGCGGGGTGCCGCCGTAGGTGCTGGACGAGCCCACCCACAGGAGCAGGCCGTCGCGCCGGGCCCGCATCTGCGGGAGCACGGCACGGTTGACGCGCTGCGTCGACACGACGTTGGTGTCGTGGATCTCCGCGATCTGCTCCGGTGTGAAGGACTCCGTCGGACCGAGCACCATGTGCCCGGCGTTGTGCACGACGACGTCGATGCGTCCCGTGTCGGCGGTGACGGAGGCGACCGCGGCGTCCACGGACTCCTGGTCGGAGACGTCGAGTTCGACCGTGCGCAGGTCGACGCCGTGCCGCTCGGCGTAGGCGTGAGCGTCGGCGACGGCCGGGGCGTTGCGGCCGGTGGTCTGCCGTATGCCGGCGTGGACGGTGTGTCCGGCGTCGGCGAGGGCGCGGGCGGTCAGGGCGCCGAAGCCGCTGGAGGCACCGGTGACGAGGACGACGTAGGGCATGGCGAACTCCTTGCGGGACTTACGGGAAGGGGAGGGGGTCCGCCGGTCAGGCGAAGGTGATCACGCTGCGGCCGCGGGCGGTGCCGTCGGCCATCGCGTCGAGGACGGACGGCGCCTGGTCCAGGGTGATAGGGGTGACCTCGGGCAGGATGCCGTGGGCGGCCGAGAAGGCGAGGGTGTCACGCAGGTCGTGGGGTGAGCCGGAGGGGGACGCGGCCACGTGGAGCCGGTTGAGGATCATGGGCTGGGTCGGCAGCGTCAGCGGCTGCGAGCCGTAGCCGAGGAGGAGGAGGGTGCCGTCGGGGGCGATGCCGCCCAGGGTGGCGGTGGCCGCGGCCGTGGACGGGGCCGCGTTGAGCACCAGTTCGGCGCCGCCGTCCCAGGCCCTGAGTACCTCGGCCGGGTCGGACTCGTCGGTGGCGACGAACAGTTCGGCGCCCAGCGCCTTGGCCTGGTCCTCGCCGCGCCGGGAGCGGCCCACGACGGCGACCCGGGCGCCCATGGCGACGGCGTAGCGCACCGCGAGGGCGCCCACTCCGCCCAGGCCGACGACGGCGACGCGGGAACCGGCCCTGGCGCCGCCCTGCCGCAGGCCGTTGAAGGCGGTCAGGCCGGCGCACATCAGCGGGGCCGCGGCCACGGGGTCGAGGCCGTCCGGCAGGGGGGTGACGAAGTCGGCCTTGAGCAGGGCGTACTCGGCGTAGCCGCCGTCGGCGACAATGCCGGTGATGCGCTTGCGCGGGCACAGGATCTGGTCGCCGCGCACGCAGTAGTCGCAGTGCCGGCAGGAGTCGTACAGGAACTGGGCGCCCACCACGGTGCCGACCTCGGGCCAGGTCACGCCGTCGCCGACGGCGGTCACGACGCCGGTGATCTCATGGCCGGGGACGACGGGGTAGCGGGCGAAGGGGTAGTGGCCGCGCAGGAGGTTCAGGTCGGAGAAGCAGACGCCGCAGGCGGTGACCTTGACCAGGACCTCGCCGGCGGCCGGCTGGGGGACGTCGAGCTTGTCGAGGGCGAGCGGAAGGTTCGCGCCGGTGGCGACGGCAGCACGCATCACGGGCTCCAGGGGGTCGAGGAGGTACTCCGGGTTGTCCGGTGCCTTCGAGTCTTCGGGCCCTCAGTGTTCCCCGTCCAATGCCTCTTCCCGTGTGATTGATGCCGAGTCGGCATGGCCCCTGGTCCGCGTCGTCCCACGCGCCCGCGCCGCCGCTTGGACCGTCTCGACGAAGCTCGCGACGCGCTGCGAGCGGTGGGAGCCGTTCCAGGCCAGGGCCACCTGCCCCGGCGGTGCGTCGGCGACCGGGATATAGGCGATGTCGGACCGCGGGAAGGCCGCGGCGACGGAGTTCGGCACGAAGGCGATGCCGCGCCCGCCCCTGACGTACCCCAGGAGTTCCTCCATGTCGTGGAAGGCGGGGCCGTGGCCGGGCCGGGTGCCGTCGGGGCGTGGGTCGGCGTTCCATACGGCCGACCAGGTCTCGGTGGCGTCGGCGTACTCCAGGACGGGGTCGTCGGCCAGGGCGGCGAGGGTGACCTCGGTGTCGTGTGCCCGTGCGTGGTCGATGGGCAGGACGGCGGTGAGGTGCTCGGGGTAGAGCGGGAGGAGGCTCAGGCCCTCCGCTTCGAGGGGCGGGCGGACCAGCGCGACGTCGACGCTGCCGTCCAGGATGTCCCGAGCCTGTGTCCACCAGCGCAGCCGGACCAGCTCGACGGAGACGTCGGGGTAGCGCACGGAGAACGCGTTCAGCGCGAGGGTGACGTCGGTGCCGAGCATGAACCCGACGATCAGCGCGTCGTCACCGGCGCTGATGCGCCGGGCCCGGTCCTGGGCCGCCTCCGCGGCGGCGAGCAGCGCCTTGGCGTCGCGCAGGAACTGTTCGCCGGCCGGGGTGAGCGCGACCTCGCGGGTGCTGCGGGTGAACAGCTCCACCCGCAGATCGTGCTCCAGCTGCCGCACCTGCCGGGAGAGCGCGGGCTGGGTGACGTGCAGGGCGAGGGCGGCCTGCCCGAAGTGCCGGCGCTCGGCCACGGCGACGAAGTAGCGCAGCTTGCGCAGATCGAGGTCGATCGGCCGGTCGGGCATGGCTTCACGCTATACGACCGTGCGCGGGCCGCACGGGGACGGGCGGCGGCCCCGCCCTGGTCCCGCGGGGGCCACGAGAGCGGCCCCGTTGCGTGCGGCCCGGTTCAGCCCGTCGCGTCCACCAGCGCCAGTTCGTGCAGCCGGTCCGGTGGGCCCGGGCGGGCGTAGTACCAGCCCTGGGCCGTGTCGCAGCCCAGGATCCGCAGCTGCTCGGCCTGGGCGCTGGTCTCCACGCCCTCCACCGTGACCGTGAGGTCCAGACCGTGGGCGAGGGAGACGATCCCCTCGACGATCTTGAGGTCGACGGGGTCGGCCGGGAACCGCTGCATGCTCTGTGTGAAGGAGCGGTCCAGCTTGAGGATGCTCACCGGCAGCCGGCGCAGGTTGGCGAGGTTGGAGTAGCCGGTGCCGAAGTCGTCCAGGGCGATGTCGACGCCCATCTCGGCGAGGCGCCGCAGGGGCTTGAGCAGATCGTCGTCGGCGCCGATCAACGCCGACTCGGTGACCTCCAGGCAGAGGGCGTCGGGTGCCACGCCCGCGCGCTCCAGGATGTCCACCGTGTCCTGGACCAGCCCGGGGTGGGTGAGCTGGCAGGGCGACAGGTTGACGTTGATGCGCAGTGGCCCGGCGTCGTCGAGGCGTTCTCGCCACTCGCGGGCCTGACGCACCGACTGTTCCAGCACCCAGCGGCCGAGCGGCACGATGAGTCCCGTGTGCTCGGCGAGCGGGATGAACCGGTCCGGGCCGAGGATGCCGTGCTGCGGGTGCAGCCAGCGCACCAGGGCCTCCGCGCCGCGCACACTGCCGTCGCCGAGGTGCACCAGCGGCTGGTACTCGATGAAGAACTCGCCCCGCTCCAGGGCCATCGGCAGCGCCGTGGTCAGTCCGTGCCGGGTGATGGCGCGGGCGTCGGCCTCCGGGTCGGCGAGCTCGAAGCGGTTGCCGCCCGCGGACTTGGCCCGGTACATGGTGATGTCGGCGCTGCGCAGCACCTCCGCCGGGCTGCGCTCCCCGGCCGGGCCCTCGACGATGCCGATGCTGCCGCGCACGGTCAGCTCCCGGCCGTCGACGCTGATCGGGGCGATCAGCGCGTTCATGATGCGGGCGGCGAGTTCGTCGACCTCGCGCTCGGTGTCGGGGCCGGTGGTCAGCGCCACGAACTCGTCGCCGCCGAGCCGCGCGACCATCTCGCCGGGCGCGGTGGCGCAGGACTGGAGCCGGTCGGCGACCTCGACGAGCAGCCGGTCGCCGGCCGCATGGCCGAGGCTGTCGTTGACGGTCTTGAAGCCGTCCAGGTCGAGATAGCACAGGCCGAACCGCTGGCCTTCCCCGGCGCCCAGTGCCTTCTCCAGGCGCTCGAAGAAGAAGGTGCGGTTGGGCAGTCCGGTGAGCGCGTCGTGGGTGGCCTCGTAGCGCAGCCGCAGGTTGAGCAGCCGGCGCTCGGTGGTGTCCTCCATGAGGGCCAGCTGGTACTGCGGGTTGCCGTCGGGGTCGCGCAGCAGGGAGACCGTGAGGTTGGTCCACAGGACCGTGCCGTCCGGACGGGAGAACGCCTTCTCGACGTGGTAGTGCTCGCGTTCGCCGCGTACGAGTTCCTCGTAGAGCTTCCAGGTCTGCGGCGCGTCCTCCGGGTGGGTCCACTGCATGACGTTGCGGCCCTGCATGGTCTGCGCGGAGACGCCGAACATCCTCAGCAGCGCCCCGTTGACCTGCAGGACGTTGCCCGCCAGGTCGGCGATGCCGATGCCTATGGCGGCGCCCTCGAAGACCGCTCGGAAGCGGGCCTCGGTGGCGTGCAGGGCCTGGGCCACCACGCCCTGGGCCTTGAGGGCGGCCGCGGAGATCGCCTCCTGCTCGGCCAGTGTCCGCTCGCGCAGCGCCTGGGCGAACCCGGCGGCCATGGCGTGCTGGAGGCGTGCGGAGCGGGCCCGCTGGTCCTCCTGGTCGCCGTCGGTGCCGCAGTAGAGCACGAGGTAGGCGTCGACGCAGTCCAGGGAGCGGCTGAGCGCCTCGGGGTCGGTGCAGTGCGCGGTGACCAGCGCGGCGCCGACCGCCCTGCCCTCGTTCGCGTCGAAGGTCCTGGACCTGAGCGCCTCGCTCAACCGCCGGGCCAGCGGAAGCAGTTGCTCCTCGAACTCCGGCCGGGTCGACGACGTCGAGGTGACCGGGAAGACCGCCCGGCTCCAGATCGTCGCGAACCGGCGCAGTCTGTCCTCCGGCCCGTCCGGCCCCGCGCTCACGCCGTACGCCCCACGCCGGCGAACCCGGAGAAGGCCCACGGATCCTCGTCCTCCGGTGCGGTGTCCGGACGCCAGAGCGGCATCGGCACCAGTCCGGGTTCCACCATGTCGTACCCCTCGAAGAACCGCGCGATGGTGTCGCGCGAGCGCATGATCAGCGGGTTGCGAATATCCTTGTATACGTCGACCGTGCCCTTGGCCCGCTCCTCGGGCAGCGGGATTCCCTCGTACGAGGCATGCGTGAGCACCAGCAGGCTGCCGGGCGCGAGCGCGTCGCGCAGCTCGGCCACCACGTCGTACGGGTCGTCCTCGTCCTCCACGAAGTGCAGTATCGCAACGAGCAGCAGCACCACCGGCCGGTTCAGGTCGATGAGGCGCTCGACCTCGGAACTGGCCAGGATCTCGCGGGGCTTGCGCAGGTCCGCGGCGACGATGTCCGCGCCCTCGTTGCCGGCGAGGACCGCCTGGCTGTGCGCGACGGCGACCGGGTCGTGGTCGACGTACACGACACGCGCGTCGGGGTTGGCGGCCTGGGCCACCTCGTGGACGTTGCCGAAGGTCGGGATGCCGGAGCCGATGTCCAGGAACTGGGTGATGCCCTCGTCGAGCGCGAAGCGCACCGCGCGGCGCATGAACGCCCGGTTCGCCTGCATGATCTTGGGGAGTCCCGGCATGAACTCCATGGCCTTGCGGCCGGCTTCCCGGTCGACCTCGAAGTTGTGCGAACCGCCCAGGTAGTAGTCGTAGATCCGCGAGACGCTGGGCACCGAGATGTCGATGCTCCGAGGGGCCCAGGCGGGACGCTCCATCTATCTCTCCATGGCGTAGGCGATCCGGTGTTCGAGCTGAGGCTACTGATCGCCCGCCAAAGGAGCGAGCGGAAACGGAAATTGACCATCCGTTCCCGGTCACTGCCTGTGGCACGTGCCGCATGGACGCCCCACGCACTCTTCACGAAAGCATGCGAAGCATTCCACAGAGTTGCGAACCATGGTGAAAGAGGGCGGGGAACCGCGGTGAATCACGGCAGACCGGCCCGCCCCCCGCGCGTGGAGCCGCGGGGGGCGGACCGGTGGGTCGGCGCGCCGGCCGTTCGTCCGGCACTCTCGCTGTCCTCGTCCCTCCCTCCGCGGTCCGTGCGTGTTCGACTGATGAGGCGATCAACCCTGGGGAGGTGTGATCTTCTACTGTTCCGACGCGCCGACCGGCTTGCCGTCGGGGCGGATGGCGAACCAAGTGCCGCCGACGCCCTGACCGTTGGTGTCGCCGGGCTTCTTGTCACCGGCGAAGGTGTAGATCGGCACACAGTCGATGGTCTGCTGCTTGATCCCGTCGGGCCGGTCGAAGACCACGTAGCCCTGACCCCTCGGGCCGGAGCCCTTCAGGTCGATGCCCTCGGTGTCCTTGGCGTCGACCGGCGCGATGACCGGCCACTTCTCCAGGCACTCGCCGGTGCACGCCGTCTTCATCGGCCAGGGCGAGTCCTTCATGAAGCGGTAGACCGTGTGGCCGTTCTTGTCGACGACGATCTCGCCGAGCTTGGCGTCCTTGCGGGTGGACAGACCGGGCAGGTCGCCCGCCTCGGCTCCGCCCTCCGCACCGCCCTGCGCCTTCTTGCCGTCCGGCGCGAGCGCGTACCAAGTGCCGCCCACCCCCTGACCGTTGACGTCGCCGGCGTTGACGTCCTTCGCATAGCGGTACGCCGGCCAGCCGTCGACGGTCAGCTGCTTGGTGCCGTCGGAGCGGGTGACCGAGCCGAGCAGTGCCTTGTCGATGCCGGCG
>CBFGZZ010000172.1:0-17936 GCA_965653385.1 uncultured Streptomyces sp. | reverse complement strand
CCCCGGCCCGGCAGGCGCCGCCGACGCCCGCGGGACGCTTGGGTGAGCGGGTACGGGCGCGCGCTGTCGGTGGAGGTGTGCACCGACGAGCGCGCCTTCGCGGAGCTGGCCGGCGACTGGGAACGCCTGCACGGCGCGTGCCCGTCCGCGACCGCGTTCCAGAGCCATGCCTGGCTGCACTCGTGGTGGCAGTCGTACGGCAGGCCGGGCCGGCTGCGGCTGGTGCTGGTGCGCAAGGGCGGTGCGCTGGTTGCGGCGGCGCCGCTGATGCGGGTACGGCGGCCGTTGCCGGCGCTGGTGCCGATGGGCGGTGCCATCACCGACATCTGCGATGTGCTCATCGACGACGAGGTGGCCGCTCCGGCCGCCGGGGCGCTCGCGGACGCGCTGGCGGAGCTGGCGCGCACCGCCCTGGTCGACTTCCGTGAGGTGCGGCCGGGCGGCGCGATGGAACGTGTCTACCTGTGCTGGCGCGGCCCGCGGCACCGGCTGCCCGACTCGGTGTGCCTGGAGCTGCCCGCCGTACCGATGGACGAGCTGGTCGGGCGGCTGTCGTCACGGCACGCCCAGCGGGTCCGCAACAAGGTGAACCGGCTCGCGCGGCTCGGCATCGAGTGGCGCCTCGTGTGCGGCGACGAGACCGACGCCGCGCTGCGTCGGCTGCTCGCACTGCACCGCCTGCAATGGCAGGGCAGACGGATGTCGTCGGAGCACGCGCGGCCGCGCTTCCTGGAGCACCTGGTCCGCTCAGCGGCGCCGATGACCCGGTCCGGGCAGGCGGCGGTGATGGAGTTCCTGCTCGACGGCACGGTGGTGGCGGTCAATCTGAACCTGCTGTCGGGACGGCCGGGAGGTCTGGCGGGCACCTACCTCTACGGCTTCCATCCGCAGCTGCGGGAACGGAAGGTGGACGTGGCGGCGATGCTGCTGCACGCCTCCACCGAACACCTCACGTCGGTCGACGGACACCGGGTGCTGAGCCTGCTGCGCGGTGACGAGCCGTACAAGTACCGCTGGCACCCCGAGAGGGTCGTCAACCAGCGTCTGCTGCTGGCCCGACGCCGCACCGCTCCGCTGCTGGCGGCGGTCGTCGCGCAGGCGGGTGCGCGACAGCGGGTCAAGCGGATGCTGCGCCGCGAGCCGGAACAGTCGCAACAGACGGAACAGGCGGAACAGCAGTAGCTCCGTTCCCCCCTCACTCGGTCCCTTCACTCAGGCCACTTCACACAGGCGCGGAGTTCCCCGCCGACCTGGTGCTTCAGCCATTTCGCGAGCTCCAGCGGGGTGCAGCGCGGCAGCTGCGAGGGCATGGGCGTCGGCGTGGATGCCGGCGTCGATGCCGGTCGCGGTGGCTGGGCCTGGGTCGTGGGCCGGTTCGGGAACGAAACCGGCGGCCCCGGTTTCGGCCGTGGGGTGGTCGGGGTGGAGAGCAGGGCGCGGTACAGGGCGGAGGCACGCGGGTTCTCGGAGCACAGCCACACGCCGTGCGGGCAGTAGTCGGTGATGGTGTTGTACAGCGGCTTGTGCTCGTCCATCCAGGCGAGCATGCGCAGCATGTACGTGATGTTGTCGCCGTTGTGGAACAGGCCCCATTCCGGATACGAGATCGGCTTGCCGTGCCCGCGTGCGAAGTCCACGTGGTGCTGGAGGCCGTAGGGCTCGGAGACCTGTTCGTCGAAGCTCATCCCGCGCGGCTGGTCGTAGGCGTCCATGCCGATGATGTCGACGACGTCGTCGCCGGGGTAGCACTCGGGCCAGGGGATCGCGTCCATGCCGCGGCTCGGGGCGAAGTCGAACCTGAAGTGCTGGCCGTCGACCGCGCGCATGACGCCGACGATGCGCTTCCAGTACCGCTTCCAGCTGTCCGGGTCGGGGGCGCAGCGGTGGGTGTAGCTGAGGCCGTTCATCTCCCAGCCGAGCACGATGACCGTGTCCGGCACGCCCAGGTCGACCAGGCGTTCGGCCAGCACCCTGAAGTGCTCGTCGAACGCGCCGTCCGCGCCGAGCCGCAGCAGCTCGCGCACCTCGGCGTCGGGCACGTTCTCCTCGTTGCGCTCCATCATCGGCACGTTGAGCACGAGCATCCGCTCTGCCTTGGCCCGCCGCCAGCCGGCCCAGCTGTCGAGAAACCCGGGCGCCCCCTCGATGTTGTGCCACACGTCCCCCGGCAGATAGGTGTGCCCCACCCGCGGCTCCTGCCCGTCCAGCCAACGGCTGAGCTCCTGCATACGCCGCACACCGGCGGGCCCGTAGTGCAGGTACGCCCCGAACGCCGGGCCGCGCGCGACGGCTCCCGGCGGGGAGTGGGCACCGCCCGGGGGCGACGGCTGGTCGGAGGAGACCGCGAAGGCCACCCCCGGCCCCAGGGCGGCCACCCCGACCAAGCCGGCGACGAGGAACGCCGTCCCGCGGCGAACGGTCCGACGAGAGGCAGGGGCCATGCGTCCTCCTTGGTACGGCTACGCCTTCGGAGCTCCTTCCGCACCTGATACATAGTCATATACGCTCACATTTCACCAACCGGACGCACCCGAATGGCCCCCCTCACCCCACCCCACCCCCCACCTCACCTCTCGTACAACGCCTCGATCTCCCCCGCATACGCCCCCATCACCGCCTGCCGCTTCACCTTCATCGACGGCGTCAGCATCCCGTTGTCCTCGGTGAACTCGCCCTCGACCAGGGCGAAGGCGCGGATCGACTCGGCGCGGGAGACGGCCTCGTTGGCGTGGTCGACGGCCTTTTGGACATCGGCTCGCAGACGGGGGTCCGCGAGGAGCTCGGAGAGAGGGGTGTCGGCGGGGAGTTTGCGTACAGCCAGCCAGTGGGTGATGGCCTCCGGGTCAAGGGTGATCAGGGCGGCGACGAAGGGCCGGTTGTCGCCCACGACGAGGCACTGGCCTATCGGGGGGCGGCTGCGCAGGCGGTCCTCCAGGACCGACGGGGAGACGTTCTTGCCGCCGGACGTGACGAGGATGTCCTTCTTGCGGCCGGTGATGGTGAGGTAGCCGTCCTCGTCGAGGGAGCCGAGATCGCCGGTGGCGAACCAGTCGTCCTGGAGTACGGCGTCGGTGGCGGCGGGGTTGTTCCAGTAGGCGCCGAAGACGATGCCGCCCTTGATGAGGACCTCGCCGTCGTCGGCGATGCGGACCGCCGTGCCGGGGACGGGTTGGCCGACGGTGCCGGGGCGGGGCTTCAGGGGCGGGACGATGGTGGCGGCGGCCGTCGTCTCGGTGAGGCCGTAGCCCTCGTAGACGATGATGCCGGCGGCGTAGAAGAACAGGTTGAGGTCGCGGTCGAGGGGGGAGCCGCCGCTGATGGCGTAGCGCAGGCGGCCGCCGAGTTCCTTGCGGACGCGGCGGTAGACCAGCAGGTCGTAGAGGGCCCAGGCGGCGTAGAGACCGGGGGTGGGACCCTTGGCCGGGGCCGTGCCCAGGAACTTGTTCAGGTGGGCCTCGGCGAAACGGACGGCGATGCGGTCGGCTCGGTCGAAGGAGGCGCCGCGGCCCATCTTCTCGGCCGTCGCCCGTCCGGTGTCGTGGATCTTCTCGAAGAGGTACGGGACTCCGACGACGAAGGTGGGGCGGAATTTCCGTAGGGCCGGGCGGAGTTCGTCGGGCTTGATGCTCGGGCAGTGGCCGATCTCTATGCGGGCCATCAGGCAGGCGATCTGGAGAGTGCGGCCGAGGATGTGGGCGAGGGGGAGGAAGAGGAGGGTCGAGGCGGTCTGGTGGGTGACCTCCTTGAAGATGGGGTGCAGGAGTTCGACCGTGTTGGCCGCCTCGGCGTACAGGTTGGCGTGGGTGAGGACGCAGCCCTTCGGTCTGCCGGTGGTGCCGGAGGTGTAGCAGACGGTCGCGATGGTGTCGGGGGTCAGTGCCGTACGGCGCTTGGTGACCTCCTCGTCGGGGACGTCACGGCCCAGAGCGGTGAGGTCGGCGAGCGCGCCCGCGTCCAACTCCCAGATGCGCGGGGCCTGTTCGTGCCCCGCCGTCCCCCTCGTCACCGTGGCGGTGTTCTCGGCGGTCTCGGTGACGACGTGGCGGGCGCCGGAGTCGCGGACGATCCACTCCACCTGCTCGGCGGAGGAGGTGGCGTAGACGGGGACGGTCTGGCCACCGGCGGCCCAGACGGCGAAGTCGAGGACCGTCCACTCGTAGCGGGTGCGGGACATCACGGCGACCCGGCCGCCCGGTTCCAGACCGGCCGCGATCAACCCGGCCGCCACGGCGGAGACTTCACGGGCGAAGGCCGCGGCCGTCACGGGCTGCCAGGTACCCGCCCGCTCCCGACGGAGGACCACCGCGCCGGGGGCCTCGGCCGCGTTGGTGAAGGGCAGGTCGGCGATGCTGCCGGTGGTGACGTGCGGGGCGAGGGGTGGCGTGCGGGCCTCGCGGACCACGCCGTCGGCGTCCTTGACGACCTCGACCCTGGTGCGGTCCATCAGGTCGGTGCGTTGCTTCGCCCGCTTCAGATCCTTGCGTACGCCCATGGTGGCTCCCGGGTACCAGTCGTACTTACTGGGGAGTCAACTTACTCATGCGTAAGGGAAGGTCAATGGTTCACGCAAAGTGCGGGCAAGGCGCGTCGGAAGGCACGTCCGCCTCGGTACGTTGCTGTACGACCACCCCACACGGAAGGAACCCCCGTGCACTCCCGACGTCTTCGGTCCGCCCTGGTCGCCGTCTGCGCCGCCGCGGCCGTGTCCCTCGCCGGCGCCGCACCCGCCGCCGCACACCCCGCGACTCCCCCGGCGACCCACGCCTCGGCCTCCGTCCGGGCATCCTCCGTCTCCCCCGGCCTCACCCCGCTCACCGACCTGTTCGCCGAACGGCTGCTGCTCGCCGACAAGGTCGCCGCCGCCAAGTACGGCACCGACAAGCCGATCGACGACCCGGTGCGCGAACAGCAGATCCTGGACGACGTCGCCGTACGGGCGAGCGGGCTCGGGCTCGATCCGGACGAGGTGAAGGCCGTCTTCCGGGACCAGATCGAGGCCAACAAGCTGGTGCAGCGCGGCCTGTACGCACGCTGGGCCGCGCACCCCGAGGAGCGGCCCATCGAGCGCCCCGACCTGGTCAAGGAGGTCCGTCCGCAACTCGACCGCATCACCACCGAGTTGCTGGAAGCGCTGAAGGACACCCGGCGGCTGCGGACGTCGCCGTCGTGCGCGCCCCGGCTGGGGGTGGCCGCCGTCCGGTCCGCGTACGGCCATGAGCTGGACGCGCTGCATGTCGAGGGCCTCGTGCGGGCGCTGCCCTCCGTCTGCGCGGACTCCTGAGGCGCCGGCCGGTCGCACCGTCGCCTCAGTCCATCAGCCGGTCCGCCCGGCCGATGGCCTCCGCAAGCTGCCGCACCTCCTCGTCCTCCGTCTCCTTCGCCAGGTCCTCGGCGTGCTCCGCGAGGTCCCGCAGGGACGGGGCGGCGGGCAGGGAGCTCCAGCGGGAGTCGCCGTCGCGCAGGGCGTCGGCGAAGTAGGCGGCGGTGGCCGTGACCTGGAACCTTGCGGACGTGTCGTCCAGGGAGTCGTGCAGGGAGCCGGTCTCCAGCTGTCCCGACTTCTCGTGCGGGGAGCGGGTCTTCGGGTCGAGCCAGCGGACGCTCGCCGTGGCGAGATGGCCCTCGGTGCCGGGCCTGGTGCGGACGGCGTAGAGGGCGGTGACGGTGTGGCCGGGGCCGATCTCGCCGCCGTCGACGCTGTCGTCGCGGAAGTCGTCGTCGGCGACCTGCCGGTTGTCGTAGCCGACGAGCCGGAACTCCTTGACCGTCTCGGGGTCGAAGGCGACCTGGGCCTTGGCGTCGCGGGCGGTCAGGTCGATGTTCTGGGGCAGTTGGCGGCTGAAGACCTTGCGGGCGTCGTCCTCGTCGGAGACGTACACCGTGTGCCCGTCGCCCTTGTCGGCGAGGCGTTCCATCAGGGCGTCGCCGTAGTCGCTGCCGACGCCGACGCCGAAGAGGGTGATGCCGTGTTCACGGCGCTCGGACGCGATGCGTTCGAGGATGGCGTCGGCGTCCGTGTCGCCCGTGTTGGCCAGGGCGTCGGAGATGAGGACGACGCGGTTGGTGGCGCCCTCGCGCAGGCCCTCGACGGCTGTCTCGTAGCCGGTCTCCATGCCCGCGCCGAGGTTGGTGGAGTCGGTGGGCTCCAGGCTGTCGATGGCGTCGTGGATCTCGTCCCGGTTGCCGTCCAGGCGGGTCATCGGCAGGACCGTCTCGGCCTCGTCGCTGAAGGTGACCAGGGCGACCGAGTCGTCGTCGCGCAGTTGGTCCGTCATGTGCCCGAGGGAGTCCTGGGCGAGGTCCAGGCGGCCCGGTTCGGCCATGGAGCCGGAGATGTCGATGACGAAGGTGAGGGCGGCGGGCGGGCGTTCGCCGGGGTCGGCGGCGGGGCGGGTGGCCAGGCCCACGCGGACCAGGGACCAGTCCTCGCGGTCGGTGCGGGCGCCGTCGACGGTGACCGTGAAGCCGTTGCCGTCCGGGCGGTCGTAGTCCTGGCGGAAGCTGTTGACGAACTCCTCGGGGCGGACCGTGGACGGGTCGGGCAGCCGGCCCTCGGCGAGGGTGCGGCGGGCGTAGCCGTAGGAGGCGGTGTCGACGTCCAGGGCGAAGGTGGAGAGGTAGTCGGGCTCGGGGGCGAAGTCGCGGGAGTCCTCTCCCTCGTTCTCGCCGTCGCGCTGGCCGCCGCCCTGACTGTACGCGGGGGCGGGGAAGCCCTTGCCGCCTTCCTTGCTGTCCTGCGCGTAACCCCCGCTGCTTCCGCCGTCGCTTCCACCGCATCCGGTGAGCAGCAGGCCGCCCGCCGCGGTGAGTGCGAGCAGTGTCCGGTGCAGCCGTCGTGTGCGGTACCGCTCCATCGTCCGTGCCCCCTTGGTCCGTTGACGTCGACTTCTGTGACTGTGACGGGCCAGGGGGCCGGAACGTGCGCTACGGAGCGTTGCGGATGAGTCTCGAAGAGGGCACGGTGACGGGCCGCCGAGACCGGTGGGTGATCTTCCGTTGACCTACGACACCACGTCCTTGCGGGCAAAACCGCGGAAGGCCAGCGCGAACAGCACGAGGGCGTACGTTACCGACAGGGACGTGCCCTGGATCATGTCCGACCACTCCAGCTGGGGTCGTACGGCGTCCAGCCAGGCGTACTGCCAGTGGGCCGGCAGGAAGTCGCGCCAGTCACCGAGGGCCGTCACCTCGTCGAGCACGTTGCCGATGATGGTCAGGCCGACCGCGCCGCCGACCGCGCCCAGCGGTGCGTCCGTCCTCGTGGACAACCAGAACGCCAGGGCGGCGGTGACCAGTTGGGAGATGAAGATGTACGCCACCGTGATCAGCAGGCGCTGTGCGGCGGTCCCGGCGGCCATCGAGTCGCCGGTGGGGAGCTGGAGCGGGCCCCAGCCGTAGGCCGCGGTGCCGACCGCGAGGGCGACCACCGGGAGCAGGATCATCGCGGCCAGGCTGAGGCTCAGCCCGACCACGAGCTTGGACCACAGCAGCCGGGCCCGGGGCACGGGCGCGGCCAGCAGATAGCGCAGGGAGGACCAGCTGGCCTCGGAGGCGACCGTGTCCCCGCAGAACAGGGCGACGGGGACGACGAGCAGGAAGCCCGCGGAGGCGAACAGGTTGACCGCGGCGAAGTTCGCCCCGGACAGCGTGGCCGTGTCCATCAGGTTCACGTTGTTGTTGCCCGAGCCCGGGCCGCCGCCCACCTGGAAGGCGATCAGCAGGACGAACGGCAGGGCGAACAGGATGCCGCCCATGACCAGGGTGCGGCGCCGCTTCAGCTGCCGGACCAGCTCGACCCGGATCGGCAGCGTACGGCCCGCGCGGTAGCCGTCGGCGACCTCCGCGCGCTCGGTCGTCGTGCTGCTCATGCGGAGTCTCCGATCAGGGTGAGGAAGGCGTCTTCGAGGCGGCGGTGCGGGCCCACCGACTCGACGGGCACTTCCAGCCGGACGAGTTCGGCGACCAGACGCCGTGCGCTGCCGTCCGCGTCGAGCCGTACGACCAGGCCGGCGTCGGCACGCACCGCCGAGGCCACGCCCGGCAGGGCGGCGATCTTCTCGACGACGGGCTCGTCCACGGGCTCGGTCGTGCCCACGAGCAGGGTGTCGCCGGAGCCGACGATCTCCCCGACCGGGCCCGCCTGGACGAGTTGGCCGTGGTCCATCACCACGAGGTGGGTGCAGGTCTGCTCGACCTCGGCCAGCAGGTGGCTGGAGACGATGACCGTGCGACCCGCCGCCGCGTAGCGGATCATGACCTCGCGCATCTCACGGATCTGCGGCGGGTCGAGTCCGTTCGTCGGCTCGTCGAGTATCAGCAGGTCGGGCAGGCCGAGCATGGCCTGCGCGATGGCGAGGCGCTGGCGCATGCCCTGGGAGTAGGTGCGCACGGCTCGGGCGAGCGCGTCGCCGAGGCCGGCGATCTCCAGGGCCTCGTCGAGGTGGGCGTCCTGCGGCGGGCGGCCGGTGGCCTGCCAGTACAGCTCCAGGTTGGCGCGGCCGGACAGGTGCGGGAGGAAGCCCGCGCCCTCGACGAAGGCGCCGACGCGGGAGAGGACGGGGGCGCCGGGCGCGATGGCGTGGCCGAAGACGCGGATCTCGCCGCCGTCCGGCTTGATCAGGCCCATCAGCATGCGCAGTGTCGTCGTCTTGCCCGCACCGTTCGGTCCGAGCAGACCGAGCACCTGGCCCTTCTCCACCCGGAAGGACAGGTCCTTGACCGCGTACCGGTCGGCGGACTTCGCGTAGCGCTTGCTCAGGTCGGTGATCTGGAGCGGCACTTCGGCCAGTGCGGGGTCGGGGGGAGAGGGTGCCGCGGTGCGGCGCCGTCCGGTCGCCAGCAGGGCCAGCGCGATCACCACGCCGGCCAGCGGCAGCCACCACACCCAGGCGGGCAGCCCCGTCGGCGTGTTCGTGTCCCCGAGCGGCGTCGGCACCGACAGGTCGCCCTTGAGGGAGACGGTGTACTTCGCCGGGGTCGTCGGGGAGGCGTAGCCGAGGTCGGTGGAGGCGAGGACCAGCCGCAGGCGGTGGCCGTCGTCGATCTCGTGGTCGATCGCCGGGAGCGTGAGGGTGACGTCCTTGCCGGCCTTCGCGCCCTCGACCTTGACGGGCTCGACGAGCTGCGAGGGCAGTACCTGACCGGCCTGGCCGCCGGGGCCGACGTCGTACAGCTTGGCGAAGAGCACGGCGTCGTCGCTCGTGGACCTCACATGGACGGTGGCCTTCGGCGACCCGGTGATCTGGAGGTCCTCGCGGACGGGCGCCGACTCGAACGCGGCGAACTGGCCGGGGAAGTCGAGGGACACGCCGATGCCGAGCGAGGACAGCTGGGCGAGGCCGCCGGCGCTGCCGAGGCCGGGAAGGGCCGACACGGCGGGCGGGTTGGCGCCGGCCGGGTTCTGGAAGCTCTGCTCCCGTCCGGTGAGGGCGATCGAGCGCCGGTCGCCCTCCAGACCGGGGTACTTGTCGGCGCTCACGCCGCTCAGCCGGGTCTCGCCGTCCCCGCTGCCGGTGCCGAGGATGCGGGTGACGCGGAAGGCGGGGCCGGTGTCGGTGCCCTTGTCGTCCTTGAGGTAGCGGTCGAACCAGGTCCGCACCCGTTCCTGGATCCGGCCCGTCTCCATGTCGCCGCCGTCGTGGCCGCCCGCGATCCAGTCGACGTCCACGGGGGCGCCGTTGGCCCGGATCGCCTTCGCGGCGGCGTCGGCCTGGTCCAGCGGGAAGAGGGAGTCGGTCTGGCCCTGCATCAGCAGGGTGGGCACCTTGATGCGGTCGCCGACGGCGGACGGCGAGCGTTCCTGAAGCATCCGCTCGGCCTGCGCGTCCGGGGTTCCGGACTCCGCGACCCGCTCGTACATCTCGCAGATCCGCGTCTCGAACTTGTCGCAGCCGCCCGCCGAGTTGACGAAGATTCCCGCCCAGAGCTTCTTGAAGACGCCGTTCGGGAACAGCGCGTCCGAGAGGTTCCAGTACGTGATCGCCGGGGCGATGGCGTCGACGCGGTCGTCGTGCCCGGCGGCCAGCAGCGAGATCGCGCCGCCGTAGGAGCCGCCCGCCATGCCCACCCGCGGGTCGCCGGCCTTGTCGAGCTCGACCTGGGGCTGCTTCGCCAGCCAGTCGAGCAGCTTGGATACGTCGGCGACCTCGCCCTTCGGATCGTTCAGGCCGACCTTGCCGGTCGACTTCCCGAAGCCGCGGGCCGACCAGGTCAGCACGGCGTAGCCGTCCCGGGCCAGGTCCTGGGCCTGCTGGCGTACGTCGCCCTTGCTGCCGCCGAAGCCGTGCGCGAGGAGGACGGCGGGGCGGCGCTCACTTCCGGCGGTCGTGAAGTACGAGGTGTCGATGCGTACCCCGTCGCCCATGTCCATGACGCGGTCGGCGCGGCGCACCGCGGGCGGGTCGTCGTCGGCGACGGCGGTCCATGTCCCGGCCCCGGCGAGGACGACGACGGAGGCCGCGCCGGCGATCCACCGGCGCGGCCTCCGTACGCGCCCGCGCAGGCCGGGCAGTCGAAGATCCATGTTTCAACGGTACGGGGTGAAGCTGTCGGTCAGTTATCGACCGAGGGCTGAATCCCGGCCCCTTCCGTGGGGGTACGGCGGGGGGTTTGTCTACCGCGTTCGTGGTACGGCGAGGGAGAGCTCGGGGCTTTCTGTGGCCTGCCGGGTGCGGGTGCGTGGGGGTTGATCGCGCAGTTCCCCGCGCCCCTCAGGGGGTCTCCTCTGCCGGGATTGATACCAGCCAGCGCGATGCCCTTCGGGGGCGGAGGTACAGGGCCCAGTACAGGGTCGCCACCGCCGTGATGCCGCCCGTCCACAGCAGATACCTCATCTCCTGTTGGCTCAGGATGTACACCAGCACCGCGATCAGCAGGATCGGCATCGCCGGCCACAACGGCATGCGCCATGCCGGTACGTGGTGGTGGGCGCCGCGGCGGGACAGCAGCGCGGCGACCGCGACCAGCAGGTACATCCCCGTCACCGAGACGCCCGTGATGCCGTACAGGGTGTCGAGGTTGACGAAGCAGAGGACGGCGCCGGGGATGCCGACCGCGAGGGTGGCCACCCAGGGGGAGCCGAAGCGGCCGAGCTTGGCGAGGAGGCTGTTGACCGGGGTGGGCCAGGCCTTGTCGCGGGCCGAGGCGAACAGGACGCGGGAGTTCTGGATGACCATGACGATGCCGGCGTTGATGATCGCGAGGGCCACGCAGAGGCTGACGAAGGTGCCGACCGCGGAGTTGGACCAGGCGGTGACCATGGTGCCGATGTCGCCGCCGGTGAGTTCGCCGATGTCCGACGCGCCCAGGGTGATGGCGACGACCGGCACCAGGATGATCACGGCGGAGATCGCGAGGGTGGCGAGGACGGTGCGGGCGACGTTGCGGCGCGGGTTCTCCAGTTCCTCGGAGAGGTAGACAGCGGTCGAGAAGCCCTGGGTGACGAAGAGCGCGATGGCGAGTCCGGAGACGACCAGCAGGGCCGTCACGCCGTCCGTACGGCCGTCCGCGCCGGCCACCTCCATCGAGACGAGGCTGCCGGGTCCGCGCTCGGCGTGGGCGAAGCCCAGTACCGCCACGACGGCCGCCGCGATGACCTCCAGGACCAGGAAGACGCCGGTGATCCATGCGTTGGCGCGCAGGTCGAGCAGGCCGGCGAGGGTGGCGAGCAGCATGACGGCGGCGCCGGTCATCGACGGGTCCAGGTCGACGATCGGGGCGAGGTAGTCGGCCGTGCCCATCGCGATCACCGGCGGGACGATCATGACGACCAGCAGGGAGAGCACGAAGACCAGCCAGCCCGCCAGCCGTCCGGCAAGCGTGGACACCATCGCGTACTCGCCGCCCGCACTGGGGATGAGGGTGCCCAGCTCGGAGTAGCAGAACGCCACGGCGATACAGAGCAGCGAGCCGAGGGCGATCGTCAGGGCGGTGGCGGTGCCGAGCGAGCCGAACAGGTCGGGGACGACCACGAAGAGGGTGGACGCCGGGGTGACGCAGGAGAGCGTGAGCAGCGTGCCGCCGACCACGCCGATCGAGCGCTTGAGCTTTTGGGGGCTGTCCTGAGGGCTGTCCTGGAGGACGTCCGGCGCCTCGACGACGGCGCCCTCGACAGAGGTGAGGGTGTCGGTCACGAGGTGGATGCAACATTGACGGAAACCGTCACGTCAATGGCTGATTAGCTACGGAATTCGTTGCCGGAAGGCCTTCTGACGCGTGTTAACGTTGCGTCAGAGCCGTGTACAGCACGACTTTCGAGCATGCGGGAACCGCAGCGCGGGCCCGCAAAAAAATGGGGCCGTCCGCGATCCGGACGGCCCCAGACGCTCGGGTCGGTGCGTCAGTGGTTGCGCGGGAAGCCGAGGTCGACTCCGGACGGGGCGTCCGCCGGGTCGGGCCAACGGGTGGTGACGACCTTGCCGCGGGTGTAGAAGTGCGTGCCGTCGTTGCCGTAGATGTGGTGGTCGCCGAAGAGCGAGTCCTTCCAGCCGCCGAAGCTGTGGTAGCCGACGGGGACCGGGATCGGGACGTTCACGCCGACCATGCCGGCCTCGATCTCCAGCTGGAAGCGGCGGGCGGCGCCGCCGTCCCGGGTGAAGATCGCGGTGCCGTTGCCGAACGGCGAGCCGTTGATCAGCGCCACGCCGTCCTCGTAGGTCTCGGCGCGCAGCACGCACAGCACCGGGCCGAAGATCTCGTCCTGGTACGCCTTCGCGGTGGTGGGCACCTTGTCGAGCAGTGAGATGCCGATCCAGTGACCGTCCTCGAACCCGTCGACGGTGTAGCCGGTGCCGTCGAGGACGACCTCGCAGCCCTCGGCCGCGGCGCCGGTGACGTACGAGGCCACCTTGTCGCGGTGGACGGCGGTGATCAGCGGGCCCATCTCGGAGGTCGGATCGTTGCCGGGACCGATCTTGATCTTCTCGGCGCGCTCGCGGATCTTCTCCACCAGCTCGTCGCCGATCGAGCCGACCGCGACGACCGCCGAGATGGCCATGCAGCGCTCGCCCGCCGAGCCGTACGCGGCGCTCACGGCGGCGTCGGCGGCCGCGTCGAGGTCTGCGTCCGGGAGGACCAGCATGTGGTTCTTGGCGCCGCCCAGCGCCTGGACGCGCTTGCCGTTGGCGGAGGCGGTGGTGTGGATGTAGCGGGCGATCGGCGTCGAGCCGACGAAGGAGACCGCCTTGACGTCCGGGTGCTCCAGGAGGCGGTCGACGGCCACCTTGTCGCCGTGCACGACGTTGAAGACGCCGTCCGGCAGACCGGCCTCCGACAGCAGCTCGGCGATCTTGATCGAGGCCGACGGGTCCTTCTCGCTCGGCTTGAGCACGAAGGTGTTGCCGCACGCGATGGCGATCGGGAACATCCACATCGGGACCATCGCCGGGAAGTTGAACGGCGTGATGCCCGCGACGACACCCAGCGGCTGCCGGATCGACGAGACGTCGACACGGCTCGCGACCTGCGTCGACAGCTCACCCTTCAGCTGCACGTTGATGCCGCACGCGAGGTCGACGATCTCCAGGCCGCGGGCGACCTCACCGAGGGCGTCGGAGTGCACCTTGCCGTGCTCGGCGGTGATCAGCTCGGCGATGGCGTCCCGGTTGGCGTCCAGCAGCGCCCGGAACTTGAACAGGATCGAGGTGCGCTGGGCCAGCGAGGACTGGCCCCAGGTCAGGTACGCCTCCTTGGCGGCGGCGACCGCGGCGTCCACCTCGTCGACCGAGGCGAACGCGACCTTCGTCGTGACCGCGCCGGTGGCCGGGTCGGTGACCGGCCCGAACGTGCCCGACGCGCCTTCGGCGGTCTTGCCGCCGATCCAGTGGTTGACGATCTTCGTCATGCCCAGTAACTCCTTCACAAGTGGCGGCGTCGGGTCGAGACGTGCCGTTCGTACAGCTCACGGGCCTTGACCGCGGACGCTCGGCTCGCGGTCTCGGCCACGGGAACATCCCACCAGGCCTGCGCGGGCGGCGCGCCCGACACTGTGTCTGCCGTTTGGGTCTCGACGTAGACACAAGTGGGAGTGTCGGCCGTGCGGGCCTCGGCGAGCACCTCGCGCAGGTCGCTCACGGTCTTCGCGCGCAGCACCCGCATGCCCAGGCTGGCGGCGTTGGCGGCCAGGTCGACGGGGAGCGGCGCGCCCGTGAAGGTGCCGTCCTCCGCGCGGTGGCGGTACGCCGTGCCGAAGCGCTCGGCGCCGGTCTCCTCCGACAGTCCGCCGATGGACGCGTACCCGTGGTTCTGCACCAGCAACACCTTGATCGCGATCCCCTCCTGCACGGCGGTCACGATCTCCGTCGGCATCATCAGATACGTGCCGTCGCCGACCAGCGCCCAGACAGGCCGGTCCGGGGCCGCCAGCCGCACGCCGATCGCGGCCGGGATCTCGTAGCCCATGCAGGAGTAGCCGTACTCCAGGTGGTACTGGTCGCGCGAGCGCGCCCGCCACAGTTTGTGCAGGTCGCCGGGGAGGGAGCCGGCCGCGTTGATGATCACGTCCGACTCGTCCACCAGAGCGTCCAGGACGCCCAGCACCTGCTGCTGCGTCGGCCGTACGTCCGGTTCGTCGGCCTCGTAGCAGGCGTCGACGCGCTGCTCCCAGCGCTCCTTGTCCTCGGTGTACTCGGTGACGTAGGAGGCGGGGACCCGGTAGGCGTGCATGTCCAGCGCCGCGGTCAGCTCCATCAGCCCGCTGCGGGCGTCCGCGATCAGGGGCATCCCGGCGAGCTTGTGGCCGTCGTAGGACGCGATGTTGAGGTTGAGGAAGCGGACGCCGTCGCCGGCGAAGAGGGTGCCGGAGGCGGTGGTGAAGTCGGTGTAGCGGGTGCCGACGCCGATCACCAGGTCGGCGGTGCGGGCGAGTTCGTCCGCCGTCGCCGTACCGGTGTGGCCCACGCCTCCGACGTCCTGGGGGTGGTCGAAGCGCAGGGAGCCCTTGCCGGCCTGGGTGGCGGCGACCGGGATGCGGGTGGCCTCGGCGAACTCGGCGAGCGCCTCCTCGGCGCGACTGTGGTGGACGCCGCCGCCCGCGATGACCAGGGGCCTGCCGGCGGACCTGATCGCCCGTACGGCCTCGGCGAGTTCGGTCGGGTCGGCACCCGGCCGCCGTACGACCCAGGTGCGCTCGGCGAAGAGGTCGTCGGGCCAGTCGTACGCCTCGGCCTGGACGTCCTGGGGCAGCGCGAGCGTGACGGCGCCGGTCTCCACGGGGTCGGTGAGGACCCGCATGGCTTGGAGAGCTGACGGAATCAGGGATTCCGGGCGGGTGATCCGGTCGAAGTACCTCGACACCGGCCGCAGACAGTCGTTGACCGACACATCGCCGGCGTACGGCACTTCGAGCTGCTGGAGGACCGGGTCGGCGGGGCGGGTGGCGAAGATGTCGCCGGGGAGGAGCAGGACCGGGAGGTGGTTGACGGTCGCGAGCGCGGCGCCGGTGACGAGGTTGGTCGCGCCGGGGCCGATGGAGGTGGTCACGGCGTGCGTGGAGAGGCGGTTCGACTGGCGCGCGTAACCGACCGCCGCGTGCACCATCGCCTGCTCGTTGCGGCCCTGGTGGTAGGGCATGACATCGCCGTACTCGACGAGCGCCTGGCCGATCCCGGCGACGTTGCCGTGGCCGAAGATGCCCCAGGTGGCGCCGATCAGGCGGCGCCGTACGCCGTCGCGCTCGGTGTACTGGGCGGACAGGAAGCGGACGAGCGCCTGTGCGACCGTGAGCCTCGTCGTTGAGGTCATCGGTTACCTCCGTGTGGTCCGGATGGAAGCAGATCCGCCACTTCCTTACGGCTCAGCCGCCCCGTACGCCTCAGCCGCCTCGTTCGACTCGATGTACCGGGTCGGGGACCTCCGGCGCGGGGCCGTAGCGGGCGGGGAGTCTTCGCTCGCACTTCGCTCCTGCCAAAGCAAAGCGGCTTCCCGCGCCGGAGGCGTTCTGTGGGTGGAACGTACGGCTCGTGGTCATGGCGACCTCACAGCAGTCCTACGGCAGTGTCCACCGCGGCGGCAACGTCCCCGTCGGCCGGGTAGAGCAGCGAACGGCCCACCACCAGGCCCTGCACGGTGGGCAGTTGGAGGGCGCCCCGCCACTTCTCGTATGCCCCGGCCTGTTCCTCCGCGGAGCCGCCGACCTCGCCGCCGAGGAGTACGGCGGGCAGCGTGGAGGTCGCCATGACCTCGGCCATGTCGTCGGGGTTCTCGGTGACCGGCAGCTTCAGCCAGGTGTAGGCGGAGGTGCCGCCGAGGCCCGAGGCGATGGCGATGGACTTGGTGACGGCCTCGGCGGACAGGTCGTTGGTGACCTTCCCCTCGGGGGTGCGGCGGCTGAGGAACGGCTCGACGAAGACCGGGAGTCGGCGCGCCGCCATGTCGTCGATGGCGCGGGCGGTGGACTCCAGGGTGGTGAGGGAGCCCGGGTCGTCGTAGTCGACGCGCAGGAGCAGCTTGCCGGCGTCGAAGCCGAGGCGCTCGATGTCCTCGGCGCGGTGGCCGGTGAAACGGTCGTCCAGCTCGAAGCTGGCGCCCTGCAGGCCGCCGCGGTTCATCGACCCCATGACGACCTTGCCGTCGAGCGCGCCGAGCAGCAGCAGGTCGTCGAGGATGTCGGCGGTGGCGAGGACGCCGTCGACGCCGGGGCGGGACAGGGCGAGGCAGAGGCGTTCCAGCAGGTCGGCGCGGTTGGCCATGGCCAGGCCGCGGCCGCCGACGCCGAGCGCGCCGCGGGCCGGGTGGTCGGCGGCGACGATCATCAGGCGGCCGCTGCCCTCGATGAGAGGCCTGCGTACGCGCCGGGCGGCGGCCTCCGCTATCGCCTCGGGGTGCCGGGTGCGGGTGCGGACGAGTTCCGCGATGTCGACGGTCACTTGACGGCCCCCGCGGCGATGGCGGCCTCGATCTCGTCCGGCGTCGGCATGGCGGAGGAGCACTCCAGACGGGAGGCGACGATGGCTCCGGCGGCGTTGGCGTGCCGCATGATCTTCTCCAGGTCCCAGCCCTCGAGCAGCCCGTGGCAGAGGGAGCCGCCGAAGGCGTCACCGGCGCCGAGTCCGTTGAGCACGTTCACGGGCAGCGGCGGGACCTCGGCCTGGTCGCCCTTGCTGTTGACGGCGAGGACGCCCTTGGGGCCCTGCTTGACGACCGCGACCTCGACACCGGCGTCGAGGAGGGCGCGGGCAGCGGCGTGCGGTTCGCGCACGCCGGTGGCGACCTCCACCTCGTCGAGGTTGCCGACTGCGACGGTGGTGTGCTTGAGCGCCTCCGCGTAGAAGGGGCGGGCCGCGTCCGGGTCGTTCCAGAACATGGGGCGCCAGTCGAGGTCGAAGACCGTCGTACCGGACTTGGCGCGGTGCGCGAGGGCCGCGAGCGTCGCCGTACGGCTGGGCTCCTCACTCAGTCCGGTGCCGGTGATCCAGAAGATCCGGGCGTCGCGGATGGCGTCGAGGTCCAGCTCGTGGGCGTCGATCTCCAGGTCCGGGGCCTTGGGCTGCCGGTAGAAGTAGAGGGGGAAGTCGTCCGGCGGGAAGACCTCGCAGAAGGTGACCGGGGTAGGCAGTCCGGGGACCGGGGTGACCCAGCGGTCGTCGACGCCGAAGCCCCGCAGGGCCTCGTGGAGGTAGGTGCCGAAGGGGTCGTCGCCGGTGCGGGTGATCACCGCGGTACGGCGTCCCAGGCGGGCCGCGGCGACCGCGACGTTCGTCGCCGAGCCGCCGAGGAATTTGCCGAAGGACGTGACCTGCGGCAGCGGGACGCCGGTCTGCAGCGGGTAGAGGTCCACGCCGATCCGGCCCATGGTGATCAGGTCGTACGCCATCGGTGTCCCTCGGTCTCCCTCGTCGCGGCTGTACTGCCGACTGCGCGGGTCGGCCCTCCAGGGCTTTGTAGCCCTGCTGGGGGAGGCCTGTCAATGTTTTGTCCGGACATTCGAACGAAGGCATTCG
>CBFGZZ010000171.1:0-17995 GCA_965653385.1 uncultured Streptomyces sp. | reverse complement strand
GTGTGCTGCTCTTTTTCTCCGCCCCTCGTCCGGCCCCCTTTTTCCGGGGGGGCCCCCGCCGGGGGGGGCCCACCCCCAGGGGCGCGGGGAGCCGCGCGCCCAGTCACAACGGCGCAGCACCCGAACACGCACCGAACCCGGCACCACCCACCCGCACTACCCAGCGGAGCGCGCCGTACCCGTGCCTTTCTCCGCGTCCAGCGCGTACACGCACCGGTCCTTGCTGCACGCGTACACCACCCCGTCCCGCACCACCGGCGACCCGGTGATCTCCCCGCCCGTGGCGAGCTTCCAGCGCAGGCGGCCGTCGTCCGCCTTCAGGGTGTAGAGGAGATGGTCGGTGGAGCCGAAGTGGATCCGGCCCTCCGCCACCGCGGGGGCGCCCACGATGTCGCCGCCCGCCTGAAAGCGCCACTTCGGCGTCCCCGTGACCGCGTCCAGGGTGTACAGGCCCTTGCCGCTGCCGACGTGGACATGACCGGCAGCCACCAGCACGGGCTCGATCGAGGAACGCGACTCCGTGGCGATACGCCAGCGGTCGCGGCCGTCGGTGGCGTCCAGGGCGTAGACCGTGCCGAGGTAGTCGGCGAGGTACACCCCGCCGCCGGTCACCGCGGGGCCCGGCACGAAGGTCGGCGGGCACAGGAAGACCGCCGGGGCCTCGAAGTGCCAGCGGACCAGGCCGCTCACCACGTCGAGTGCGAGCGCCCGCGTCCCGGCCGAGACGTACACATAGCCGTCGTGCGCCTGCGCCACCCGCACCGGCACCCCGCCGCAGGAGGCGGCGTCGCCGATCGGGTACGACCAGCGCTCGTCGCCCGTCCGGGCGTCCAGGGCCTTCAGCCGGGCGTCCTGCCAGACGTACACGGTGCCGTCGTGCAGCGCCGGCCCGGCCTCCGGGGACTCGAAGTCGGACTGCGCCCCGGTGAGCTCCCACAGCTTCTGCCCGTTCGAGGCCTCCCAGGCCTGGACGCCGCCGCCGCGCGTGCCGGTGATGACCGTGCCCCGCTCGGCCTTGAGGGAGTACACCCAGGCGTCCGTCTGGAGCCGCCACAGGTCCGCGCCCTCACGGCAGTCCAGGGCGAACAGGGTCGGGCCGTCGGAGGCGTGGATACGGCCGTCAGCGACCGCCATCGACCAGGCGACGTCCCGGGTCTTGAAGCGGCGGCGGCCGGTGGCCACGTCGAGGGCGTGCACCTCGAAGGAGGTGACGTAGACGAGGTCGTCGGCGACGGAGGGGGTGCCCCAGACGTCGTTCGACATGCGGAAACGCCAGGGCCGCCAGCCGGCCGCGGGCTCCGGGGGCGTGGGTGGCGGCGCGGGTACGGCAGGGCCTACGGCGGGGTCGGTGCCGTTGACGCCGGGGCGGGGTTTGGACCAGGAGGCGACGAGGCCCGCCTCGGGCGGGGGCGCCTGCATGGCGGCGGCGCGGGCGTCGGCGACGCGGGGGCCGGGGCCGATGGGGACGGCGGCGCCGGCCAGCCGGACCGGGCCGGTGTCGGGGGCGCCGACCGGGACGGGCGAGGGCTGCGGGCCAGGGACGACCGGGTCGTGCGGGGGCGGGGGCGGCAGCGGCGCGGGGGCGACGCGGCCGCCTCCGCTGCGGCCGGAGGACGGCGAGGGCTTTGTCGCCGGGCGGCCGCCTCTGCGCGACTCGATCAGGCCGACCGCCCGCTCGGGCAGCCACGCCGACGCCGTACCGCTGTCGTCGGAGCCGGAGCCGAAGAGGTGGGGCGCCAGCTGGGCCTGGAGGTCGGCCGGGTTGGGGCGGGCCGTGGCCTCCATCTGCATACAGGACTCGATGAGCGGGCGCAGCTCGTCCGGGAGGCCTTCGAGGTCCGGACCCTCGCGGAGCAGCATGAAGACGGTCTCGACCGGGTTGGCACCGTGGAACGGGGGGTGTCCGGTGGCGGCGAACACCAGCATCGAGCCGAGCGAGAAGACATCGCTCGCGCCGGTCACGCTGCGGGAGTCCTTCGCCTGCTCCGGCGACATGTAGGCGGGCGTACCGACGGCGACGTTGGTCATCGTCAAACGGGTGTTCGAAACGCCGGACGCGATACCGAAGTCGATGACGCGGGGGCCGTCCTCGACCACGAGCACGTTGGACGGCTTCAGGTCGCGGTGGACGAGACCGGCGCCGTGAATGGACTGGAGGGCCTCCGCGACACCCGCCGCCAGCCAGCGCACCGCCTGGGCCGGGAGCGGCCCGCACTCGTTCACTATCTCTTCGAGCGAGGGCGCGGGGACGTACGCGGTGGCCAGCCACGGCACGGCGGCGCGCGGGTCGGCGTCGACGACCGCGGCCGTGTAGAAGCCGGAGACCGCCCGGGCCGCCTCCACCTCACGGGTGAAGCGGACGCGGAACAGCTGGTCCTCGGCGAGCTCCGTACGGACGGTCTTGATCGCCACGCGCCGGCCCGAAGCCGAGCGCGCGAGATAGACCAGCCCCATGCCGCCGGCACCCAGCCGTCCGAGCACCTCGAACGGCCCGATCCTGCGCGGATCGTGCTGCGTCAGCTGATCCACCACTCTGCCTGCCACCTCCCCGTACGGGCCCCGTCACCCACATATGTACGCGACCCCGTGCAGCGTCTCACCACCGCACCGCCTCGGCGGCACGCACCCTGATTCTTCCTGTCTCGGGGCGCGGTTGCGAACCCGAGGGCGGAACGGGGTGTCTTGGGACAAAACCACAGCCCGCCGTACGGCGAAAGCGCCGGTTCGCATAGTGGGACGCGGAAGAGCGGCCGAAGGGGGCCGGACGCAGGGGTCAGGAGGGCGGTCAGCGCTCCAGGACGGCGAACGACGCCCCCTGGTCGTCGGTGACCACGGCGACCGTGCCGTACGACGTTTCGAAGGGCGGCACCTGGACCCGCCCGCCGAGCCGGTTCACCGCGCCGAGGGTCTGTGCGCAGGACTCCACCCGGAAGTGGACGACGAAATGGGGCGGCATCATCGCCGAGAAGACCTCGGAGACGGCCGCGCGGCCGAAGTCGGGCTTGGCGTCCGGCCCGAACAGGGCGTCGGCGAAGAGCTCGCCGTAGAAGGCGTTGGCCGCCTCGGTGTCCCGGGCGTACAGCTGCGCCCAGGCGAAGGTGCCGGTCTCGTGCCGTCGCCCGAAGCCCTGGTGACTGTCCGCCTCCCAGAGCGCGAAGACGGCGCCCTCGGGATCGGTGACCAGCGCGGCGGAGCCGAGCCCGTCCCCCATCCGCACGGGCGGGACGACCACCTGCCCGCCCGCCGCACGGATCCGCTCCCCCAGGGCCCGGGCGTCCGGGGTGGCGAAGTACACCGTCCACACGGTGGGCAGCCGCCCGTCCGGCTTGCGCGCGAGCGCGGCGACGCGGTCACCGTCGAGGAGCGCCCACACGGTGGAGTCGTACGCCTCCTCGAAGTCCCACCCGAAGAGCTCACCGTAGAACCGCTTGCCCGCCGCCACATCGGGTAGCTGTGCGTCGACCCAGCACGGAACGCCCTCCGGGTATCCCGTTCCGTTCGTGGATGCCCTGTTTTCGGCCATGCGGCAAAAGTAACGGCGTCTTGTGCGGCGCGCAGACCAGGCACACCAGCCTCCGCATACTCATGCACCCCATTTGCAGTCGGCCGAATCGCGCCCCGATCACGCCTCGGTAAGCTGACGACATGACAGGACAAGTGCGTACCGTCGACGGCCGCGTGGCCGGCCGGCGTGGGCAGGCGACCCGGCAGAAGCTGCTCGACTGCCTCAGCGAGATGCTCAGCTCCTCCCCCTACCGGGACGTCAAAGTCATCGATGTCGCCCGGAAGGCGGGCACTTCGCCCGCGACCTTCTACCAGTACTTCCCGGACGTCGAGGGCGCCGTCCTGGAGATCGCCGAGCAAATGGCCACCGAGGGAGCCGGGTTGACCGAGCTCGTCGAGGGCCGCAGCTGGGTCGGCAAGGCGGGCTGGCAGACCGCGCAGGAACTCGTGGACGGATTCCTGGAGTTCTGGCGCCGGAACGACGCGATCCTGCGGGTCGTCGACCTCGGCGCGTCCGAGGGCGACAAACGCTTCTACAAGATCCGTATGAAGATCCTGAACTCGGTCAACAACTCCCTGACCGAAGCGGTCACTCAGTTGCAGGCCAAGGGCAAGGTCGACAAGGACGTCAACCCGGCCGCGATGGCGGGCTCGATCGTCGCGATGCTCGCGGCGGTGGCCTCGCACCAGAAGGGCTTCCAGACCTGGGGCGTCAAACAGGCCGAACTGAAGCCGAACCTGGCCCTGTTGGTCCACCTGGGCGTGACCGGCAAGAAGCCGACGAGGTAGCACCCGGCGGTCGCCCATCGGCCGGTCGGCACCCAAGTCCTGTCTCGCGGGCGGTGGTTCACACCAGTGGACCACCGCCCGCTTCCGCTTCGGGCCTCGGCTGCGCGGCCAGCGCCTCGATGACGAGCGCCCGCCGCCACTCCCCGGGTTCGGTCGCCTCCAGCCACGCCGCCGCGAAGTCGCGTACCTCGGCCCGGCGGGCGCCGGGCGGATCCGGATCGAGCAGCAGCGTGGCCAGCACCTCGCCCGTGGGGAGCCGGCGGGTGTTCTCGGACAGCCAGGACAGGGCCAGGGTGACGGCCGTGGCACGCCAGGGCGCGGGAGCGGTGTGCCGCAGCAGCTCGGCCAGCGGCAGCGCCGCGTAGGACGACGTCGGCTGATGGCCCAGCCGCTCAAGGAACAGTGTGGCGCCGCGGGCCAGCCGCTGCTCGTCGAGGTCGCGCTGCGCGAACAGGTGCTTGAAGATCCTGCTGGAACTCTTGGCCAGCGAATTCTGCTGGGCCAGCCAGTCGAGCGCGCCGTCGATCACCTCCGTCCGCTCCCGCGTTCCGCTCGGCACCCCGTACAGCAGACCGATGAGGAGAGGCACGGCACGACGGCCCTGCCGGGCGTGGTGCAACGTGGCGGGGGTGATGGCGACGGCGCAGCGGGGACCGGGACCTGGTTTGGCGAGCAGTCTCTCCAACAACTCCAGCAGCGGGCTGCGTACCCGGTCGGCGCTGGGGATCGTCCCATGGGCCCGCAGCCAGGTGTCGGCGGCCTGCACGGCGCGGGCGGCCTGGCTCTCGTCGAGGGGCCGCAGGAGGAGCAGCGGCTCCAGGACGAACCCCGCCTCATGGTCCCCCGCGTGTGTCCGGATCCAGCTCAGAGCGAGGTCCACCAGCCGTGCGGCGCTGTCCTCGCCGAGCCGCCCGTGGTTCCACAGCAGGGGCCGCAGGACATAGCTGGCGCGCGCGTCGGCGCCGGGCAGCTCAAGCCAGTCCAGGGCCAGCCGGGTGGTGTCAGCGGGGCCGAAGTCCTTGGTGAGCAGGTCGTCCAGCAGGAAGCTGGCGTCCGCGCCGGTCCCGTGCGGCAGCTTCAGCCACCGCAGGGCCATACGGGACGCGGCGGCCCAGGCGTCGTCGTCCGGTTCGATGCGGCACAGCAGCAGATGGTGCAGGAGTGAATCAGGTCCCGTGCCGTGGTCGCGCAGCCAGTCGAGCGTCGCGTCGACGACGTGCCGGTCGAGCGGCTGCGGCAGGTCCTCGCGCAGGAGGTCCTGCAGCAGGAATCTCCGGTCCTCGGGCAGCAGCCGTTCGCTGAGCAGCAGCTCGGTGACGGTTTCGACGGCCGCCTCGTCCCAGCGCACGAGGGCGCCGAGGACGAACACGTGCCGTTCCGGTTGGCTCGCGTCCAGCCACTTCTTCGTGTACCTGACCGTCTCGCGTGCCTCGTCGGGGGCGAGATCCATGCGCAGCAGGGGGCGCAGGACGAAGGATGCGCTCGCGAGCGAGTGGTGAGCGCGCCGCCGCGCCCGCTGATCACTCCACCGCGCCTGGTGAGCGCGCAACCACGCCAGGGCGAGGCCGACGGCCCGGTCCCGGTGCCTGCCCAGGTCCGTACGTCGCAGGACATGCTTCAGCACGAACGAGATACCAGGGTTGCCGGCCTGACGTACGACCCAGGTGAGCCCGGCGTCGATCACCGTCTTGCCGCCGGCACTGCCGGGCTCCTCGCGGATGAGCAGCGGGGCCAGCACGACCGAGCCGGCCGGGTGCGCCGGGTTTCGGCGTATCCACTGCCGTGCCGCCTTCACCAGCGGCCGGGCGGCCTGGGGTGTCAGGTCCTGGCGGGACAGAGCGGCGCCCAGCAGATGGACGGAGCGCCGATCGCCCTTGTGGCGGCCCGCCCAGGCCTGCACGTGGGAGGCGACGATGTCCAGCTGGTCCCGCTCCAGGCCCTCCGCATGCACCAGTGCCTGGAGCAAGAGGCCCGTCTCCTCGGCCTGCGGCTGGGATTCGAGGCAGGTCAGGGCGGCGTCGAGAAGGCGGCGCGGCACCGGCCCGTCAATCTTGTCGACGGCTGGGGCGAGGGCCTCGGGCAGGGCGGCGGGCCGCTCGCCGCTGATCCGGCCCAGCCACGGCTCGACCAGCTCGTCCCAGTGCTGGATCACGCCCGCCTGCCAGGGGCTGTAGGCCATCAGGTCGAACGCGGTCACGGCGCCGGCGTCGGAGGTGAGCAGGTCGCGGACCTGGTCCGCCCGCTTCTCCAGCCATGCGGCACAGGCGGCCTCCGTGTCGGCCCGCCGATGCTCCGGCTGGTCGGTGGTCCAGCGGGCGAGATGCCGCACAGCCTGGGCGAACACCGGCCCGTCGTCGCACAGCGCGTCGAGCAGTTCCTCCGCGGTCCGGCTCTGGAAGGTGTCCCGAGGCGTCAGCGTCGCGTCGAGCAGGCCGTCCGCGACGATGTCGTGGACCAGTTCGAGCCGGTCACCGCTGCCGACCAGCCAGGACTGCCTATGCAGCGTGACGACCACGTCACGGGCACTGTGCGCGAACTGTGTGTCGGCACGGTTGTCCAGCGCCCGGCCCACCGCCGACTCCACGACGGCGGACTCGTCCTGCGGGCAGGCCAGCACGGCCACGCTGGAAGCCAGCAGCCGGACGGCCGGCCGGGACTGGCCCGTTTGCCGGTCCGCGACGGTCGGGGCGTGGAAGTCGCGCTCCAGCTGTCGCCAGAGCCAGCCGAAGAGTTCGCCGCGCCGCAGACCGGAGAGGTCGGGGGCGTCCCGTCGGATCTTCGCCTGCTCCTCCAGCGCCCGCCCGATCAGCAGGGCGAAGACCGGCCGGTCGCTGCACAACGCCACCAGCTGGTCCCGTCCCCACCGGTTCCATGCCCCCGGGGCGACCTTCTGGAAGATCGCGGATGCCACCCTGGTGCGGTACTCCTCCCCGTCCTCCAGGGACACCGGGGTGAAGACCTGCTCCACCGACCGCGGGAGCGCACCGGGCCGGGCCGAGGCCAGGCACGCCACACGTCCTTCCTGGTCCTGGGTCTGGAGTTCCCGTTGCAGGCCCGACAGCGAGAGCTTGGAGTAGCTGTCGAGGTAGTCGAGGACGAGCAGAACGCGTTCGGCGTCGGCGACGCGGGCGTGTGCCAGCGCCGCCTGTACCAGATGCTCGGCCGTCACGGCCGACCCGGACTCCGCGTGCAGGACCAGCCAGGAGCCGTCCGGCTGCTGCCGCAGGGCTCGCTCCGCGACCTCATGGCAGGTACGGGTCTTGCCGGCTCCGGCGGCGCCCTCCAGCAGCACGCCACGCCGCGGCTCTCCGTGACCGCCCGGCAGGTACTGGGCGTCGAGCAGGTCCATCAGCCGGGTCGGGGAGGCCGGGCTGTGCGAGTCGGGGCTGACGTAGTCCAGCGTGGTGAGGTACTGCTCCTTGCCGTGCAGGTCCCGCAGCACCTGCTCATGGGTGCGCAGATGCGGGGAGAACCAGGACAGCTCCCGGGGCGCGAGCGCGGCGAGATCCTCGGTCCAGGCCGTCCACACCGTGTCCCGTAATCGACCGTCCGCACTGTTGTACCGGGCGCTGACCACACCGACGACCGCGTCGTCGGAGCGTCGGCGCACCGGGGCGCCGCTCATGCCGAGCAGCCCGTCCCGGGAGTTGAACCGACCGCGCCTGACTCCCTGTCCGACTCCGTCGTCCCGCTCGGTGACGCCCTGCCATTCCCCGATCGCGAGCATGTGCCGGTAGCCGCGCCCGTCGGGCTCGGGGACGTCCCCGAAGCCCTCGACGATCACCTCCAGGCCGGGTAGTTCCGTCTCCGTCGGCACCACCCGCCGCACGCATGCGGGAAGCGGGCTGTCGGTGCGCAGCACGGCCAGGTCGTGCCGTTGATCGACCCGCTCGACCGTGGCCGTGGACGGCGGCCCGCCCGCCAGCGGCGCGAAGCGCACCACGGCGCCCGGGGTGGGGCCGTATGGCTGAAGTACGTGGAAGGCGGTGGCGAGAACGCCCGGCGCGAGTTGGAAGCAGGTGCCCGCGGAGATGTCGGCGGACGGGTGCAGGATGCGTCCCAGATAGCCGGGGAGACCGCCTGGCACGGGCGTCACGCCGCCTCGCCCTCGGGCTCCTCGCTGTTCTGCTGTTGCGCGTCCCTCCCGTCCCAGGTGAACTTCACCCTGAGCGCCGCCTCACCGGCGGCCCCGGCCAGGATGACGTCCCCCTTGGCGGAGAACTTCAGCGCGAACTCCACCTCCATCGAGTCCGGTTTGACCGCCTGGCCCGCCCCTTGCATCGCCGTCACCGTGGACTGCGCGATTCCCACGATCGCCGACTGTGCCTGCTCGAAGGCATCTCGTACGCGCCCGGCGAGACGCCCAGGATCCGCGGCCGTCGGCTCCGAGCCCGACACGCGCACCGGAGCAGCCTCCACCAGGATCTCCGTCCCGCCCACCATCACCGTTATGTACTCGCCGGTCATGTCCGCTCCCCCGTTCGCCGATCCGCCGATCCGTCGATCCACTTTCCGGTGTACCACAGCGATTCACAGTTCGTAGCGTGAACTCAGCGCCAGAACACGGCACTTGGGCCACACACCGCAGCATGCGCCGCTCACCCGGTGCGGGCCGCGGCCGGTCCTGCCCTAAGCGGGCAGGGGCCGGTCCCGCACCACGTGCTTCATCACCAGCGTCGAGGTGAGGCGCTGCACCCCCGGCAGGGTCGCGAGCCGCTCGTCGTACAGCCCCTGGAAGGCGGCGAGGTCGGCGGTGGCCACCCGCAGCAGATAGTCGGGCTCGCCGAACAGCCGCTGCGCGTCCAGCACATGGGGGATGTCCGCGAGCGCCCGCTCGAACTCGGCGACCGTGTCCCGGTCCTCCTGGCGCATGGAGACGAAGACCAGCGCCTCGAAGTTCAGCCCGACGGCGGCCGGCTCCACGACGGCCCGGTACCCGCTGATGGCACCGGCCCGCTCCAGCTCCCGCAGCCGCCGGTGGCACGGCGAGACGCTGAGCCGCACCCGCGCGGCCAGCTCGGTCACGGTCAGCCGCCCGTCCTGCTGGAGCTCGGCAAGAATCTTTCTGTCCACGTCGTCCATGGGGCAGATCTTCCCTCACAAGGGCCGATCATGGGCAAACTTCGACAACACTTTCGAGCCATTCCCACCTAATGTCGCCACCATGGACTCCGGACTGCTCCTCTCCTTCCTCGCCATCGACCTGCTCCTCGTCTGCGTGCCGGGCGCCGACTGGGCGTGCGCGATCTCCGCCGGGCTGCGCGACCGCTCCCCGGTGACGGCGGTGGCAGGCCTGGTCACCGGATACGCGCTGCACACGGTCCTCGCGGCCGCCGGGCTCGCCGTGCTGGTCGCGAGCGAGCCGGGGCTGCTCACCGCGCTGACGGCCGCGGGCGCCGCGTATCTGGTGTGGCTGGGCTGGGGCGTGCTCCGCCGGCCCGGCACGCCGGGGGCGGCCGAGGAGACCGTGGCAGCGAGCCCGGCCCGGGCCTTTCTGCGCGGTGCCACGATCAGCGGCCTGAACCCCAAGGGCCTGCTGCTCTACCTGTCCGTGCTGCCGCAGTTCCTGGTGACGAAGGGCGACCATCTGCCGGTCCCCGCCCAGACCACCGTGTTCGGCCTGCTCCACATGGCGTGCTGCGCCGCCGTCTATCTGGGGGTGGGCCTCGCGGCCCGCGCGGTCCTCGGCGCCCGCCCGGCGGCGGCCCGCGCCGTCGCCCGCACGTCCGGGGCGGCGATGCTGGGAATCGGCGCGTTTCTGCTGGTCCAGCGCCTGGCCACGCTCTGATACGCAAGCGGTGCTAGGGCCGCCGGACGACCCTGAAGAGCCGTATCTCCCGCTCCACCCGTGCCTGATACGTCGCATACGGCGGCCAGAAGCCCAGCGCCGCCTTCCACGCCGCCGCCCGCTCCTCCCCCTCCAGCAGCCGGGCCGTGACCGGGATGTCGCGGCCCTTCCAGCTGACCTCGGCGTCGGGATGGGCGAGGAGGTTGTGGGTCCAGGCGGGGTGGCCGGGGCGGCCGAAGTTGGAGCCGACGAGAAGCCAGGAGCGGCCGTCGTCCTCGGGCATACAGGCGAGCGGCGTACGGCGTGCCTGTCCGCTGCGGGCTCCGGTGGAGGTCAGGATCACGCCGGGCAGCATCTGGGCACTGAGCAGCACCTTTCCGCGCGTGAGCCGGTGCACGGCGCGGTCGAGCACCGGGATGACATGCGGGGCCACCTTGGCGAAGCCGCGCGTCGAGGACACCTTCTGCACCGCTCGCACGACCACCGGCACGCCGATCACACCGCCACCTCCTGGGCGTCGAAGAGCCTGGCCGCGTCGGCGGCGTGCGCCCGCAGCCGGTGCACCGGCCCGAAGAGCAGCTCGTCGCCCGCGGCCCGCTTGAAGTACAGGTGAGCCTCGTGCTCCCAGGTGAAACCGATGCCGCCGTGGAACTGGATGCCTTCGGCGGAGGCGGTGCGGAGCGCTTCCAGCGATTGCGCGAGGGCCAGGCGCGCCTCTGAGGGTGCCGCTATGGGTTGTTGGGCGGCTGCGGGTTCGTCGGAGCTGGTCGCGCCCCGCGGCGCAGCCGCATATCGACAGAGCCCCGCGTCCCTTGAGGGCGTTGCAGCCCAGGCTGCGTAATAAGCCGCCGATCTTGCGGCCTGCACTGCCACGTAAATGTCCGCCAGCCTGTGCTTCACTGCCTGGAAGGAGCCGATCGGCCTTCCGAACTGCTCTCGCTGCTTGACGTACTGCACCGTCCGCTCCAGTGTGCGGTCGGCTGCGCCCACCGCCTCGCAGGCCAGTACGGCGGCGGTCAGTTGGCCCACGGCTGCCAGCGCGGCCAGCACGTCAGCGCCCTCCTCCCCCAGCAACTCGGCCTCGACATCCCGGAGTTGGAGTAGCCCCTGCGGCCGGGTGGCGTCCAGGGCGGTCTGCCGGGTTCGTACGACGCCCGCCGCCTCTTCCGACACCAGGAACAGCAGCGTCCTCGACCGGGCGAAGCCCCCGGCGTGTGCGGCGACCAGCAGCAGGTTCGCGCTGTGGCCGTCCAGCACCTGGTCGACCTGCCCGTACAGCCGCCAGCCACCCTCGGCCCGTCGTGCCTGCACGCCGCCGGCGCGGCCGCCGCCGGCCCAGTCGCCGTCGTTGTCGCCGGTCAGGGCGAGGGCGGTGGCGAGGGCCGGGCCGGGGACGGCGAGGGTGGCGGTGAGCGTGCCGGAGGCGAGGCGGGGCAGCAGGGCGGTGCGCTGGGCGTCGGTGCCGAGGGCGGCGATCAGGGGTGCGGCGAGGACGGCGGTGGCGAGCAGCGGGGAGGGGGCCAGGAAGCGCCCCGCCTCCTCACAGGCGAGGGCGAGTTCGGTCGCCGAGCAGCCGACGCCGCCGTAGGCCTCGGGGAGGGCGAGTCCGGGCAGGCCGAGCTGTTCGGCGAGGGCGGTCCACAGGGCCGGGTCGTGTCCGGCGGGGGTGTCGACGGCCGCGCGCAGCTCGTGCGGGCCGCAGCGGCTGTGGAGCAGCTCGCGGAGGGTGCGCCGGATCTCGTCCTGCTCGGGGGTGAAGCTGGCGTCCATGGGTCTTCCCTCCGGCTCTTCCCTCCAGAGGCCCTTCCTCCAGATCTGACGGGCCGTCATATTAGGAGGGTCGCAACGAGATGCCCAGAGGTTGGAGGCCGCCTCTCATGACTCCCGCGAGCCGGAAAGTCGCCGCGGTCGGCGTCGCCCTCGCCGACTGCGGCCGGGTGGACGACGCCACCCCGTACGCCCTGCACGCCCAGGCGGCCCGCCGCGCCCTCGCCGACGCCGGGCTGGGCCGGGAGCTGGTGGACGGCTTCGCCTCCGCCGGACTCGGCACCCTCGCCCCCGTCGAGGTCGCCGAGTACCTGGGCCTGCGCCCCACCTGGGTCGACTCCACCTCCGTCGGCGGCGCCACCTGGGAGGTCATGGCGGCCCACGCGGCGGACGCGATAGCGCGGGGGCACGCGAACGCCGTACTCCTCGTCTACGGCTCCACCGCCCGCGCCGACATCAGGGCGGGGCGGCGGACGGGCGACCTGTCCTTCGGCGCCCGGGGGCCCCTGCAGTTCGAGGTCCCCTACGGCCACACGCTCATCGCCAAGTACGCCATGGCCGCCCGCCGCCACATGATCGAACACGGCACCACCATCGAGCAGTTGGCGGCGGTCGCGGTCCAGGCCCGGGCCAACGCGGCCCTGAACCCCGAGGCGATGTTCCGCGACCCGATCACGGTCGACGACGTCCTCGCGGGGCCGATGATCGCCGACCCCTTCACCAAGCTGCACTGCTGCATCCGCTCCGACGGCGGCGCGGCGGTGCTGCTGGCCGCCGAGGAGTTCGTACGGGACTGCCGTACGGCCCCGGTCTGGGTGCTCGGCACCGGGGAGCACGTCTCGCACGCCGCGATGTCCGAGTGGCCGGACTTCACGACGGGCCCGGCGGCGGTCAGCGGACGGCTCGCCTTCGAGCGGGCCGGGGTGCGGCCGGAGGAGATCGACTTCGCCGAGATCTACGACGCCTTCACCTATATGACCCTGGTGACGCTGGAGGACCTCGGCTTCTGCGGGAAGGGCGAGGGCGGGGCGTTCGTGGAGAAGGGGCGGCTGCTGGTGCGGGGCGGGGAACTGCCGGTCAACACGGACGGGGGCGGGCTGTCGGCCCAGCACCCCGGGATGCGGGGGCTGTTCCTGCTCGTGGAGGCGGTGCGGCAGCTGCGGGGCGAGGGCGGGGAGCGGCAGGTGCGGGGGCGGCGCGACGGGGAGCTGCCCCGGCTGGGGGTGGCGTCGGCGACCGGGGGGTGGTTCTGCTCGTCGGGGACGGTGGTGCTGGGCAGGGACTGAGCGTGGACCGGCCGCGCCCGCACGTGACAATCGGGGCATGGAAAGAGATCTCCCCGAGCCTGATCTGCACCAGCGGGCACATCGCGGCCCTGATCTTCATGAACTGCTGAGGTCGCTGCGGGTGTGGGACCCGGCGGTCACCGAGTTGCCGGACTTCGACCCGGCCACCGCGCCCGCCGATCCGCTCGCCCTGTTCACGGCCTGGTTCGCGCAGGCGGTCACGGCCGGGCAGGTGGAACCGCACACCATGTCCCTCGCCACGGCCGACGCCGAGGGGCTGCCGGACGTACGGACCGTCATGCTGCACGGCGCCGACGCGTCCGGCTGGTCCTTCGCGACGCACCTCGACAGCCGCAAGGGCCGTCAGCTCACGGCCCGCCCGTACGCGGCCCTCGGCTTCTACTGGCCGGCCCAGGGCCGCCAGGTGCGCGTGCGGGGCCCGGTGACGGCGGCCCCGGCCCAGGAGGGACAGGCCGATCTGCACGCCCGCTCGACCGGCGCGCTCGCGGCCGCGCTGACCGGGCGCCAGAGCCAGGTCCTCGGCTCGCTGGAGGAGTTGGCGCACGCGTCCGAGTCGGCCTGGGAGCGGGCCCGGCGCGAGCCCGACGCCCCCGTACCGACCTGGACGCTCTACCACCTGCGCCCCGACGAGGTGGAGTTCTTCCAGGGGGACGCCCGACGACGGCACGTACGGCTCGGCTACCGGCGTACGGAGGCGGGGTGGGCGAAGGGGCTGCTCTGGCCCTAGTCGTGGAGGCGGATCCCGTTGACGGCCGTGTCGAAGATCGGCCGGTACTCGTTCCACTGTGCGCTCGGCGCCGAGAGGTAGACGGTGTACTGGGCGTTGTCGGCACCGCTGATGGCCAGCTCGACCCCCCGGTACCCACGCACCCGGCCCTGGAAGGTGAACTCCCAGTATCCCGCGGCCCGTCCCCGGAACTCCGTACGGCTCATCCTGACCCGCTCGTAGTCCGCGTTGTCGCGGCGCGTCTGGGCCTCTTCCGTGTCCCGCCAGTGCTGGAGCGGATCGGACCCCGCGAACTCGACCTCCTGGACCCTCAGGCCCACGAGCCCGGACGGGTCGACGTAGGCGACTTCTCCGGTGGGCGTCTTCTCGGGCTTCCAGCCGTTCGGTACGGGCACGGAGAAGCCCTGGCCCGCCTCCACGAGGTGGTAGCCGACGGGGACCGGCGGCGGGGAGGCACTCGGCTCCGGAGAGCTGCCGGAGGCACCGGACGCGGAGGGCGAACGGGACGTACCGTCGCCCCCGGGCCGCAGCAGTACGCCGCCCGTCACGGCGCCGGCGACCACCAGCACCGCGGCGATCCACACCGCGGTGCGGCGACCACGCCGCCGCCGCGGCTCCGTGGCCACCGCGGAGCCCGCCCGCTCCGGTCGCGTGGGCGGGTCGAGCGGGAGGGTCGCCTGGTCGGCCGCACGGCTCAGCAGGTGCTCGGCCTGGCGCGCGCTCATGCGCTGGTCGGGGTCCTTCTCCAGCAGTCCCTCGATCACCGGGGCCAGGGCCCCGGCACGGCGCGGGGCGTCGTGCGGGTCGGCGGCGATGGCGTACGCCGTCTCGATCGCGGTGTCCCGGCGGAACGCGGGCCGTCCCTCGACCGCCTCGTACAGCGTCGCTCCGAGCGACCACAGGTCGCAGGCGGGGCCGGGCTCGGCGATCCCGGTGCGCAGGCGTTCCGGCGCGAGGTACTGGATCGAGCCGACCAGTTCCCCGGTCCTGGTCAGGGACGGTGTGCCGGACTCCACCGCGATCCCGAAGTCGGTGAGGACGATCCGGCCGTCGTCCCCGAGCAGCACGTTGGCGGGCTTGACGTCCCGGTGCAGCACACCCGCGTCGTGCGCGGCGCGCAGCGCGGCGGCCATGGCCCGGCCGATCCGGGCCGCCTCGCCCGGTGGCAGCGCCCCCCGCCGCTTCAGGAGGTCGCCGAGCGTGACGGAGGGGACGTACTCCATGACGATGCACGGCAGGCCCTCGTCGTCGACGACGTCGTGCACGACGATCACATGGGGGTGGGAGATCCGGGCCGCGCTGCGTGCCTCACGCCGAGTGCGCTCGTAAAGCCGCTGCACCTCGTCGTCGTGCAGATGGGGCGGGACGTGCAGCTTCTTGAGGGCGACGTGCCGGTTGAGCAGTTCGTCCTCGGCCCGCCACACGGTGCCCATGCCGCCACGGCCGACGCGCTCCACCAGCCGGTACCGGTTGGCGATGGTCCTCCCCAGATCGGACACCCTGAGACCTACTTTTCCCCGTACCCGCGAGCACTCTTCGAACAGATTGCAGATGCACAATAGCGCGTACGGATCACACCGCCCCGGCGGTGCATTTCGGGCACCGGCGGACAGGGCCTAGGTCCGGCTCGGGAAGCCCCGGGTCCCGCGGAAGTCGTACGCCGTGAAGTCGGCCACCGGCCGGTACCCGATGCGCTGGTAGAGGCTGTTGCTGGTCTGGTTGGCGAGGTCCGTGAAGAGCAGCACCTCGCGCACCCCGGAGCTGAGCACCGCCCGGCTGACCTGGGCGGTGACCGCGCCCGCGTAGCCGCGGCCACGCAGCGCGGCCGGGGTGTAGACGGGGGCCACCCGGACCTGGCCGGCGACCACCGGGGTCACCCCGGCCATGGCCAGCGGGGTGCCGTCCTCGCCCTCCCAGAGGGTGACGCCGCCGTAGGAGATCCGCGAGTCGGCCCAGGCGGCGGCGTCGCGGGCGGCGTGGTCGCCGACGGCCTCGATGAACTCGCCGTACCAGCGTGTCAGTTGCTCCCGGTCCTCCTTGCCGGCGACCCGGGCCCGGCCTCGCGGGAGGGGCTGCGGGACGGTCAGGTTGCCGAGCCGGTACAGGCGCTGGCGCTGGCTGACCGTGGCCCGGCCGCCCGCGAGACGGCGCCAGGCGGCGCAGAAGGCCTCGGCGGTCTCCCGGACCGCTATGACGCCGGGGACCGAGTGGCCGAGGGCGACCAGGTGGGCGGCGAGGGACTCGGCCTCGTCGGGGGTGAGCGGCGTGACGTTGAGCCGGTAGGGCGGGGTGCGGAAGTAGGCCGCGCGCACCTGTCCGCCCACCTCCAGCGCGCCGAAGACCGGCGCCTCGTCGCCGTACGCACGCAGTCCGCCGGTGCGCAGCGTCTCGGTCACCGTCAGGGCGACGGTGTGCAGATCGGGGCGTGAGCGCAGGAAGCCTCCGGCGTGGGAGAGGAAGCCGCTGAGATCCTGGGTGCAGTACCAGTCGTCCGGGCGCATACCTCATGATCCCGCGCCCCGTGGGCGGCTGTGCACCCTTTTCCGCCGTGGACACCAAGCCGACACAAGACCCCACTCTCAGGCGGGTGTTGGAGGTATAGGAGTTCACGGCGGCAGGGGCCCACAGGTTGACGCCCGGGTCGGCACCCTGGTTCACGAGGCTCCCCCTGGTTCACCCGGTCATGGAAACCCGCCCGGGTCACCCACGCGCCCCACGCGCCCGGAACACCGGAACCCCGCCCCGGAAGACGACCTCCAGCTCCATCCCGGCCCGCAGCCGCCCGCCGTCCCCGCACTCCACCACCTCGGTCATCATCCGCGGCCCTTCGGCGAGGTCGACGACCGCGGCCACGTACGGCGTCCGTTCGCCGAAGGGCGGCAGGTCGTTGCGGTGTACGACGGACCAGGTGTAGAGGGTGGCGCGGCCGGTCGCGGGCTCCCAGTCGACGTCCTCGCTCCAGCAGTGCGGGCAGAACTCGCGGGGGTAGTGGTGGGCCCGCCCGCAGGTCCGGCAGCGGCGCACCAGCAGCCGCCCTTCGGCCGCCGCGTCCCAGTACGTACGCGTGAAGGCGTCGGCCTCCGGGAGGTCGAACCGCGGCCCGCTCATCCGAACAGCCCCAGCGCGCTGTCCACCGACCACGACTGCCAGGACATCCCGAACAGCGCGACCAGCGAGATCAGCGCCATCATCGAGTTCTGTCCCTGCTCGCCCCAGTCGTGGATCATGAGGGTGAAGTAGAGGACGTTGAGCAGCAACCCGCCGACGAGGGCGATCGGGGTCAGGAACCCGAGGACGAGTCCGAGCCCGAGGGCCAGCTCCGCGTACAGGACGACGTACGCCATCGTCCGCGGCCGCGGTGCCACGACGACATCGAAGCCGGAGCGTACGGCGTTCCAGCGGTGCTTGGCCGCCACGTCCGCCGCCCAGGAGATCCCCGCGCCCTCGAACCAGCTCTTCTTGTCCTTGTGCCGCCAGCTCTCCAGCCACCACAGCCCGAGGCCTATCCGGAGCACGGCCAGCCATTCCGCACCTGTGAGCCAGATCGCGTCCATGGATCTGACGGTACGTCAGATAAGCGGGGCCTGACAATCGCCTGTGCATCCGCGATGAGTCCCGCGGATTGTTGGCAATCTTGTCCGCACTCCGGCTGGGTTCACAGGTCGGCCAGACGGTGTCGAAGGAGCTGCGGTCGCAGTTCGCCGAGTACCAGGCGTCGCTGCGCCTGAAGGGCCTCGGCGGCTTCGGCACTCTCACCGCCCGCAACCTCGACGAGTACCTGGTCGAGCAGTACCTGGAGCCGTCGGCGACGCAGTACCTCGCGACCCTGTCGGACGCGGACCGCACGTCGTACCTGGCCAAGAACACCTTCATCACCTGGTCCGGCGGCAAGGCGGCCTTCTCCTGGGCCGACTTCCTCACCCACGTGGGCGCCCGCGAGAAGACCACTCCGGCCTTCGACGCCTTCGACCTGTCGACCTGTCGACCGGCGAGAACAACCTCTTCGGCCTCGCCGAGAAGCCCAACCCGCACCGCACCAAGCACTGGTGGATCCGCCTCGGCACCAACGACTCCGACACGTCCCACACGGTCTCCGCCAACCTCGCCGCCGCC
>CBFGZZ010000170.1:0-18072 GCA_965653385.1 uncultured Streptomyces sp. | reverse complement strand
GACTCGGGGACGGTCTTGATGACCTCGCCCTTGACGAAGATCTGGCCCTTGCCGTTGCCGGAGGCGACACCGAGGTCGGCCTCGCGGGCCTCGCCGGGGCCGTTGACGACGCAGCCCATGACGGCGACGCGGAGGGGGACCTCCATGCCGGTGAGGCCGGCGGTGACCTCTTCGGCGAGCTTGTAGACGTCGACCTGGGCGCGGCCGCAGGAGGGGCAGGAGACGATCTCCAGGCCGCGCTGCTTGAGGTTCAGGGACTCCAGGATCTGGATGCCGACCTTGACCTCCTCCGCCGGGGGCGCCGACAGAGAGACGCGGATGGTGTCGCCGATGCCCTGGGAGAGGAGGGCGCCGAAGGCGACGGCCGACTTGATCGTGCCCTGGAAGGCCGGGCCCGCCTCGGTCACGCCGAGGTGGAGCGGGTAGTCGCACTGGGCGGCCAGCTGCTTGTACGCCTCGATCATGATCACCGGGTCGTTGTGCTTGACCGAGATCTTGATGTCCCGGAAGTCGTGCTCCTCGAAGAGCGACGCCTCCCACAGGGCCGACTCGACCAGAGCCTCCGGGGTCGCCTTGCCGTACTTCTGGAGCAGGCGCCGGTCCAGGGAGCCGGCGTTCACGCCGATGCGGATCGGGGTGCCGTGGTCCTTGGCGGCCCGCGCGATCTCCTTGACCTTGTCGTCGAACTGCTTGATGTTGCCGGGGTTCACACGGACCGCCGCGCAGCCCGCCTCGATCGCCGCGAACACGTACTTCGGCTGGAAGTGGATGTCCGCGATCACCGGGATCTGCGACTTGCGGGCGATCGTCGACAAGGCGTCGGCGTCGTCCTGCGTCGGGCAGGCCACGCGCACGATCTGGCAGCCGGACGCGGTGAGCTCGGCGATCTGCTGGAGAGTCGCGCCGATGTCGGACGTACGGGTGGTCGTCATGGACTGGACCGACACCGGGGCGTCGCCGCCCACCGCCACGGTCCCGACCTGGATCTGCCGCGACACACGCCGCTCGGCGAGCTTGGTCGGAACGGACGGCATGCCGAGAGAAATCGCAGTCATGTGCTGTGCAACCCCAAGTCGTGGATCAAGGTCCGGTCCCGTCAGCAGCGGGCTCCAGGCTTCGAGATTACGGCACCAGGGCTCGCCCCAGCACATCACGGTCCGTAAACCCACTCAATGGAAGACGGCCCGGGACATACGATCCCGGGCCGCCTCGAACGCCGTATGACTAGGAGATTCTGACCGGGTTAACGACGTCCGCGACCAGTACGAGAAGCGTGAAGCAGACGAAGATTCCGGCCACCACGTACGCCACCGGCATCAGCTTCGCCACGTCGAACGGACCGGGATCCGGGCGGCGCAGCACCTTCGCCGTGTTGCGGCGCAGCGACTCCCACAGCGCGCCCGCGATATGGCCGCCGTCGAGTGGCAGCAGCGGGAGCATGTTGAAGAGGAACAGGGAGAGGTTGAAGCCGGCCAGGAGGAAGACGAACGTCGCCAGCTGCTGGGAGGCAGGGATGTCCAGTGTCGCGATCTCGCCGCTGACTCTCGCCGCGCCGACGATGCCCATCGGGGAGTCCGGCTCGCGCGGGCCGTCGCCGAAGGCCGCGTCCCACAGGGCGGGGATCTTGGAGGGCAGGGCCACGAGGGAGTCGACGGCCTCGCCGACCCGGTCGGTCATCCAGGTCACAGAGTCGCCGAAGTCCTGTTTGACGACGCCGGTGGCGGCGCTGAAGCCGAGGAAGCCGGCCTGGACGTAGTCGTCCTTGACGTACGCCCCGCTGGCGTCCTTCTTCACGACCCAGTTGGTGGCGATCTTCGCGTGCAGGGTCACTTCCTCGCCCTTGCGGTCGACGACGATCGGGACGTCCTTGCCGGCGCTCGCGCGGATGAGGTCGGAGAGGGTGTTCCAGTCGTCGGTACGCACCCCGCCGAAGGAGACGATCTTGTCGCCGGCCTTCATGCCCGCGGCCGCGGCCGGGGACTTCGCGTCGGACGCCTTGCAGTCGTCGCGGTTCTCCTTCTGGTCGATGACGCACTGGGAGACCGAGCTGACGGTGGTGGTCTGCTGCTGGATGCCGAAGCCCATCAGCACGGTGAGGAACAGGCCCACCGCGAGGACGAGGTTCATGAAGGGGCCCGCGAACATCACGATGACCCGCTTCCACGGCTTGCGCGTGTAGAAGAGGCGGGTCTCGTCACCCGGCTTGAGCTCCTCGAACGCGGCCGAGCGGGCGTCCTCGATCATGCCGCGCCAGGGAGAGGTCGAGCGGGCTTCGAGGCGGCCGTCGGGGCCCGGCGGGAACATGCCGATCATGCGGATGTAGCCGCCGAACGGGATCGCCTTGATGCCGTACTCGGTGTCGCCCTTCTTCCGCGACCAGATGGTCGGGCCGAAGCCGACCATGTACTGCGGCACGCGGATGCCGAACAGCTTGGCCGTGGACAGGTGGCCCAGCTCGTGCCATGCGATCGAGGCGAGCAGCCCCACCGCGAACAGCACTATGCCGAGGATGAACATCAGGGTCGTCATGCACGGGCCTCCGCCGTGTGTGCCGCCAGTTCCTGTGCCCGCCTGCGGGCCCAGGTCTCCGCTTCGAGGACGTCCGCGACGGTCAGAGAAGTTCCCGCGCCCGGCGTGCCGTGCTCCTCCACCACCCGGGTGACGGTCTCCATGATCCCGTTGAACGGCAGTGCGCCGGCCCGGAAGGCCTCCACGCACTCCTCGTTGGCCGCATTGAACACCGCCGGGGCCGTGCCCGCGAGCTGCCCCACGTGGCGCGCCAGGTTGACCGACGGGAACGCGTCGTTGTCGAGGGGGAAGAACTCCCAGGTCGACGCCTTGCTCCAGTCGAAGGTGGGCGCGGCGTCGGGAACGCGTTCGGGCCAGCCGAGGCCGATGGCGATCGGCCCGCGCATGTCGGGGGGCGTCGCCTGGGCGATCGTGGATCCGTCCGTGAACTCAACCATCGAGTGAACATACGACTGGGGATGCACGACCACCTCAATGCGGTCGAAGGAAATGTCGTAGAGCAGGTGCGCCTCGATGACCTCCAGGCCCTTGTTGACCAGGGTCGCGGAGTTGATCGTGATGACCGGGCCCATGGCCCAGGTGGGGTGCGCGAGGGCGTCCTCCACGGTCACGTTCGCCAGCTCGGCCTTCGTACGGCCGCGGAAGGGCCCGCCGGAGGCGGTCACCACGAGCTTGCGTACGTCCGCGCGTGTGCCGGACGCCAGCGCCTGGAACAGGGCGGCGTGCTCGGAGTCGACCGGGATGATCTGCCCGGGCTTGGCGAGGGCCTTGACCAGCGGGCCGCCGACGATCAGGGACTCCTTGTTGGCGAGCGCGAGGGTCCGGCCGGCCTCCAGGGCGGCGAGGGTGGGCGCGAGTCCGATGGAGCCGGTGATGCCGTTCAGAACGGTGTGGCAGTCCGAGGCGGCGACCTGGGTGGCCGCCTCCGGGCCAGCGAGGATCTCCGGGAGCGGCTCCCCCGCGCCGTACTGCGCGGCGAGCGCCTCGCGCAACGCCGGTACGACGTCCTCGCGGGCGACCGCGACGGTCCGCGCCTTCAGCCGGTACGCCTGCTCGGCGAGGAGGGCGACCCGGCCGCCGTTGGCGGAGAGCGCGGTGACCCGGAACCGGTCGGGGTTGCGCAGCACGAGGTCGATGGCCTGGGTGCCGATCGATCCGGTGGAGCCGAGGATCACCACGTCCTTGGGGCCGTCGCCCGCTACGGGGTCGTAGACCAGGTGGGGGTCGGCGAGTGGGGCTGGACTGTCGCTCATCCCCCCATTGTGTCCGGAACGACTGACGGGGAGGACAGGGCGTCCCCATCGGGCGGGTTACAGGATGGTGAGAGGTCACCGCAGGCCGTGACCGGCGGGCGGTGACCCCTCAGCTCTCGATCACCCGGTCATCTCTCGGTCACCTGATCGGACGGTGCACGTTCTCCCGCCGGCTCGGGCCCGGTGTCGCGTCCGCGATCCACGGGGAGCCGTCGTCCGACGGGTCGACGATGCCCTGCTCCAGCCACTCGTACGTGCCCGACATCACGCCCTTGACGACCTTGCGGTCGAGGTCGTCGGTGTTGGTCCACAGGCGGCCGAAGAGTTCCTCGACGCGCAGCCGGGACTGGCGGCAGAAGGCGTCGGCGAGCTGGTAGGCCTCGCGGCCGTGGTCGCCCTGGGTGCGCAGGTGCTCGGCGCGGACGCAGGCCGCGCTCATGGCGAACAGCTCGGCGCCGATGTCGACGACACGGCCGAGGAAGCCCTGCTTGGTCTCCATGCGGCCCTGCCAGCGGGACATGGCGTAGAAGGTGGAGCGGGCGAGTTTGCGGGACGTGCGTTCGACGTAGCGCAGGTGCGGCGAGAGGTCGACGCCCTGCTTGAACTCGCCGTACGCGTAGGGCAGTTGCCCCTGGCCCGCGACCAGCTTCGGCAACCACTTGGCGTAGAAGACACCGGCGCCCGCGCCCGCCTTCGCCTTGTCCTGGAGGGACTTGTCGGGGTCGATGAGGTCGCCGGCGACCGAGAGGTGGGCATCGACGGCCTCGCGGGCGATCAGCAGGTGCATGATCTCCGTCGAGCCCTCGAAGATGCGGTTGATGCGCAGGTCGCGCAGTACCTGCTCGGCGGGGACGGCACGCTCGCCGCGGGCGCGCAGCGACTCGGCGGTCTCGAAGCCGCGGCCGCCGCGGATCTGGACGAGTTCGTCGGCGATCGTCCAGGCCATCTCGGAGGCGTAGAGCTTGGCGAGGGCGCCTTCGATGCGGATGTCGTTGCGGTCCTCGTCGGCCATCTGCGAGGCCAGGTCGGTCACGGCCTCCAGGGCGAAGGTGGTGGCGGCGATGAAGGAGATCTTCTGGCCGACGGCCTCGTGGTGGGCGAGCGGCTTGCCCCACTGCTCACGGGCCGCCGACCACTCGCGGGCGATCTTCAGGCACCACTTGCCGGCCGCGACGCAGGACGCGGGGAGGGAGAGCCGTCCGGTGTTCAACGTCGTCAGCGCGATCTTCAGGCCGGCGCCCTCGGGGCCGATGCGGTTCGCCGCCGGGACGCGGACCTGGTGGAAGCGGGTGACGCCGTTCTCGATGCCGCGCAGGCCCATGAAGGCGTTGCGGTTCTCGACCGTGATGCCGGGCGAGTTGGTCTCCACGACGAAAGCCGTGATGCCGCCCTTGTGGCCCTCGGACTTCGGTACGCGGGCCATGACCACGAGGAGGTCGGCGACCACTCCGTTGGTCGTCCACAGCTTGACCCCGTCGAGGACGTAGTCGTCGCCGTCGGGTACGGCGGAGGTGGCCAGGCGGGCCGGGTCGGAGCCCACGTCCGGCTCGGTGAGGAGGAAGGCGCTGATGTCGGTGCGGGCGCAGCGCGGCAGGAAGGTCTCCTTCTGCTCCTGCGTGCCGAACAGCTTCAGCGGCTGCGGTACGCCGATCGACTGATGGGCGGAGAGCAGCACACCGATCGCGGGCGAGGCCGAGCCGACCAGGGTGAGGGCCTTGTTGTAGTAGACCTGGGTGAGGCCGAGGCCGCCGTACTTGGTGTCGATCTTCATGCCGAAGGCGCCGAGCTCCTTGAGCCCGTCGATCACGTCGTCGGGGATGCGCGCCTCGCGCTCGATGAGGGCGCCGTCGACCTTGGTCTCGACGAAGTCACGCAGTTTGGCGAGGAACTCCTCACCGCGCTGGGCGGCCTCGTCGGTGGGCATCGGGTGGGGGTGGATGAGGTCGAGGCGGAAGCGGCCGAGGAACAGTTCCTTGGCGAAGCTGGGCTTGCGCCATTCCTGCTGCCGGGCCGCCTCCGCCACCTGGCGCGCCTCACGCTCAGTGACAGTGGGCTTCGTGGGTGCTGCGGACATGAGGCTCACCTCGCCGCGAATCGGGATCTTGGGCCGTTTGGTTACCGACGGGTGCTACCCGATCGTATGTACCCGATTACGGGCGACCCCACCACCCTGCGTGCAGCCGTTCAGCCGATGTCGGTGGAACAGGCCCCGGTGTCCGGCCGGCCTCGTGCCCTTGAAGACCGCGGTACGGACTCGATGCCGTCGACGTACTTGTCGTTGCCGAGCAGGTTGCTCCGTACGAGTGCCGGATGAAGTCGCCGAGGTTCGGCGCCCCTCCCCCATCCCGTTCCATGGCTCCCCACGTCCGGTCGTGGTAGGCAGGGACACGCGCCCCGGGCAGCCCGCACCGGGCCGCCGCGCGCCGATCGACGGCGTCCTCCCCCGAGTCGCGGCCCGGTTCGAAAATCGGAGTCGAAGCGCTTCGACAACCTATGGACACCCACTCCCGGTGGAGCTACTGTCGAACCACCCTCACACCCACCCCTGTACGTAGAGCGCACTGTCGAAGCGCTTCACAAAGCTTGGAGAGCTGGATGGTCACCCTCGCCGAGGTCGCCCAGCACGCCGGAGTCTCGGCGAGCACGGTGAGTTATGTCCTCAGCGGCAAGCGGTCCATCTCCGCGACCACCCGGCAGCGGGTAGAGCAGAGCATCCGCGAGCTCGGCTACCACCCGAACGCGGGCGCCCGCGCCCTGGCCAGCAGCAGGTCGAACATCATCGCGCTGATGATCCCGCTACGCACCGACATGTATGTGCCGGTGATGATGGAGATCGCCATAGCCGTGGCCACCACGGCCCGGACGCACGGCTACGACGTCCTGCTGCTGACCGGCGAGGAGGGCCCCGACGCCGTACGCCGCGTCACCGGCAGCGGACTGGCCGACGCGATGATCCTGATGGACGTCCAGCTGGACGACGAGCGGCTGCCGCTGCTGCGCGGCACCGACCAGCCGTCCGTGCTCATCGGTCTGCCCGCCGACACCACCGGGCTGACCTGCGTCGATCTCGACTTCAAGGCGACCGGCGCGCTGTGCGTGGAGCATCTGGCGATGCTGGGGCACCGCGACATCGCTGTCATAGGCGAGGCGCCCGCCGTCTACGAGCGGCACACCGGTTTCGCCGAGCGCACGCTCGACGGACTGCGGCTGCGCTCCCAGGAGCTGGGGATGCGGCTGCTGCACCGGCCGTGCGAGGGCGGGTACGACGCGATGGCCGTCACCCTCGCCCGGATCCTCGACGAGCGCCCGGGCACCACCGGGTTCGTCGTGCAGAACGAGTCGGCGGTCGAGCCGCTGCTCGCCCTGCTGCGCCAGCAGGGCCGGGCCGTGCCCGAGGACGTGTCGGTGGTCGCCGTCTGCCCCGACCAGGTCGCCGTCCAGGCCTCGGTGCGGCTGACGTCGGTCTCCATTCCCGCGCAGGAGATGGGCCGGCATGCGGTGGAGCAGCTGGTCGCCAAGCTCGACGGGCGTGGAAGCGACGAAGTCGTGCTGATCGCGCCCGAGTTGACGATCCGGGCCAGCACAGGCCCGGCGCCGTCCGCCACCATCCACTGACCGTCCCGCACACTCCCCCTCACTGACACTCCGCACTCACTGCCGCCTCATCGTGCCCCTCCCGGGCACGCCCTTGTCTGCACCCGCTGCCCTCTTCAGGAGCGCCCACGTGAACCAGCCTGCCGAAAACCAGCCCCAGCCAGGCACGGTCAGCCTCGCGCAGTCCTCCCCGACCGTCGGCACGTTCCGTGAGCGGGACGGCGCGCTGGAGTGGAGCGGCCGCCAGGAGACGCTGCGCGTCGAGCCGTGGGGTCCGGACGCGGTCCGGGTGCGTGCCCGGCTCGGCGGTCCGGTCCTCGACGGGCTGCCCGGCGCGCTGCTGGAGGCCGCCCCGGCGACCGAGTCCACCGTCAAGATCGAGGACGGGCTGGGAGTGCTGACCGTCGGCGCGCTGACCGTCCAGGTCGACGCCGAGGGCATGGTCCGGTTCCTGCGCACCGAGGACGGAACGGAGGTGCTCGCCGAGGAGCGCGCGCACTTCTGGTGGCCGGGCTCGCGGCTCTACACCGCCGTCGGCAACGGCTACCACCGTCTGGAGCAGCGTTTCGCCGCCTACGAGGACGAGAAGCTGTACGGCCTCGGGCAGCACCAGCACGGCCGGTTCGACCAGAAGGGTCTGGTCCTCGACCTGATCCAGCGCAACGCCGAGGTCGGCATCCCGGTGCTGGCCTCCAGCCGTGGCTACACCCTGCTGTGGAACAACCCGGCGATCGGCCGCGTGGAGCTGGCCGGCAACGGCACGCGCTGGGTCGCCGACTCGGCCCGGCAGATCGACTACTGGATCACCGCGGGCACCCCGGCCGACGGCCAGCGCCGCTACAGCGCGGTGACCGGCCGTACGCCGATGCTGCCGGAGTGGGCGGCGGGCTTCTGGCAGTGCAAGCTGCGCTACCGCACGCAGGACGAACTCCTCGAAGTGGCCCGGGAGTACAAGCGCCGGGGTCTGCCCATCTCGGCGATCGTCTGCGACTTCTTCCACTGGACGCATCTGGGTGAGTGGAAGTTCGACCCGGCCGAGTGGCCGGACCCGGCGGCGATGGTGCGCGAGCTGGACGAGCTCGGCATCAAGCTGGTCGTGTCCGTCTGGCCGTCGGTCTCCCCGCTCTCCGAGAACCACCCGGTCATGGAGCAGCGCGGCTACTTCATCGGCACCCAGTACGGCCCGATGGCGCACGCCGACTGGCCCGACAAGGAGGTGGCCTCCACGGTCCAGGTGGCGTTCTACGACGCCACGAACCCCGAGGCCCGCGAGTTCGTGTGGTCGAAGGTCAAGCAGAACTACCTCGACCGGTACGGCATCACAGCGTTCTGGCTGGACGCCTGCGAACCGGAGCTGAAGCCCGGCTTCCAGGAGAACCTGCGCTACTGGACCGGTCCGGGCCTGGAGGTCGGCAACATCTACCCGGCCGAGAACTCCCGCACCTTCTACGAGGGCCTGCAGGCGTCCGGCGAGGACGAGGTGATCACCCTGAACCGCTCGGCCTGGGCGGGCAGCCAGCGCTACGGCGCCGCCCTGTGGTCGGGCGACATCGGCACCGACTTCCCGACGCTGCGCCGCCAGATCGCCGCCGGGCTCAACACCGCGCTGTCCGGGATCCCGTGGTGGAACACGGACATCGGCGGCTTCCACGGCGGCGACCCGGACGACCCGGCGTACCGCGAGGTGATGGTCCGCTGGTTCCAGTTCGGTGCCCTGTCCCCGCTGATGCGCCTGCACGGCTTCCGCGACCCGGGCATGCCGCTCGGCCCGGACATGACCGGCGGCCCGAACGAGGTGTGGTCGTACGGCGAGGAGGCCGGCGCGATCCTGGAGCGGTATCTGCGGCTGCGTGAGCGCCTGAAGCCGTACGTCCTACAGGTCATGCGCGAGGCCCACGAGGAGGGTCTGCCGGTGATGCGGCCGCTGTTCCTGGAGTTCCCCGAGGACGAGGCGGCGTGGGCGGTCGACGACGCGTATCTCTTCGGCCGTGACCTGCTGGTCGCACCGGTCCTGACGGCCGGGGCGACGACCTGGACGACGTACCTTCCGGCGGGGGCGCGCTGGACGGACGCGTGGACGGGTGAGACGTACGAGGGCGGTACGACCGTGACGGTCGACGCCCCGCTGGACCGCATCCCGCTGTTTCTGCGGGACGGGGCACGGCTGCCTGTAGCGGAGTAGCCGTGTCGGAGGGGGTGGCCGGACGGTGGAGGTCTTCCGGCCACCCTCTTCGCATGTGCGGCCAACTTGCGCTGTCCGCCGACGAGTTCGCCGGGTTAGATTCCCTGGGTGTCCTCGACTCCGCTCTCCCTCACCCTCGCCAATCTGCTGGTGCGTCCGGCCTTCGGCTCGCGGCGCGATCCCGACCGGGTCTTCGACCGGATCGCCGCGGCCGCCGGGGCGGCGGCCGGTGACCAGCGGTTCGTCGACGACTTCCGGTCGCTGCTGGGCTGGTGGGCGAAGGCGGACCGGCTCACCCCGGTCGGCTGGCAGGCTGCTCAGGTGCATGTGCGGCGGCATCTCACCAACCGGGCCCGGGTGCGGAGGCTGATCGCCGAGCATCCGGAGATCGAGCGGGAGCCGATCGAGAGGCCGGTTTTCGTGGTGGGCCTGCCGCGCACGGCGACCACCGTCACGCGCGCCGTCCTGTCCCTCTCGGACGAGCACCGCAGCCCGCTGCTGTGGGAACTGCTCACTCCCGACCTGGAGTTGCCGCCCCGGCGGCGGCGGACGGCGATCACGGCCGGGCGCCGGATGGTCCAGGGCACCGACCTCTTCGCACCGCGCTTCCGCGACATCCACGCGATGGCGGCCGAGGGCCCTGAGGAGTGCACGTTCGCGCTGCCGCACGCCCTGATGCCGTTCTCCCAGGCCTGGATCCCGGACTACCGGGACTGGCACTGCGAGCGGGACTTCGTCCCCGACTACCGGTATCTCAAGCAGGTCTACCAGGTCCTGCAGTACGGCCGGCCGCGCCGCCGCTGGATGCTGAAGTCGCCGATGCATCTGGAGAACCTGGACGCGCTGCTCACGGTGTTCCCCGACGCCACGATCGTGTGGTGCCACCGCGACCCGGTCACCGCGGTGGCGTCGTTCTGCAGCCTGATCGAGCACGGCATGGCCGTCAGCTCCCGCCCCCTCGACCTGGCCGGCATCGGCGCCACCTGGCTCGACCTGCTGAGCCGCGCCATGACACGCGGTCTGGCCGTCCGGCCCGCCATCCCGCCGGAACAACTGGTCGACGCGCCGTACTCCTGGCTCGGCTCCGACCCGGCCTCCGGCGCCCCCAAGCTCTACGCGGCCGTCGGCGCCCGCTGGACCGACTCCGAGGCGGCCCGCCTCGCGGGAGCCGTCGCCCGCCCGAAGGGCACCCGGCGTCACACCTACGACCTGGCCCGCTACGACCTGACGCGCGCCCAGGTGGAGTCCGCGTTCGCGGACTACAACGCGCTGCGGGCCGAGGTCGACCGCGCCTGACGGCACGGCCGGCCCCGGCCCGCGCCGGTTCAGCTGCTGGTGATGCTCATGCTGTTGGTGCGGAAGTCCAGGCCGCCGGACGACGAGGTGATCTCGAAGCCGAACTGGACGTCACCGATGGTCTCGTTGCCCATCCACCTCTTGGTGTCCTTGATCCACTTCAGGACGGGCAGGATCTGCACGGAACCCGAGGTCGAGTCGGAGGTGCGCAGGAACGAGATGACGTCCCAGTAGGTGCCGTCGGGCCGCTGGGCCCGGCCCTTGTAGACGTCCCAGGTGTGGCCGCCGACCGAGACACGCTCCTGGTAGCTGCCGAGCGCCCCGACGGCGCCGTTGTAGTTGACCCAGAGCATGATCTCGTAGTCCTGGTCCGTGTCCCAGACGTCGTACGAGGTGTTGTACGAGCCCGAGGACGGGACAGTGACGTTGTAGCTGCTGTTGAGCGACCCGAGCGAGGTGATGGACTTGTTCACCACCTTCTTGGCGTTCGGGTAGGACTTGATGCCGCCGGTGTTGGGGTGGTCGGCCCAGACACCCCAGTTGGTACCGGAGTTGGCCCAGGCGCACTGGCTGCCGGCCCCGCCGCCCCAGATGTTGTTGTAGAGCGTGTAGCCGTTCAGGTTGGTCTGGCCCCACTGGGCGCAGGAGTTCCAGACCGCGGCGGAGGCGGGGGCGGAGGCCAGTCCGACGGTGGCGCCGAGTGCCAGGGCGGGGGCCAGCAGGGCCTTGGTGACCCTGCTCAGGGTGCGTGATGCCATGGGTGTCCCTTCCATGGGTGGGGGGGTGGGGGGAACTACCACTCCCTCAGGGTGAGGGTGTGGTCTTCTCCGGCGACCAGGTGGAGGGATTCCGGGCCGGAGGAAGTCCGGAGTTCGACGCGATGGGTGCGGCCCGGCCGGATGACGGCGGTGACGCTGTCCGGGGTCCAGCTGAGGTCGACCTCTGCCCCGAACCGGGTGCGCACACCGCGCAGCGCCCCGCTGGGGTACGCCGACGGCAGCGCGGGCAGCAGCACCAGTCGGTCCGGGGTCGACTGCACGAGCATTTCGATCAGTACGGCGGGCAGGGTGTGCGCGGCGTCCGCGTTGTAGACATCGCGGTTCGGGTAGTGGGCACTCATCAGGGAGGCGTGGAAGAAGTCGCCGCCCAGGACCTGGTCGAGGGCGTGGGCGACCCGGTCGGCGTCCCTGAGGCGGGCCGCGATGAGGGCGTGGTGGAGGTGGCCGTGCGCGGAGTCGTTCTCGGCGCCGCGCAGTTCGAGGGCGCGGTGGGCGGCCGCCGCGAGGTCGGGAGTGTCGTAGGGGTTGATCTCGTCGAGCGGCCAGACGCCGTAGAGGTGGCTGAGGTGACGGTGGTCGTAGGTGTCCGCCAGGCCGGGCCAGGCCCATTCGGCGAGGGCGCCGTCGGCGTTGATCCGGTGCGGTGGGAGGCGGTCGGCGAGGGCGCGCCAGCGGTCGGCGTCCGGGGTGCCCGGGTGGTGGTCGGCGGCGGTGAGCAGCGCGTGCCGGGCGGCCGAGAGGTCCATGGCGGCGTTGAGGGTGGCCCAGCTCGCGTTGGCCGGGCGGTTCTCGGGTGAGTAGGAGGGGACGACGACCAGGTGGCCGTCGTCGTCGGTCCGGGTGAGGAAGTCCGTGTAGAACAGCGCCACTTCGGCGAGGGCGGCGGCGGTGCGCGGGTCTCGGGTGCCGTGGGTCTCGTCGTGATCGACGAGGGGTTTGAGCAGCCAGTCGGCGCCGGCGGTCCACAGATGCAGGGGGTATTCGCGGCTGAAGTGGTACGAGTGGCCCGACTCGCCGTCGGTGTGGGCGGGGGCCACCACGCCCCGGGTGCCGAAGACCGCCCGGGCGTTGTCACGCCAGTCGGGCAGCTGCCGTTGGACGAGCGCGGCGTGGGCCTCGGTGACCTCGGGGAGGGCGGCGGCCGCGGCGGAGGCGGTCTGCAGGTTGAGGTTGGCGTCGTTGGTGAAGGCACCCGACCAGGCGGTGTTCCAGTCGCCGGTCCACAGTCCGGTCAGCCGGGGCGGGAAGAGACCGCTCGCGGACAGCAGGTGGTAGCGGCCGGCCGCGAAGAGCCGCTCCAGCAGGGCGGCGGCGCTCGGGCGCTTCAGCAACTCCGATCCGGGGAGGGCCCGTTCGGCCGGATCGGCGGCCAGGTCGAGGGTGACGCGCTCGTAGGCGGCGCGGTGGAGGGCTGCATGGCGTGCGAGGAGTTCGTCGTACTCCATGGCCGCCAGGTCGCGCAGGACGCGGCCCTCCGCGGTCACGTCGAGTTCGCCGGTGTGGCGCCGGACCCGGGTGAGGAGCAGGACGGAGCGGGCGCTCTCGACGTGTGCGCCCGGAGGTGCCAGAGCCGTCCTTCCGCCGGTGACGGCGATCACCGTGACGCCGGTGAAGGCACGGTCGCTGTCGGGGTAGCGGGCGCGCAGGCTGAGCAGGGCGCCCTCGGGGGTGAGGACGGCTCCGTGGCCGACGCCGAGACCGACGGGGGCGCCTGACAGGGCGTGGTCCAGGGAGATGCCGAGGGCTGGGCCGGGGGCCGTGATGCGCTGGACGATCACGTCGTCGGCGCGGGACACGAAGGCCTCGCTGGTCCAGTCGGCGCACTCGGCCCGGACGACGCCCGTGGCGAAGTCGACGGACCGGCGGTAGCCGTGCCCTTCGCCGCAGGGTCGGTGCAGCTTGATCTGGAAAGCGGGGTGGAAGGGCCGCACCCACTGGAGCGGTCGGCCGTCGGTGAAGCCCTCCGCTGCGGTGTGGTCGCCGGCCAGGAGGCGGTCCTGGAGGGCTGGGAGGTCGGCGGCGAGCCGCGGGGGGCGGGTGTCGCTGCCGCCCGGGCGCACCAGGGTGTGATGCGTGACGATGACACGGTCGTCGTTCGGGTCGCCGAACACAAGGGTGCCGTGGTGGCCGTTGCCGCTGAGGAAGGCGTCCTCCCAGCGGGCGGCGGGCTGCGGCTCCCAGGTGCCGTGGACCGGAGTTCGGGTCATGGCCGCAGTACCGCCACGTCGTAGCGGCCGAGGGTGACCCGGTCGTTGACGGTCGCCCCGGTCAGCAGGTCTTGGTGGGTGCCGGGCACCTCGACGGTCACCGGCTCCCTGCCGTGGTTCAGCACGAACAGCACGTCGCCCCGGCGTACCGCCTCGACGTGCTCGGGGAGGCCGTCGAGTACGGGTCGGACGCCCGCGCCTGCCGCGACGCGGGCCAGCAGGTCGCGCAGCGCGTCCGGTTCCGGGAGCGTGGAGGCGTACCAGGCACGCCCCTTGCGCAGGACCGCGGGCAGTCCGTCGAGTTCGCCGCCCTTGTACGGGACGGTCTCGTCGGCGCTGCCGTCGGCCTCCAGCTCCTCGGACCACAGGGATCCCCGGAAGCCCTCGCAGGCGACGGTCTCCCCGGCGTCCAGCGGCCACCACTCGTGCAGGGTGCGGATGCCGAACAGCTCGCGCAGCCGGGCGTCCATGCCGCCGGGGCGGACCCGGTCGTCCTCGTCGGCGACGCCGGTGAGGAAGCCGCAGACGAGGGTGCCGCCCTGGCGGACGTAGGCGAGGAGGTTGTCGATCGCCGTGTCCGTGAGGAGGTACAGCTGCGGCACGACGACCACCGAGTAGGACGTCAGGTCGTGCTCGGGATGGGCGAAGTCGGTGGTGAGGTGGGCCTGCCACAGGGCGCGGTGCCAGGTCTTGAGTACGTCCGCGTGGTCGACCCGCTGGGAGAGGCGGCCGTCCTGGGCGCCGGCCCACCAGGCGTGCCAGTCGTGCAGGACGGCGACATCGGCGCCGCTGTGCCGGCCGGACACCTCCGGGGCGATCCGCGCGAGGTCGGCGCCGAGTTGCTTGATCTCCTGGTACGTCCGGCCCTCCTCCCCCGCGTGACTGACCATGCCGGAGTGGAACTTCTCCGCGCCCTGCCGGGACTGCCGCCACTGGAAGTAGCAGACTGCGTCGGCGCCCCGGGCCACGGCCTGGAGCGACCACAGCCGGTTGAGTCCCCGGGGCTTGGGGTGGTTCACGCCGCGCCAGTTGACCGGCCCGGCCGCCTGCTCCATGAGCATCCACGGCCCGCGTGCCTGGGAGCGGGTCATGTCCTGCACGAGGGCGCCCTGCTGGGCGCCGAGCGGGTCGCGCGGGTCGGGGTAGAGGTCGACGGAGACGACGTCCTCCTCCTCGGCCCACCGCCAGGCGTCCTGCCCGAACCACAGCGGCATGAAGTTGCTGGTCACCGGCAGGTGCGGAGTGTGGCGCCGGACGATGTCCCGCTCGGCGACGAAGCACTCCAGGAGCATGTCGGAGGTGAAGCGCCTGAAGTCCAGGACCTGGGCGGGATTGCGCATGTAGTGCGGCAGACGGGCCGGCAGGACGCCGTCCCAGGTGTCGTAGCCCTGGCTCCAGAAGGCGGTACCCCAGGCCTCGTTGAGGGCGTCGAGGGTGCCGTACTTCTCCCGCAGCCACCGCCGGAAGGCGGCCGCGGCCTCGTCGCCGTGATCGAAGGTGCAGTACTCGTTGTTGATGTGCCACATCGTCAGGGCCGGGTGGCCGCCGTAGCGGGCGGCCAGGTCCTCGGTGATGGCGGCGGCGTAGCGCCGGTAGGTGGCGCTGGAGTGCGAGAAGTGCTGTCGGCCGCCCCACCATTCGGTGCGGCCGTCCTCGGTGACGGGCAGGGTGTCGGGGTGCAGCCGGCCCATCCAGGGCGGCGGCGAGGAGGTCGGGGTGGCCAGGACGACGCCGATGCCGTTCTCGTGCATCAGGTCCATCAGCGTGTCCAGCCAGCCGAACTCCCGTGCGCCGGGCTCCGGTTCCAGCTTCGACCAGGAGAAGACGCCGAGAGTGACCGAGTTGACCCCGGCGGCCTTCATCAGCCGGACGTCCTCGTGCCAGGTCTCCTCGGGCCACTGCTCGGGGTTGTAGTCGCCGCCGAAGAGGAGCCGGCCCAGGGTGGCATCACTCAGGTCGGGCATCAGGCGGGCTCCCCGTACTGCACGCCGCGTCCGTTGGTGGCGATGTACACCCGGCCATGGATGCGGGGGTCGCCGGTGATGGTCGCGCCGATCCAGCCCCACTGGTGCTGGTCGTCGTTGATCCGCACCCAGCTCTTCGCCTCGTCGTCGGAGCGGTACACGGCGGTGATGCTCTCGGTGGAGCCGACCATGTAGAGCGACGGGTAGGAGGCGCCCTCGGCGGCCTTGCCGAAGCCGAGCGTGTACGAGGCCCAGCAGCTGCTGACCTTGGTGAAGGTGGCGCCGCCGTCGGTGGAGCGGTACAGCCCGTTCCACTTGAGACTCAGCCACAGGTCCCCCGAGCGGCCCGGGGTCGCGACCAGCTGGAACTGAGTGTCGCCCGAGTTCAGGCCGGTGGCGCGCGCGGTGAAGGTCCGGCCGCTGTCGGTACTGGCGAAAAGCGTCCCGGTCGTGGTGTCGAAGGCGTAGAAGCGCGTGGCGTCGACCGGATCCGCGACCGGGACTGCGCCCTTCGGGAAGGAGGCGACCTCGGACCAGCCGACGCCGTTGTCCGCCGAGCGGAAGCCCGGGTCGGCCGCGCCGAAGGACCACAGCAGCACGCTGCCGTCGGCGTTGGTCGCGATCGGGCCCGGCGCGGACTTGGCCATGGCCGGCTGGGCCTTGAAGGGCGCCCAGGTCTTTCCGCCGTCGTTGGAGTAGGCGCCGTTGCCGTTGTCTCCCCACCCGGCCCGGACGACGTACGACGGCTTTGCCGCGGCCAGCGCGAGTCCGGTCGCCGTGCCGAACACCGGGTTCGACGCCATGCCGCGGGAGGGGGACGCGGTGAGCCGCTCGTGGTACATCACGCCGATGTCCCCGGACCCGCTGATCAGGTGCGCCTTCCCGACCGGAGGGGAGATCAGCTGGCGGATGGACGCCTCCTCCAGGCCACGGATCTGCGGGGCCCAGTGCTTGAGGTCGCGGGTGCCGTAGAGGGTCGCACCGGTGCCGTAGACGACGTGCTTCGAGTCGTACGGGTCGACGCCGACCGCCTGGATCCACCAGCCGAACTTGGGCTCCTCGGCACCCCACTTGAGGTAGGGGGTCTCGGAGACGTCGAAGACGGCCTTGTCCTTCAGGGACTTCCAGCTACGGCCGCCGTCGGTGCTCCGGTACAGGGTGTCGACCAGCGACCAGCGGTTGTTGGTGGAGACGACGACGGTGCCGGGGCGACAGGCGTCGACGGCGACTCCGCCGTAGGCGAAGGTGTCGGTCCCGCCGTCGTCCGTCGGCCCGCCCGGCTTCACCGGCGTGACCTCGGTCCACTTCCCGTTGGTGGTGCGCAGCTTGTGCACGCTGCCGTCCGACTGGCCGTTGGGGCCGGGAGCGTTGCCGTACGTCACGTACAGCTCGCGCGCGTGCCTGTCGTACGCGGCGCGGATCGGCACCTTGGCCGCGGTGCCGGTGGGCTGTCCGGGAACGGCCTCCCAGGTCGTGCCGTCGGCGGTGCGGTACAGGTTGGGCTTGGCGGCGGTGCCGTCGGAGTCGCCCCAGCCGGCGTAGACGGTGCGGCCCGCGGCGATGAGGAGGGTGACGCCCTGACCGGTCGCGCTGGGGGTGGCCGGGAAGCTCACGGACTGCCAACTGGCGCCCCGGTCTGTCGACTTGAGCAGCCCGTCGTGCCGGGTGCCCAGCCACAGCGTGTCGCTGTCCCGCGGATCGACGAGGAGCCGCTCTCCCGCGCCCCGCCCGTCCTCGTTGGCACCGAGTTTCACGGTGAGGTCGAAACGGGTCCAGGTGGCACCGCGGTCGTCGGACCGCAGCACGGCTCCGTTGGCCGCCCAGGACTGGGTGTAGGTACCGAGGGCGAGGTAGAGGCGGTTGGGGTGGGCGGGGTCGACGGCGATGGCCTCCACACCGAGCAGGTTCCAGTCGTCCCAGCCGATGTGGTCGGTCAGCGGGATCCACCGGTCGGTACGGGCGTCCCAGCGATAGGCACCGCCCATGTCGGTACGGGCGTACGCAAGGCCGCGGACTGAGGGGTGGAAGAGAACACCGGTGATGAACCCGGTGCCGCCCATCACGGCGTTGCGCCACCGGTAGGTACCGCCGACGGGCGTGGCAGCCGTGGGCGCGGCGACGGCCGCCTGCCCCGCGACGGACGGAAGAGCCGTGAGCGCGGCGGCGGCCGCGGTGCCGGCGAGAACGGTTCTTCTGGTGGGCTGGGACGAGCGCATGACGTACCTCGACTTTTACAAAGGGGGACTGGAGAACCTAAGGGGCGCGGGG
>CBFGZZ010000169.1:0-18079 GCA_965653385.1 uncultured Streptomyces sp. | reverse complement strand
CGCCACGCAGTGTTTGGCTACAAAACGGATATCTCAGACGTGATCTGAGGGCAGGCTTGGGTCGGGCCTGCTCGGCCGGCTTGTCGACGGGCGCGGACTGGGCATGCTCGACCGTCCCGCGCGAGTCGTTCTTCGCGTGCGGCGCGTTCGGTGCGGGCTTCGCCGCGGGCGCCGAGGCGGACTCGGGCTTGGCGGCGGTCAGGTGCTGGGCCTCGTCTGGCAAGAGGACTCCTCGTGCGCGATCCGGGTCCCCCGGTCAGGCTCCGGAGACCCCATGGTAGCGATCCTGCGCCCGAGGATCGCCTTCAGGCCGATGTGAGGGCCGTCTACCTGAGAAACGCGAGGGGCTGCCGCGGGATTCCTGCCGGAGGCTCGGCGGTGTACGGCGCTTACACGGAGGGCTTCAGGCAGATTGCCGACCGCGGCTCCATCGTGGCTGGTCGCGCCCACGCGGCGGAGCCGCATATCGATACAGCCCCGCGCCGCTTTGGGGCGCGAAACGGCCGCCCCAGTTCTACTGGGACGGCCGTTCTCAATCTCGCGCTCAGATCACCAGCAACGCTTCCAGCGGAGCTCCCCGCAGCGCCGGCTCCAGGCGGGCGCTGCCCGCGAGGAAGCCCAGCTCCATCAGGACCGCCAGGCCCGCGACCTCGGCGCCCGCCCTGCGGATCAGCTCGATCGCGGCCTCGGCCGTGCCACCCGTGGCCAGGACGTCGTCGACGATGAGGACGCGGTCCCCGGCGGACAGATCCTCCGCGTGCACCTCGATCTCCGCCGAGCCGTACTCCAGGTCGTACGCCTGGCTGAGGGTCGCCCCGGGGAGCTTGCCCGCCTTGCGTACAGGGATGAAGCCAAGGCCCGCGCGGACGGCGACCGGGGCGCCGAGGATGAAGCCGCGGGCCTCGAGGCCGACGATCTTCGTGGCGCCGGTGTTCGCGGCGATCTCGGCCAGTGCGTCGGTGAGTGCCGTGAACGCCGCCGGGTCCGCCAGGAGCGGGGTGATGTCCTTGAACATCACGCCCGGCTCCGGGTAGTCCGCCACATCGCGGATCCGGCTGAGCAGCAGTTCCTTGATGTCGGTCATCGGCGCTTCCCGGACGGGCGGCCGCGGCCCCGGTTGCGGGACGCGGGCTGGTTGCGGGGGCCGACGACCGCGGGGGCGGCGTCCTCCGGCTCGTCGTCGAAGGGCTCGTCGGCGGTCGGGGCGTCCGGCGTCTCACCCTGCGCCGAGGCCTGCGCGCGCTTGGCGAGCACGCGCTTCTTCAGCGCCTTCATCTGCGGCTCGCGCTCCTTGAGGTCGGCGACGAGCGGCGTGGCGATGAAGATCGAGGAGTACGCACCGGCGGCGAGACCGACGAACAGCGACAGCGAGATGTCGTTGAGCATGCCGGCGCCGAGGAAACCGCCACCGATGAACAGCAGACCCGCTACCGGCAGCAGTGCGACCACCGTGGTGTTGACGGAGCGGACCAGGGTGCTGTTGATCGACCGGTTGGCGATGTCGCTGTAGGTCCAGCGGGTCTGCTTGGTGATGTCCTTCGTCTGCTCCTTCAGGCTGTCGAAGACGACGACCGTGTCGTAGAGCGAGTAACCGAGGATCGTCAGCAGACCGATCACCGTGCCCGGCGTGACCTCGAAGCCGACGAGGGCGTAGATGCCGACCGTGATGGTGATGTCGTGGATCAGGGCGACGAACGCGGCGAGGGCCATGCGCCACTCGAACGCGATGGCCAGATAGATCACCACGAGGACCAGGAAGATCCCGAGGCCCTGCCAGGCCTTGTTGGCGATCTGCTCACCCCAGCTGGGGCCGACGAGCTCGCCGGTGACGTCCTTCTGCGCGACGCCGAGGTCCTTGGCCAGCTGCGCCGAGACCTTGTCGGCCTGCTTGGTGTCGATACCGGCGACCTGGATGCGCAGGGTCGCCTTGTCGCCGCTGCCGAGCTTCTGGACGATCGCGTCGTGGCCGGAGGCCTTCTCCGCGTACTCCTGCGCCTGGGAGACGGAGACGCTGGTCTTCGGGGTGTTGAAGACCGCGCCGCCCTGGAACTCGATGCCCATGTTCAGGCCCCGCACCGCCAGGCCGACGATGGCCGTGATGGTGATCAGGATCGAGAGGCCGTACCAGATCTTGCGGTTGCCGACGAAGTCGTAGCCGACCTCGCCACGGTGCAGTCGGGCGCCGAGGTTGCCGAGCTTCGACATCTCACGCCTCCTTCGTCTCGACGGGGGCGGAGGGACGGCGGGTGCGGCGCAGCGGCGGCGGGGCACCCAGTCGCTTGGGGTCGAGGCCGGACCAGCTGTGACCGCTGCCGAAGAACTTGCTGCGGGCCATGAGCGTCAGTAGTGGCTTGGTGAACAGGAACACGACGACCACGTCGAGCAGGGTGGTCAGACCGAGTGTGAACGCGAAGCCCTGGACCTTGCCGACGCTGACGACGAAGAGCACGGCGGCGGCGAGGAACGACACGAAGTCCGAGACCAGGATGGTGCGCCGGGCGCGCGGCCAGGCACGCTCGACGGCGGGGCGCAGCGAGCGGCCCTCGCGGATCTCGTCACGGACGCGTTCGAAGTACACGATGAACGAGTCCGCCGTGATGCCGATGGCGACGATGGCACCGCAGACGGCGGGCAGGTTCAGCGCGAAGCCGATGGCCGGACCAAGCAGCGACATGATCGTGTAGGTCAGGGCGGCGGAGGCCAGCAGCGACAGGATGGCGATGATCGACAGGCCGCGGTAGTAGACCAGCAGGTAGATCACGACCAGGGCGAGACCGATGGCACCGGCGATCAGACCGGCCTTCAGCTGCTCACCGCCGAGCGCGGCGGTCACCGTGGTGACGCTGTCCTCCTTGAAGGTCAGCGGCAGGGCGCCGTAGGACAGCATGTTGGCGAGGCTCTCGGCCGACTGCTGGGTGAAGTTGCCGGAGATCTCGGCGTTGCCGCCGGTCAGGGCCTCGCTGACGGACGGGTCGGAGACGACCTCGCCGTCCAGCACGATGGCGAACTGGTTCTGCGGCGGCTGGTTCTTGGCGAGCTTGCCGGTGATGTTGGCGAACTTCTTGCCGCCCGAGCCCGTGAACTTCATGGTCACGGTCCAGCCCGCGGCGTTCTGCGCGTTCCACTGGGCCTGGGCCTCGTCGACGTCCGTGCCGTCGACCTCGGCGGGGCCGAGGATGTACTTCTGCCACTGGCCCGCCGAGTTCTGGCCGCACGCGACGGTGGGGTCGGTCGGCTTGGCGCCGTCGCCGGCCTTGGCGCGGACCGCTTCCTTCGTGCAGTCCAGCTTGGCGTACTGCGCTTCGAGGGCGCTGGTCGCCTGGTCGCCGGAGGCGCTGCCGCTCGCGGACGGGGAGGCGCTGGAGGAGGCGCTCGTGGACGGCGTGGGGTCGGCCTTCTTCAGGGCGTCGGTGACCGCGCGGCCCTGGGTGGTGGAGCTCGGCGACGGGCTGGTGGAGCCGGAGGGGGACGCGGAGGAGGTCGCCTTGTCCGTGGAGTCGCCCGGCGCGCTGCTGGAGGCGCTCGGCGTGGGGGTGGGTGCCGCGTCGCCGCCGGAGATCTCGGTGGTGAGGACCGGGCGGAAGTAGAGCTTCGCGGTGGTGCCGACCTGGTCCCGGGCTTCCTTGGAGTTCGTGCCCTTGGGGATGTTGACGATGATGTTCTCGTCGCCCTGGGTCTGTACCTCGGACTCCGAGACACCCAGACCGTTGACACGGCGTTCCATGATCTCGACCGCGGTGTTCATGTTGGTCTTGTTGATCGCGGATTCCTGGCCGGGCTCGGCTACCGCGCGAAGCGTGATGCTCGTGCCGCCTGCCAGGTCGATGCCGAGTCGCGGCTTGGTGTGCCCCGAGGCGAACATCCCACCGGTGAGCGCCGCGATGGCGATCAGGATGAGGGCCAGCGAGCGCCCTGGCTTGCTCTGGGCGCCCGCGCTGCGGCCCTTCTTAGGTGCTGCCACCTTCTCGTACTCCCTCTCGGGCCGCCTCGCTCCGGGTCAACGGGCGGGCGGCCATGACATGGTGTCGGGATCCCGTGCGAGCTCAGCATGCCCGGGGGCGCGCAGGCGTGTCCCGCCCGCGCGCCCCGGAGCACGGCTACTTCGCGTCGGAGTCGCCGTCGGTCTTCTTCGGCTCGTCGTCCGTCTTCGCCTCGGCGGACACGGCGTCGGCGGACTCCTCGGCCTTGTCCTCGTCCTTCTTTCCGAGGTCGACGGACTTCTCGTCGGAGTCGGCGGCAGCGGCGGGCTCGTCGGTCTCGGTGAGGGAGGAGGCGTCGTCCGGGACGACGTCGGACTTCAGGTCGTGCTCGATGCCGTGCACGATGCGGTTGTACTCGTCGTCGGAGAGGACGGCACCGATCGCGTTCTTGGCGAAGAGGAGCTCCACGCCCGGGCCGGCGTCAACGAGAACGGTGTCGTCGCTGACCTCCTTGACCGTGGCGTACATGCCCCCGATGGTGCGGACACCGGATCCGGGCTGCATCTGGTTCCGCATGTCGGCGGCCTGCTGCTGCTTCTTCTTGGCCGACCGGGTCATCAGGAACATGGCCCCGATGAGCACGATGAACGGGAGGAGGGTCACGAGACTCACGGGTCGGAACTTCCTTCACACGACCGCGATGGTGAGCGGCCTGATGGTTGGGGGTATGTGTGCCGCCGACAAAGGCGGCATCGGCGGAGTCTAAGCGAGTCTCCGCGCATGGAACAACGCTCAGCATGGCACCGGGGTTCCTGCTCCGGCCAGTGTGCTCGCCGTGACCGGGCCTTCACGTCCCGAACAGGTCCTGTTGTCCGTTTCCCGCAGCTTGCGAGCGCGGAGGGGTCAGGCCGAGATGCGCCCAGGCGGCGGGCGTGGCGACCCGGCCGCGCGGAGTGCGGGCGAGCAGTCCCTCCCGGACGAGGAAGGGTTCGGCGACCTCCTCGACGGTCTCGCGCTCCTCCCCCACCGCGACCGCGAGCGTCGACAGTCCCACCGGGCCGCCGCCGAACAGCTTCAGCAGCGCCTCCAGGACACCGCGGTCGAGGCGGTCGAGTCCGCGGGGGTCGACCTCGTAGACGGCGAGGGCGGCAGCGGCGATGTCCCTGGTGATGAGCCCGTCGGCCTTGACCTGGGCGTAGTCCCGGACCCGGCGCAGCAGGCGGTTGGCGATACGGGGTGTGCCGCGGGAGCGGCCGGCGATCTCGGCGGCACCGTCGGCCTCGATCTCGACGTCGAGCAGATTGGCCGAGCGGTGGATGACGCGCTCCAGCTCGGCGGGCTCGTAGAACTCCATGTGCGCGGTGAAGCCGAAGCGGTCGCGCAGCGGGGGCGGCAGCAGGCCCGCGCGCGTGGTGGCGCCGACCAGGGTGAACGGGGGCAGTTCGAGGGGGATGGCGGTGGCGCCTGGGCCCTTGCCGACGATCACGTCGACGCGGAAGTCCTCCATCGCCATGTACAGCATCTCCTCGGCGGGCCGGGACATGCGGTGGATCTCGTCGAGGAAGAGGACCTCGCCCTCCTGCAGGGAGGAGAGGATCGCCGCGAGGTCGCCCGCGTGCTGGATGGCGGGGCCGGAGGTGATGCGGATGGGGGCGCCCATCTCGGCGGCGATGATCATCGAGAGGGTGGTCTTGCCGAGGCCGGGGGCGCCGGAGAGCAGCACGTGGTCTGCGGTGGCGCCTCGCGCGCGTGCGGCGCGCAGGACGAGGTCGAGTTGTTCGCGGACCTTCTCCTGGCCGATGAACTCGTCCAGGTCCTTCGGACGCAGCGCGGCCTCGACGGCCTGGTCCTCACGGTCGGCGACAGAGCCCACCAGCCGCTCGGGGGCGGGGGTGTCGGTCGTGTCGTCCCAGTTCATGGAGTGTGCCTCGGGGGTCGCGGTGGGTGTCGTGCGGGGTGTGGCCGGCGGGGGTGTGTCGTACGCCCATGCCGTCGGTCGGTCGGTCAGCGTGCTCTGTTGAGGGTCTGAAGGGCCGCCTTCAGCAGCTGTCCGACCTGGGGCGTGCCCTCGGCGGCCTCGGCCTGCGGGGCCACGGCTGCGACCGCTTCGTCGGCCTCGCGGGTCGCGTACCCGAGGCCGATGAGGGCGGCGTGCAGCTGGTCGCGCCAGCCCTGGGTGACCGGTGCGCCGACGGCGGGCGCGCCGATGGGCTCGCCGAGGCGGTCCTTCAGCTCCAGGAGCAGCTTCTGGGCGCCCTTCTTGCCGATACCGGGAACGGCCGTCAGTGCCTTCTCGTCGCCGGTGGCGACCGCTCTGCGCAGGGCGTCCGGCGTGTGCACGGCCAGCATGGCCTGGGCCAGGCGCGGGCCGACGCCGCTCGCGGTCTGGAGCAGTTCGAAGGTCTGGCGCTCGTCGTCGTCCGCGAAGCCGTACAGGGTGAGGGAGTCCTCGCGGACGACGAGGGAGGTGGCGAGCCTGGCCGACTGGCCCTTCCGCAGTCCCGAGAGGGTGTTCGGCGTGCACTGGACGGCGATACCGATCCCGCCCACCTCCACGACCGCGGAGTCGGGGGCGAGAGCGGCGACCGGGCCGCTGACGAACGCGATCATGCGAGACGGCCTTTCGACGGAGCCTTGGCTGAGTGCAGGGCCACGGCCTGCTGGAGTCGGTTCTGCGCGGGGGCGCGCCAGATGTGGCAGATGGCGAGCGCCAGGGCGTCGGCCGCGTCGGCCGGTCTGGGCGGGGCGCTGAGCCGCAGCAGCCGGGTGATCATGGCGCCGACCTGGGCCTTGTCGGCGCGGCCGCTACCGGTGACGGCGGCCTTGACTTCGCTTGGGGTGTGCAGGGCGACGGGGATGCCGCGGCGGGCGGCGCAGAGCATGGCCACGGCGCTGGCCTGGGCGGTGCCCATCACCGTACGGACGTTGTGCTGGCTGAACACCCGCTCCACGGCGACGAATTCGGGCCTGTGCTCGTCCAGCCACTGCTCGATGCCCTGCTCGACGGCGACCAGGCGCTGCCCCAACTCGGCGTCCGCGGGCGTCCGTACGACACCGACGCCGAGCATGGTGAGCGGGCGCCCGGCGACGCCTTCGACCACGCCGACACCGCATCGGGTCAGCCCCGGGTCCACCCCCAGTACACGCACCCCGCGCCCCTCCTTCGATCGCCTGTTTGTGCAGGCTATCGGGTGCCACTGACAACGCCGGGCACCAACGCCCGGCAAAGCGACGGGCCGACGGGGTTGCCCCGTCGGCCCGTTGAGCCCGTATCGCTCGCGGCGCGTTACGCGTCGACCTTCTCCATGATCTCGTCGCTGACGTCGAAGTTGGCGAAGACGTTCTGGACGTCGTCGCTGTCCTCGAGCGCGTCGATCAGCTTGAAGATCTTCTTGGCGCCCTCCTCGTCGAGCTCGACCTGGACGGACGGCACGAAGCTGGAGTCGGCGGAGTCGTAGTCGATGCCGGCGTCCTGGAGGGCGGTGCGGACCGCGACCAGATCGGTGGCCTCGCTGATGACCTCGAAGGACTCACCGAGGTCGTTGACCTCCTCGGCGCCGGCGTCCAGGACGGCACCGAGCACGTCGTCCTCGGTCAGCTCGCCCTTGGGGACGATGACGACGCCCTTGCGGCTGAACATGTACGACACCGAGCCCGGGTCGGCCATGTTGCCGCCGTTGCGGGTCATGGCGACGCGGACGTCGGAGGCGGCGCGGTTGCGGTTGTCGGTGAGGCACTCGATGAGCACCGCGACACCGTTCGGGCCGTAGCCCTCGTACATGATCGTCTCGTAGTCGGCGCCACCGGCCTCGAGACCGCCGCCGCGCTTGATCGCAGAGTCGATGTTCTTGTTGGGAACCGACTGCTTCTTGGCCTTCTGAACGGCGTCGTAGAGCGTCGGGTTGCCCTCGAGGTCGACGCCGCCCATGCGCGCAGCGACCTCGATGTTCTTGATCAGCTTCGCGAAGAGCTTGCCGCGCTTGGCGTCGATCACGGCCTTCTTGTGCTTCGTCGTGGCCCATTTAGAGTGGCCGGACATCTGCCTGTCTCCTTCGCGTAACCCATCTATGAACGAACGCCAGAGATCCTACAAGGACTCGGCCGTCCGGTTCGCGTGCACCATGTCGACGAACAGGCCGTGCACACGGTGGTCGCCGGTCAGTTCCGGATGGAACGACGTGGCCAGTGCGTTGCCCTGGCGGACCGCGACGATGTGGCCGTCGTGCTCGGCGAGGACCTCGGCCTCGGCGCCGACGGACTCGACCCAGGGGGCGCGGATGAAGACGCCCTCCACAGGATCGCCCGCGACGCCCTTCACGTCGACCGCTGCCTCGAAGGACTCGTTCTGCCGGCCGAAGGCGTTGCGGCGCACGATCATGTCGATGCCGCCGATCGTCTCCTGACCCGAGCGCGGGTCGAGGATCTTGTCGGCGAGCATGATCATGCCGGCGCAGGTGCCGTAGACGGGCATGCCGTCCCGCACGCGCGCGCGTAGGGGCTCCATCACGCCGAAGAGGACGGCGAGCTTGGAGATGGTCGTGGACTCGCCGCCGGGTATGACGAGGCCGTCGACCTCGGCGAGTTCTTCGGGGCGCCGCACCGGCCTGGCCACGGCGTCGGCCGCGGCCAGGGCGATGAGGTGCTCCCGTACGTCGCCCTGGAGGGCCAGGACGCCTATGACGGGTGCGTCGGTCATGTACGTGCAGTCCTTGCAGGGATGCCGGAGGGGTGCTTACCAGCCGCGGTTGGCGTAGCGCTCGGTCTCGGGGAGGGTGTCGCAGTTGATGCCGACCATGGCCTCGCCCAGGTTGCGGGAGGCGTCCGCGATGATCTTCGGGTCGTCGTAGAAGGTGGTCGCCTTCACGATGGCGGCGGCGCGCTTGGCGGGGTCGCCGGACTTGAAGATGCCGGAGCCGACGAAGACGCCCTCGGCGCCGAGCTGGCGCATCAGCGCGGCGTCGGCGGGGGTGGCGACGCCACCGGCGGAGAACAGCACGACCGGGAGCTTGCCGAGTTCGGAGACTTCCTTGACCAGCTCGTACGGGGCGCGCAGCTCCTTGGCGGCGGCGTACAGCTCGTTGTTGTCGAAGCCGCGCAGCTTGGCGATCTCGTTCTTGATCTGGCGCAGGTGGCGGACGGCCTCGACGACGTTGCCGGTGCCGGCCTCGCCCTTGGAGCGGATCATCGCGGCGCCCTCGGCGATGCGGCGCAGGGCCTCGCCCAGGTTGGTGGCGCCGCAGACGAACGGGGTGGTGAAGGCCCACTTGTCGGAGTGGTTGACCTCGTCGGCCGGGGTGAGGACCTCGGACTCGTCGATGTAGTCGACGCCGAGGGACTGCAGGACCTGGGCCTCGACGAAGTGGCCGATGCGGGACTTGGCCATGACCGGGATGGAGACGGCGTCGATGATGCCCTCGATCATGTCCGGGTCGGACATCCGGGCCACGCCGCCGTCCTTGCGGATGTCGGCGGGGACCCGCTCCAGGGCCATGACGGCGACGGCGCCCGCGTCCTCGGCGATCTTCGCCTGCTCCGGCGTGACGACGTCCATGATCACGCCGCCCTTGAGCTGCTCGGCCATGCCGCGCTTCACGCGCGCGGTGCCGGTCTCGGGGGCCTGGTTTTCGGAGATGGACACGGGTGACCTCGCTCGGTGGAAAGGGGGCTACTGCAAGCATCGAGGAAACGTGAGGGGTGGGGGCCACTTCAAGGGCCAATAGTGAGGAGGTGGATCGTTTTGCCGGAGCCCAGGGCCGTCGGCGGCGTTAGTGTCCTCGCATGGAACAGCGCATCAGTCTGGTCACGCTGGGGGTTTCCGATGTGGCACGCTCGCGTGCCTTCTACGAGGCCCTGGGCTGGCGGGGGCAGGAGGTCGAGGAGACCGTCTTCTTCCAGGCGGGCGGGCTGGCTCTGGTCCTGTGGGGCCGCGACAAGCTCGCCCGGGACTGCGGGCTGAGGGACGGCGCGGGGGCCGGTTTCGGCGGCATCGCCCTGGCCCACAACGTGCGCTCCGACGCCGAGGTCGACGCTCTGCTGACGGCCGCGGAAGGGGCCGGAGCGACCGTCACCAAGCCCGCGGCCACCAACGCTGTCGGCTTCTACTCCGGGTGCTTCGTCGACCCGGACGGCCACGCCTGGGAGATCGCGCACAACCCCGGATTCGCGCTCGCCGCCGACGGGGCCCTCACCCTGCCCGAGTTCGGCACCTCCTAGGCCGCCCGGTCTGCCAGGGCCACCGGGGGCTCGTCGTCCATCTCGAAGGCCAGGGGGAACGGGGCGTGGCCGGCCAGACGGAACCAGCGGACCTTGCGGTGGCGTCGCAGGGCCCTGGCGGCCCGTACGGCGTCGTTGTGGAAGCGGCGGGCCATCGGGACCCTGCGCACTGCCTCGGTCAGCTCACGGGCCGCCTCCTCGCCGCCGGGAGCCTCCCGTACGGCCGCCACCTGCTGGGGCTCCGCGAAGACCGCCCGCAGCGCCTGGCTCAGTTCGCTCTCGGCGACCTCTCGCTGTTCCTCCTCGGCCTGCCGGGCCGCGTGGGCGGCCTCGTACAGGACGATCGACGCGGCCGGATCCAGGACGCCGGAGGTGGCCAGTTCCTGGGCCACGGAGGCGCGGCGCAGGAGCTGGGCGTCGAGCGCGGCGCGTGCCGCGTCGATCCGGGCGTGCAGCCGGTCCAGGCGACCTGCGGTCCAGCTCAGGTAGAGGCCGATCGCGACGAGGGCTACGAGGATCCAGATGAGAGTTGCGGTCACGCGCCGCAGACTAGCTGCGCAGGCCCTGCAGGGAGGTGGGCGGGGCGTTGGTGTTGTGCGGGGTGGCTGTCATTGCCGTCGATCGGGGGCTGCCGCCCCCAGACCCCGCTTCGGCCTGAACGGCCTCGTCCTCAGACGCCGGACGGGCTGAAAAGCCTCAGTCCCGCGCCAATCCCAAGCGTGCCCGCAGCCCGCTCCCCCCGGTCCGCTCGTCCGCGGCCACCGCCGCCGCGCCCGCCGTCACCGTCTCGTACACCGACAGGATGTCCGCACCGACGGTCGACCAGTCGAAGCGTCGCACATGGACGCTCCCCCGCTCCCGCAGCTCGCCCCGGCGGGCCGGGTCCTCCAGCAGGCGCACCGCCGCCTCGGCGAGGGCGTCGGCGTCCTCGTTGGCGAAGAGTTCGCCCGCCGCGCCCTGGTCGAGGACCTGGGCGAAGGCGTCGAGGTCGGAGGCGAGGACCGGGGCGCCGGCCGACATCGCCTCGACCAGGATGATCCCGAAGCTCTCGCCGCCGGTGTTGGGAGCGACGTACAGGTCGACGCTGCGCAGGAAGCGGGCCTTGTCCTCGTCGCTGATCATGCCGAGGAACTCGACACGGGAGCGCAGTTCGGCAGGCAGGGACTCGACCGCCTCCTCCTCGTCGCCGCGGCCGGCCACCAGGAGCCTGGTCTGCGGGCGGGCGGCGAGGATCTTCGGCAGGGCCTTCATCAGGACCGGCAGGCCCTTGCGGGGCTCGTCGATGCGTCCCATGAACCCGATCGTGTCGCCCTGCCAGTCGGGATTGGGCTCGGCCTTGGCGAAGAAGTCGACGTCGACGCCGTTCGGGATGACGACCGCGTCGCCGCCGAGATGTTCCACCAGCGTGCGGCGGGCGTACTCGCTCACGGCGATGCGGGCGCTGATCTTCTCCAGGACCGCCTGGAGGATGGCGTAGGCGGCGATCATCGCCCGGGAACGCGGGTTCGAGGTGTGGAAGGTCGCCACGATCGGGCCCTGGGCCGCCCAGCAGGTCAGCAGGCCCAGGGACGGCGAGGCGGGCTCGTGGATGTGGATGACGTCGAACTCGCCCTCGTGCAGCCAGCGGCGTACCCGGGCCGCCGAGAGGAAGCCGAAGTTCAGGCGGGCGACCGAGCCGTTGTACGGGACCGGGACGGCCCGGCCCGCCGAGACCACGTACGGCGGGAGCGGGGTGTCGTCGTCGGCCGGGGCCAGCACGGACACCTCGTGGCCGAGGCGGATGAAGTAGTCGGCGAGGTCGCGGATGTGGAACTGGACGCCTCCTGGGACGTCCCAGGAGTACGGGCAGACGATGCCGATCTTCACGGACGCTCTCCGTCCGAGCCGTCACCCGGTCGTGGTTCCAGGTCGGCGAGCCACAAGCGCTGGAGCATGTGCCAGTCCTCCGGATGTTCGGCGATCCCCGAGGCGAAGGCGTCGGCCAGCGCCTGTGTCATGACAGACGTCTTCTCGGCCCGGGTGCCTGTCTCCGGTACCTCGATCGGGGGGTGGACACGGCCCTGCATGACGGGTGAGTCGTCGTACCAGAGCGTGACCGGCAGCAGGAGCGCCCCGGTCTGCTGGGCCAGGAGCGCCGGGCCGGCCGGCATCCGGGCCGTGTCCCCGAAGAACTCGACCTCGACGCCGGAGGCGGACAGGTCGCGGTCGGAGACCAGGCAGACCAGGCCGCCGTCGCGCAGCCTGCGGGCGAGGGTGCCGAAGGCGGTGCCGCCGCTGTGCGGCAGGACCTCCATGCCTAGGCCCTCCCGGTAGGCGACGAAGCGGTCGTAGAGCGTCTCGGGCTTGAGGCGTTCGGCGACCGTCGTGAAGGGCGTCTCCAGCTCGGTGGTGACCCAGGCGCCCGCGAGATCCCAGTTGGCCAGGTGCGGCAGGGCGAGTATCACGCCGTTTCCGGCGGCGAGACCGTCGGTCAGGTAGTGGACGTCCTTGACGTCGAAACCGCCCTTGACGCGCTCGGCGCTCCAGGCGGGCAGCCGGAAGGACTCCATCCAGTAGCGCAGGTACGAGCGCATGCCCGCGCGCGAGAGTTCGGCGAGGCGCTCCGGGCTCGCGCCCGGCACCACGCGCGCGTAGTTGCTCTCCAGCCGCTTGACGCCCTTGCCGCGCTGCTTCCAGGCGAGGTCGGCGATGGTGCGGCCGAGCCGTACGGCGACGGGCTCGGGGAGCTTCTTGACGGTGCCCCAGCCAAGGCCGTACAGCGCGTCCGTGAGGCGGTCCTGGGCGCTCACTTGGCGGCCTCGCTCCCTTGAGAGGCGTTCTGCGGCTTGTCCTGCCCGGCTGCCGCGGCCTCCGCCTCGGCGGACTCGCGGCGGACCGTGACGACCCGCTGGATCAGGGTGACGAGGCTGCCGACGGCGACGATCCACAGGGCGACGGGCAGCAGGTACTGGATACCGGGTACCCCGAACTTGTGCAGGCCCGCGAAACCGGCCGCGACCAGCGAGATCACCAGACGCTCGGCGCGCTCGACGAGGCCGTTGACCGCGACGGGCAGGCCGATCGACTCGCCGCGGGCCTTGGTGTACGACACCACCTGGCCGCTGGCCAGGCAGAAGATGGAGACGGCGCACAGGACGAGGTCGTCGCCGCCACCGGCGTACCACAGGATGAAGCCGCCGAAGATCGCGCCGTCGGCGACCCGGTCGAGCGTGGAGTCCAGGAAGGCGCCCCAGCGGCTGGAGCGGCCGAGCTGGCGGGCCATGTTGCCGTCGACGAGGTCGGAGAACACGAAGAGCGTGATCACGACCGTGCCCCAGAAGAACTCGCCCACGGGGTAGAAGACCAGCGCGCCCGCGACCACACCGGCCGTGCCGATGAGCGTGACCGTGTCGGGGCTGACGCCCCGCCGGATCAGAAACGCGGCGAACGGTGTGAGGACACGCGTGAAGAATGCACGCGCGTACTTGTTCAGCATGGCCTTCCCGAGGGTCGGTGTGGCCGGGCGGCCCCTGCTGGCCACCGGCTGGCCCATCGTAGCCACGCGCGCGTGCGGGCGACCGCCGGGCACTCGTACAGGGCGTGAGCGGCTCCGTCCACGGGTGCCGGGCGGCGCGATCACGTCCGCCGTATGGACGCACCGTGACGGGAGTGGAAAGCTCGAAGGACCGCGGGCGTCATCGGAGCCGCCATCGCACGCGGATCCGTATGTCCGCGCCCACAGTGACCTCACCGTGCACGGGAGGCAGGATCATGGGCGACAAGGCGAACGCACACCCCGGGGCCGCCGGCAGGGCTACGGCGGCCGACCACCCCGCGTCCGTACGGAATGTGGTGCTGGTCGGCCACTCCGGATCGGGCAAGACGACGTTGGTGGAAGCCCTCGCGCTGACGGCGGGGGCGGTGAACCGGGCGGGCCGCGTGGAGGACGGCGGCACCGTCTCGGACTACGACGAGATCGAGCACCGGCAGCAGCGTTCGGTGCAGCTCTCCCTGGTGCCGGTCGAATGGGACGGCATCAAGGTCAACCTTCTGGACACCCCCGGATACGCCGACTTCGTCGGGGAACTCAGGGCCGGTCTGCGAGCGGCGGACGCGGCCCTTTTCGTCGTCTCGGCCTCGGACGGCGTGGACGGCTCGACCCGCATGGTGTGGGAGGAGTGCGCGGCCGTCGGCATGCCGCGTGCGATCGTCGTCACGCATCTGGAGTCCGCGCGGGCCGACTACGAGGAGATGACGCGGATCTGCGCGGATGCCTTCGGCGGGGACGACCCGGACGCCGTCCTCCCGCTGTATCTGCCGCTGCACGGTGCGTCGGCACCGGACGGGCACGCGCCCGTGACCGGTCTGATCGGGCTGCTGTCGCGGCAGTTGTTCGACTACTCGTCCGGCGAGCGCAAGGAGTCCGATCCGGGCGAGGAGCAGCTGCCGCAGATCGAGGAGGCCCGCAACCGGCTGATCGAGGGGATCATCTCCGAGTCGGAGGACGAGACCCTGATGGACCGGTATCTCGGCGGCGAGCAGGTCGACGTCAAGACACTGATCGAGGACCTGGAACGGGCCGTCGCGCGGGGTGCCTTCCACCCCGTCCTGGCCGCCGCCCCGGCGACCGACGGGGCCCGGCAGGGGCTCGGCACGGTCGAGCTGCTGGAGCTGATCACGCGCGGGTTCCCGACGCCGCTGGAGCGCACGGCGCCCTCGGTCACCACGGTCGACGGAAAACCGCGCGAGCTGAAGCTGTGCGACCCGGACGGGCCGCTGGTCGCGGAGGTCGTGAAGACCGCGTCCGACCCGTACGTCGGCCGGGTCTCGCTGGTCCGTGTCTTCTCCGGCACCCTGCACCCCGACGAGACGGTGCACGTGTCCGGGCACGGTCTGGAGGACCGCGGGCACGAGGACCACGACGTCGACGAGCGGATCGGCGCCCTCTCGGCGCCCTTCGGCAAACAGCAGCGCACGCTCAGCCACTGCATCGCCGGTGACCTGGCGTGCGTGGCGAAGCTGAGCCGCGCGGAGACCGGCGACACGCTCTCGGCCAAGGACGATCCGCTGCTGATGGAGCCCTGGCAGATGCCCGATCCGCTGCTGCCGCTCGCCATCCAGGCGCACAGCAAGGCGGACGAGGACAAGCTGTCGCAAGGCCTGTCCCGGCTGGTCGCCGAGGACCCGACCATGCGTCTGGAACAGAACCAGGCCACCCACCAGGTGGTGCTGTGGTGCCTGGGCGAGGCGCACGCGGACGTCGCCCTCGAACGGCTGCGCAGCCGCTACGGCGTCCAGGTCGACGTCGTGCCGCACCGGGTCTCCCTGCGGGAGACGTTCGCGAACAAGTCGGCGGGCCGCGGCCGGCATGTGAAGCAGTCCGGCGGCCACGGGCAGTACGCGATCTGCGAGATCGAGGTGGAGCCGCTGCCGGGCGGCTCGGGCATCGAGTTCGTGGACAAGGTCGTCGGCGGCGCGGTGCCGCGGCAGTTCATCCCGTCCGTGGAGAAGGGCGTGCGGGCCCAGGCGGCCAAGGGCGTCGCGGCCGGCCATCCACTGGTCGACATCCGGGTCACGCTGCGCGACGGCAAGGCGCACTCGGTGGACTCCTCCGACGCCGCCTTCCAGACGGCCGGGGCGCTCGCGCTGCGCGAGGCGGCGGCCGACACGAAGATCCATCTGCTGGAGCCGGTGGCCGAGGTGTCCGTCCTGGTCGGCGACGACTACGTGGGCGCCGTGATGAGCGACCTGTCCGGGCGGCGCGGCCGCGTGCTCGGCACCGAGCAGACCAGTGGTGGCCGCACCCTGATCAAGGCCGAGGTGCCCGAGATCGAGATCGGGCGGTACGCCGTGGACCTGCGGTCGCTGTCGCACGGCACCGCGCGCTTCAACCGTTCTTACGCCCGGCACGAACCGATGCCGGCGCAGATCGCGGAAAGGATTCGTGAAGAGGCGCGCGAAGCCTCGTAGTTGGCACCGGGGCGCCACCAAGTGGCCCCGAAGTGCCACCGCATGACCCTTGCGGAATGCTCCCCTCCGCGTCGGCGGGCGGCTTCGGCCGTCCGCCGACGATTGTCAGTGGCGGGGGATACGCTCATCATTGATCAACAGGTGTGCGCAGCACGGAAGTCGGGAAGGCCGCAGAAGCGACAGTGCGGCGATCGGGGGCGGGAATGACCGTTGAGAGCGGTTACGCGGACATCTTCGGTCCGCAGGTACCGCGCACGGCCGGAGAGGGTCAGACGGCGACGTTCGCGCTGGCCTCGGCGGCCTACCGGGACAATGCGTTCGAGGACATCAAGAAGGCCGACAACGAATGGCACCAGACCGACGTCAAGGCGGGCCGCAGCTGGGCGAAGATCTTCCGGCCCAACCTGGGTGAGGCCTTCTCCCGGGCCGTGGTCGACCGCATGCTCGGCAGCGGCCGCAAGCCTCTGATCCAGTCCTTCGGTACCGAGCCGCAGGTCGTCGTCGAGCACTGCCTGGCCGCGAACAACATCCGCAAGGCCCGCGACCGGATGCTCAGCGCCGTCATGGTGGTCTGCGGTGTGCTGTTCCTGCCCGGACTGCTGGTCTGGCTGCTGGTCTTCACGCTGCGCTCCACCATCGTCAAGCGGGACGAGAAGCGCGGCGGCGCCCTGGCCTCCGTGCTGCTCGTCGCGGCGGGCGCGCTCGCCGTGCTGTTCCTGCTGCGTATGCCGTTCACCGGCTTCTGGGGCTGGTATGCGCGGGCCTCGGTCCTGATGCCCGTGGTCGGCTGGTTCTGGGCCAAGCAGGTCTGCGAGCGCACGGCGCGGGACCTGCGGGAGCGCTGGGACAGCCTGCTGGCCGGCAGCAGCGTCGGCGCGAAGGTGCCGGAGGCGGTGCCGACCAGCCCCACCGAGACCCAGGCCGAACAACTACGCCAGTCGCTGGCCAAGTTGAGCGCCGAGCAGCAGTCCAACTCCGTGTTCTACGCCGGCCCCAAGGGGATACTCGGCATGGGCACGCGTTGGGGCAGCTGGCAGCTGGCGGAGGACCTGGTGCCCGCCGACCCCACCCGGGAGATCCATCCCTTCCGCAGCTGGGACGTGATCCGCGCGATCCACGACCAGCTGCGCATGCTGGAGCGCGGCCCGCTGAACACCGGCGGCTTCCCGAAGCCCTCGATACGGCACTGGGTCGTCACGCCGATCGCCGAGGGCGCCAAGGCCGTCTCCCGGCCGGAGGGCACGGACGTCGAGGCGTACCAGGTCAAGTCGCACGCCATACAGGACATCTGCAACAAGCAGCAGTTCGGCAGCGGGGACCGGCACTACCTGGGCGTCCAGTGGACGCTGTGGGACGGCCAGTTGATCATCACGATGCTGATCACGGTGACCGTGCTGCACGAGACGCTGCGCATCGAGGTGACCGGGCATGCCCTCGGCCCCGTGAACGGGCTCTTCCAGGAGAAGCCGGAGGCGCCGACCAAGGAGGTCACCAAGTCGTTCAAGCCGTGGGAGACCCGCAAGGTGAAGCTTCCGCTGGTCAACACCGACGAGGTGGTACGGCTGGCGGTCCGCGCCCCGATCTCCTGGTATCCCCCGCTGCTCAACTGGCTCGGCGGCACCATAGGACTGCCCGAGCCGTTCGGTCTGCGGCACGCGTGGGCGGATCAGCCGTGGCGGCACCGGTTCATGGCCGACGACGCACTGCGCGCGGCGACGCCGGTGCTGCGGGTGGTGCATGCCTCGGCGATCAAGGTGCTGGCGGAGAACGGCGTGGACACGGAGAAGTTCGGTACGCGGTCGGCGTTCCTGAGCACGGCTGTGCAGGATCCGTCGCCTCGGAAGGCGGACGTCTACGACGCGTAGGCCTCCGGCGGTCGAGCCGGGGGGTGGGCTTGGGTTGGGCAGGTCTGCGTGAGGGGGTCTGGGTGACCGTCCCTGGGAGCTGCGCCCCCAGACCCCCCATCGGCCCGGCGGGCCTCGGGGGGGAAAGCCCGC
>CBFGZZ010000168.1:0-18093 GCA_965653385.1 uncultured Streptomyces sp. | reverse complement strand
TCAGTGACGGACGCGTAGTTTTCTTGGCGGTGGGGCACCTGTGACATGTGATCTATGAAGATCGGGAGTACAGAGCTTTCTGTCGAGTATCTACAAGCGCGTGAGGACATGGCGAGGCCGAAACTGACCGCGAGCGTGGCGACCGGCGGCGAGGGGCAGTTCGACCTGGGGTGGGCAGGCCACCGCGTACCGCCGCTGGGCTCCCGAGAGGACTCACCCGCCGAGAACGTTGACGACCACGCGATTCGACGTCATAGACGTCGCATCGCACGCGACGGCCTCGGTCGCCACTTCGGGCTTCTGAGGGGCCGGACAGCACTACCCGGCTTGTGCTGGCCACCAGCGATCCGACGGCCCTGCCTCCAGGTCCGCTCCGACACCGTCATCCGCCGCCAGACCTTGGTGAACTTCCCGTCCTCCTTCTGCTGGGAAGCCGGACTTGAACCCGCCCCGCTACGCCCCGCCGCTGAACCTCAACGGGCCATCAGTAGCCGGCTGACCCCCGCCGCCGTGCTGTCACGCTGGCGGAAGGCCTGATCGGCAACCCTCGTCAGCCGAACTGCTTGACCTCATCGACGTGGCGAGCACCGGCAGACCGCGGGTTGCCGTGTCCCGCTCCAGGTTCACGCAGCGAACCGCTCGGTCCACTCCGACTCGTCGTCGAAGTCGTCCGAGCTGAAGCCACGCATCACGATCCGTTTTGCGGATGAGCGGCATGGAGTCCAGCTGGACGGGTGTCGTGGTACCGGTGCCGTGCTCGGAGAGCTGCCCGGCCAGGGCGCCGATCGGGACGAACCGGGCGCCCGGACGCGCGGCCTCCACGGCTGCCTGGAGCTGCTCGCCCCCGACGTTGTCGAAGAAGACGTCGATGCCTTCCGGCGCGGCCTTCGCCAGCTGTTCGGTGAGTGGTCCGGCACCGCGGATGATGGCCTCGTCGTAACCGAGCTCGTTCACGAGGCGGTCGGCCTTCTGCCGCAGAAGGGGTTGTCAGCCTGTCTCGCGCAGTGCCTGGGAGAGGGCGGACGCCGAGGAGGGTTCCGGTGCGGTGCTTTCGTCGAGCGCCGCGTCGATCAGCTCGGCAAGCCGTCGGGGCAGCGACGGCAGTCGGTCCCGCACCGGCACGGGCGGCTCGCGCAGCACCACGGCGACCGGGTCCGCGCCGGGCGGGAAGTCGCGTGGTGTGCTGCCCGTCAGCATCCAGTACAGACAGGCCGTGACGGCCCACAGGTCGACGTCCGGCCGCACGTACTTGTAGTCGATGAGCTGACGGCGCGGCATGAAGGCGACGCTGCCGCCGATCGCGCCGGTGTGGGTACGCCCGGACAGGCCCGCCTGGTCGAAGGCCTTGGCGAGTCCGAAGTCGCCGACCTTCAGTACCCGTCTTCGGGCGGGCCCGGCGAGCAGCAGGTTCTGCGGCTTGATGTCACGGTGCACCAGTCCGCGCCCGATCGCCGTCGTCCCGTCGGCGAGCCGCACCGGGATCGGCGCCTGGTGGGCGTGGGCGAGCCCGTCGAGGGCCTGGAGGACCAGCGGTACGGTCTCGTCGACAGGGAGGCGGCCGCCGCGCCGCACCACCAGGTCGGCGACGCTGCCCCCCGCGCAGTACTCGCAGACCAGGCAGAGGGTGCCGTCCGGGGCGGCGCTGCCGTGGAAGCGGACGATGTTCGGGTGCCGTAGCGCCTTCACGCAGTCCATCTCGCGCCGGAAGGCCTCGCGCGCGGCGGGGTCGACGCGGCACTGCGGGGTCAGTGTCTTGACGGCGACGAGCCGGCCGGAGTCCGTGTGCCGGGCCAGCCGCACCACGCCCTGTCCGCCGCTGCCCAGTTCGCGCAGGGTCCGCAGACCGGGGACGGGTTCGGGGCGAGGTCCGGTGCCCAGGACGACGCGCACCGTCACGCCGCCGAGGCGCAGTTCGTCGCCGTCGGCCAACCGGCGTTCGCCGCGCAACCGTTCGCCGTTGAGACGGGTGCCGTTGTGGCTGCCCAGGTCGCGGACATACGCGTCCGGCGGCCGGACCTCCACCTGGCAGTGCCGACGGGAGACCTTGCGCTGCTCGGCCGCGAAGCGGATCCGGCACTCCCGGCCACGCCCGAGCAGGAACGCGCCAGGGCTCTCGAAGACGTACTCCTCGGTGATCTCCGCGCCATCGTCCGCGCGGCCGGTGGTGACCAGCATCCCCAGGGACCACGGCACCGTCAGCCACCGGCCCCGGGCGGGACATCGTAATCCCAGGCCAGTTCCCACACCCACACCCCCGAGCCCAGGTCGGCGGTGGCGAGCAGGCTGCCGTCCTCGCTCAGTGCCACGTGGCCGACCGTGGTGCGATGGCCCTCCAGGGTGCGCAGGCGACGGCCGGAGCGCACGTCCCACAGGTGGACGAGGCGGTCGTGGCCACCGGTGACGGCGAACGCGCCGTCGGCGCTGAGCGTGAAGGCCCACGGTTTGTCGGGCAGCGACAGGGAGTGCAGCACCCGGCCGGTGCCGGTGTCCCAGATCTGCAGGGCACGGCCGTTCGGTGTGGCGCCGAGCCGGCCATCGGCGGTGAAGGCCACCACGCTCTGCCCGCTGCCGTACACCCCGCTGTCCCTGAAGGAATGGAGCAGTTCGCCGGTGGCGACGTCCCAGGCGGTCGCGTACAGGCCGCCGGAGACGAACAGGAGGCGGCCGTCCGGGCTGAAGTCCAGGCGTTCGTCGGACGGGCGACCCTCCAGCGTCCAGGCGGGGCGATCCGCGTCGAGCGGCCAGAGGCAGATCTCGTTCTCGTTCGACGGGCCGCCGAACTGGTTCGCCCGCGGGTGGGTGCCCGCGTGGGACGCGGCGTACCGGGCGTCCCGGCTGAGGGCTACGGCGTGGACCTTGCCGCCGTGCGCGGGCAGTTCGCGCAGGATCTCGCCCTGGGGCAGGTTCCGCAGCTTCAGGGTGCCGTGCTCGTTGCCGATCAGGATCCGGTCGCCCGTCTCGTCGAGGGCGTGGGCGGTGAGGGCTCCGTCGTCGTCGGTGAAGATCCGCTTGCTGCCGGTCTCCAGGCTGAGCTGGCGGATCGTGCCCTTGTTGGTCCGTACCGTCAGCAGCCGTCCGCCGACGGCGAACTGGATGTCCCTGGCGCTGCCACCCTCACCGTGGTCGAAGGTGTGCAGCCGCTCCCCGGCGGCGAAGTCCCAGACGTCCACCTCGCCGGTCCACCGGCCGGTCACCATGTAGGCGCCGTCCCGGCCGACGGCCAGGCTCACCGGCTGGGTCAGCTCCCCGTGCCCGTCGAACTCGTACAGCCCCCAGGCGCCGAGCAGGGTGGAACGGCGGCCGTGCGGGGCCACCCGCACCCAGGCCCGGCGCAGTTCCGGGTGGCGGGCGAAGCCGGACAGTCGCTGGGCGGCACGCAGCGCCTCGGCCGCCTGCGCGAGGTCGCCGTGCTCGGTGTGGGCGCGGGCGCGGTCCATCAGCTGCCCGAACTCCTCCTCCGTACGCGTGAGTTCGCCGGCGGGCCGGGGTCGCGCGTAGCACCAGGGGGCGAGGAAGTCCGCGGCGGGCAGCGACCGCACCAGGAGTCCGCCGCGGCCCGCGCCGAGCACGGCGACGCGGCCGTCCGCGCTGATGGCGCGGGAGTGCACCCGGTGGGCGTCGGCGGGCAGGTCCTGGTCGAGCGTGCGCAGACAGCGGCCGGTGGGCGCATGCCACACCTGCGTCGGTTCGCCCAGACCCCCGGTCAGCAGGGTGGGCCCGGCCGTGGCGGCCGCGAGGGACGCCGCCGTCCGCAGCCGGTGCGGCACCTCGCTGACGACCGTGTTCCGCCGCGCGTCCCACACGGCGAGCGGGCCGTCCCGCCAGACGGCCACCGCGCAGCGGGCGTCCGTGGCGAGCGCGACATGGTCGAGGGGGTGGGCACGCACCTCCCGGCCGTGCAGCGTCCCTCTGACCGGTCCGACGAGGGTGCCGATGCCACGGCCGCCGAACACGTCCCAGGAGCGTACGGTGCCGTCGTGGCGGTCGGCGGAGGTGGACAGCGCCCGGCGGCCGTCGCGGCTGAGTGCCAGGGCGGTGACCGGACCTGAATGGCCGGGGAGTACGGCCGTCGGGCCCCGTTCCCCCGGTTCCCAGACGCGTATCACGCCGTCGCCGTGGCCGGTCGCCACGTACCGGCCGTCCCCGCTGACCGCCACCGCGCGGGCGGCCGGGGAATCGCGTCCGGACGGCAGGGTGCGGCTGTGGCGGCGGCCCCGGGACAGGTCCCACACCTCCGGGCGGCCCTCGCCCCGAAGAGCCACGCCGAGCATGCCGCCGGCGTCCATGGCGAGGGCGGTGACCGGTTCGCCGCGCCGGGTCAGGGTGCGCTTGGCCCAGCGGCCGGTGGCCTCCCGCCGCGTCCACAGCAGCAGCCTGCCCGCTTGGTCGCCGGACAGGATCGCGCCGCCGTCCGCGGTGATCGCGACCGCGCGGACATCCTCGGTATGCCCTTCGAGGTCGGCACGGATCCGTGGCGGGCGCCGCTCCCACTCGGCCAGGGCGGCGGCCGTGTCCGGGGAGCCGGGGTCGGCGTCGGCCGCCTCCCGCAGCAGGGCACCGGCCCGCGCGTTCTCGTGCCGTTCCAGTTCCACGGAGCCCAGGAGCTGGGCGCCGAGGCCGGGCGGGGCGCCGGTGTCGGCGGCGCGGGCCGCCTCCAGGTTGGAGACGACTTCCTCGCTGGTCTGCCGTCCCGAACGCCATCTGTGCAGGCCGAAGTTGTAGACCGAGGGCAGATGGTGGGGGTCTGCCTGGATCGCCGCCAGCCACAGTTCCTCGGCGTCCTCCGAACGGCCGAGGTCGAGGAGGGAGAGGGCCTGGTTGGACAGGCCGTCCGCCAGCAGGCGTACCGCCTTGGGGGCGGGGCGCGGATGCGGGGTGCCCAGCAAGTCGCGGTGCAGGTCGCGCAGAATCGCCGCGACCTCCGCGAGCCCGGCCGGGCGGTGCGCGGGGTCCTCGGCGAAGCATCGCCGCAGCAGGCGGGCCACCTGCGGCGGCATGGGCGGCACGCGAGCGTCGTCGGGCCCGCCGTCGCGCAGGAACGTTTCCAGAGCCGCCCCGGCCGCCTGGCCGTAGGGGGTGGGCCGACGACCGGCGAACATCTCCAGCACGCTCACCGCCCAGGACCACACGTCCGTCGCGGTGGTCAGCCGTATGCCCCGGTGTCCCGCGGCGGCGGCCGCCTGCTCCGGGGAGCAGTAGGGGAGGGTCATGCCGCCGAAGGTGACGGTCAGCGGCTCGTCCGCCGGGCTCTCGGTGTCCTGCCGGGCCTCGTTGTTCCCTCGTGCCCCGGCCAGACCGAAGTCGGTGACCTTGGCGGTGCCGTCCGGTTCGAGCATCACGTTCGCCGGTTTGACGTCCTGGTGGACGAGCCCGCTGTGATGCGCGTGCGCCAGCCCCCACGCCATCTGCACGGCGATGTCGAGAACGCGGCTCAGGGCGGGGTCGGGGCCGCCCGCGTAGAGGCCGCCGCCACGCACGGCGTCGGACAGGCTGCCGCCGTCGACCCACTCGGCGAACACCCGGGGCAGACCGTCGACTGTGCGGACGTACACGCAGTTGACGGTGTGCGGATGGAGCCCGAGCCCCACCCAGGTACCGGCCTCGGCCTCGAAGCGGCGGCGACCCTCGGCGGTGCGCACCTGTTCGGGGCGGGGTGTCTTCACCGCCAGGTCCACCTGCCAGTCGCGGTGCCGGACCCGGTGCACCAGGCCCATGCCGCCGCTGTGCACCACGTCGAGCACTTCGTACAGACCGAGGACCACCTCGCCCGGCTGCCAGGTCCGGGCCCGCTCGGCGGCCACGGGGTCAGTCGGCGAGCGCGACGAAGAGCGGGCTGCCGAGCAGCACCGTCACCCCGTCGTGGCCGTCGAGTTCGGGGTAGGGGATCGGGCCGTGCAGCAGGCGCTTGGCGAGGAACTCCACTTCTTGCTCGGCGCCGCGCAGCGTCCGGTTCGCGAGCTGGACGGAGGCGAGTGCGTCGGGTTGGGGGGCTCCGTCCGCGCCGTCCGCCGTCACGGCCGCGGTGAGCCCGGCCAGCAGGCCCGGTGCCGTGGAGGGTGCGAAGGGCAGTTCCTGCTCGGCGGGCGCGGCCCCCTGCGTGGGCACGGGGGCGCCCAGCACATGGCCGCTCGCCCCGCCGAGCCCGACGATCGGCCGCTCGGTACGGCCACCGAAGTAGACCAGCGGCGACGGCCCGAGGGGCAGCGGCCCCCAGCGCATCGGAAGCCGCCCCCGGACGTACTGGCCGGGGGCATCCACGGTGCCCACGTCGCCGAAGTCATCGAGGTGCCGCACCACCCGCTCCAGCCGTGCCACCCGGTCCGACGCGGCTGACTCCACGCTCCGCCGGGCGCTGACGAACTTCAGGCTGATCCCGACCTCGGTGGCGCGCCGGCGTGTGAACCCGGCGTCGACCTGCGGCAGCAGCATGTCGACCTTGGCATCGCTGATGTAGACGTAGTACCGCAGCGCCACAACGCCCCCTCCGTCTGACGCAATGTATGCGCTCTGTCTACGCCAGGTTACTGGCAGGCGGCCACCGGGAGGCAGTCTGGTTTCACCAGGTTCTTCGGGCGTGGTGCCACCTTCAACTGCTCGCCCTCGCGCGGACGTTGACCCACCCCACCCTGCCCAGCAGAATGACTCCGCACATGTGAGAGCGCTCTCAAGGCCCGGCGAGGGAGACCCATGGACGGCATGACCGGCGTGACCCGCGTGAACCACGTGACCGACGGACAGGGACCAGGGCGGGGCCCGTCGGTCAGTCGCCGTGGGATTCTGGGGGCCGGGCTCGGCGCCGTGGTGCTCACCGCGGCCGGGGTGGGGTCGGCGCAGGCCGGGGCGGGTGCCGTTCACCCGCACGCGGCCTCCGCCCGGCGCCGCGGCCACGCCTTCCTCGCCGCCGCCATGGACGCCTACCCCGACCACGGCCCCGTCCGCCTCGCCCAGAGCTACGCCGACCAGGCCGGCCTGTTCAGCACCGCCTTCACCTACGACAACGCCCTCGCGATCCTCGCCCACCTCGCCGCCCGCACCGCCGACGGGCGGGCCCGGGCCGTGGCGCTCGGGGACGCACTGCTGTACGCGCAGGAGCACGACCCGGCGTACGGCGACGGCCGGTTGCGGCAGGCGTACAACGTCGGGCCGTACACCTTCTACGACGGCTCGCTCCAGCCGGACGGGTTCGTGCGGGCGGACGGCAGCGCCAACGTGGGGACCCAGTTCGGGTTCACGGGGACGGCCGTGGGGGACATGGCCTGGGCCGGGATCGCGCTGAGCGCCCTCGCGGGGCGGACCGGGGAGCGGCGGTTCCTGGCCGGGGCGGTGCGGATCGGGGAGTGGATCGAGCGGACCGGGCGTACCGACGAACCCCTCGGCGGATACAAGTTCGGGGTCGACGGGGCCAACCAGAGGCTGCCCTTCACCTCCACCGAGCACAACACCGACCTCGTCTGCCTGTTCGGGCGGCTGGCCCGGTTGACGGGGGACGGGGTCTGGCTGGAGCGGCGTGCTCGTGCCCGGGCCTTCCTCAGCCACATGTGGGACGCGGACGGCGGGTTCTTCTACACCGGGACCAATGACGGGGTGACCGTCAACAAGTCGCCGATTCCCGCGGACACCCAGACCTGGACCTATCTGGCTCTCGACTCTCGCGCCCATGCCCGTTCGCTGGACTGGGCCGCGCGGGAGCTGGCCGTCCTCGACCATGCCGAGCGGCGCAACAGCACGGTTCCCGCGGGGCAGTCGTACGACGGGGTCACCTTCAGCTCGGCCGGGCTCCTCGCGAACGAGGACGCCCCGATCGCCGAAGGCCAGCCCAAGCCCGACCGCAACGGCGTGTGGTTCGAGGGGACGGCTCATCTCGCGCTGGCCCTGCGGGAGCGGCACGGGCGTGGGGACGAGGCGCGGGCGCGGCGGCTGCTCGACTCCATCGAGCGGGCGCAGGAGTTGCTCGGTGGCGGTCAGACCGTCGGCGGGCGGGCGCTGCCCGAGCGGTCCGGGGTCGTGTCGGCCAGCAGCCCGCTCGACACCGGCTTCGGGTTCGGCTACTACCCGTACCGGCACCTCGGGGCGACCGCCTGGTATCTGATGGCCGCCGTGCGCGCCAACCCGCTGCGGGTCTGACGCGCCGGTCGGCCGGCACCTCATCCCCGTCCGCTGCCCGCCGTCAACCCGCCCACGATGAAGCGCTGGAAGAGGGCGAACACACAGACCACCGGGACGCTGATGAGCGTGGCGGTGGCCATCAGGGCGCCCCACGCCGTGCCGTGCTGCCCGACGAACGCGTTCAGCAGGACGGTGACGGGCTGGATGTCCGGACCCTCGGCCAGCGTGAGGCCGAACAGGAACTCGCCCCAGCCGATCAGGAAGCACAGCCCGGCCGTGGCGACCAGGCTCGGCGCCATGACCGGCAGGACGACCCGCAGCAGCACGCCGGGCAGCCCGCAGCCGTCGACCAGCGCGGCCTCCTCCAGCTCCGGCGGGAAGGACCGCAGCACCGGGCGCAGCACGATCACGGCGAACGGCAGGGTGAGGGTCGTGTCCGCGGCGATCAGACCGAGGTAGCTGTCGTCGAGACCGGCCCGGCGCTCCAGGATGAACAGGGGTGCCGCCAGCACGATGGCGGGCGGCAGTTGGGCGACCAGCAGGGCCAGCACCATCGCGCCCGAGCCGCGCAGCCGGACGCGGGCGAGCGCGTAGGCGAGCGGCACACCGAGGACGAGGGTGAGGGCCACCACGCCGCTGGAGATCACCAGGCTGTTGAGGAGGGCCCGGGGCAGGCCCGCGTAGTCCAGGGCCGTCCGGTAGTTCTCGGTGGTGAGCGGGGCGGGCAGCCACTGCGGGGTCGGGGCGAGGATGCGGTCCGGGCGGGTCAGGCTGGTCTTGACCATCCAGTACACCGGCAGCAGGAAGGCCGCGGTGATCAGGGTGGCGACGGCCGTGAGCAGCCAGGGGTGGCGGGGAGGTTTCACGTGGAACCTCCCACCGCGTCCTCGCGGCGCAGTCGACGTACGTAGAAGACGCCCGTGAGCAGCGGTACGACGAGCAGCAGCAGGCCGGCGGCCGCGCCCTCGCCGAACCGGAAGAAGCGGAAGAAGACCTCGTAGACGTAGAGGGACAGCACGCGCGTGGCGTCGACCGGGCCGCCGCCCGTCATCACGAAGATCAGGTCGAAGACCTTGAAGGTGTAGAGCAGTCCGAGCAGGAGGACGGTCACGCAGACCGGGCGCATCAGGGGCAGGGTGATGCGGCGCAGGCGCTGCCAGGCGTTCGCTCCGTCGAGGGCGGCGGCCTCGTGGAGCTCGGGGTCGATGGTGTGCAGGCCGACCAGGAGCAGCAGCATGTTGAAGGGCACACCGACCCAGATGTTGGCGAGGATCACGCCGGCCAGCGAGGTGGACGGGTCGGTCAGCCAGTGGTGGGCGAGGGCGTCCAGGCCGACCGCCCTCAGCAGCGCGTTGTACGCGCCGGACTCCGCGTCCAGCAGCCAGCGGAAGAGGGTGCCGCTGACGATGGGCGGCAGCAGCCAGGCCACCAGGAGCAGGGACCGCAGCAGACCGTTCAGCGGGAACGGGCGGGCGAAGAGCAGGGCCAGGGCGAAGCCGAGGGTGAACTGGCAGGCCAGCGAGCCCAGGGTGAACAGCAGCGACAGGCGTACGGAGTGCCAGAACGCCGGGTCGTCGAGGACCACCCGGTAGTTGTCGAGGCCGTTGAAGCGTTCCGCCCCGCCGAGCAGTCCGCTCAGCCGGACGTCGTGGACCGAGGTCCAGACGTTGTAGAAGAGCGGATAGGCCAGGAACAGGGCGAGGAAGGCCAGGCCCGGGAGGCAGAAGAGGTAGCCGGTGCGGCGACGGCGCGTGGAGGGTCCGCGCACCGGGCCGGGGTCGGCCGACGGGAGACCGGCCTTTCTTCGGCGGAGCTCCAGCGCGAGGGCCTGACGCCCTCTCACCGCTCGCCCAGCGCCTTGTCGATCTTGTCGGCCGCCGTTCGCGCCGCGGCCGAGGCCGCCGCCGACCCGGTCAGTACGGCCTGCTCCGCCTCCGCGACGGCCTGCGAGGCATCGGCGTAGTGCGGGCCGTACTGGCGTGGCCGGGCCAGCGGCAGCTGGCTCAGGAAGAGCCGCAGCGCCGGGTCCGAGGCCCAGGCGCCCCGGTCGGCGAGGTCCTTGCGGGCGGGCAGGTTGCCGAAGGAGACGAGGTACGGCGTCAGCACCGAGGGGCGCTGGGTGTACTCCAGCACCTCCCACGCCTTGTCCAGATGGTCACTGCTTTTCATCAGCACCCAGTTCTCGCCGCCCAGACAGGTGGCCGCCTCCTTGTCGCGGGGCAGGGCGACGACGGCCCAGTCGAAGTCGGCCTCCTTCAGCGTGGGGATCTGCCAGGGGCCGTTGATCTGCATGGCCGCACGCTGGTTGAGGAACCGGGTGTTGACGTCCTGCTGGGTCCAGCCCACGCACTGCTCGGACAGGGAGCCCTTGGCGACCAGGTCGTCCAGGAACGACAGGGCGGTGGCGCCGTACGTGGCGAAGGTGTCCAGGTCACCGCCCGCCTGCCAGAGGAACGGCAGGAACTGGAAGACGCCCTCCTCGGTCCGGATCGCGCTCAGCGCGAGGCCGTACCGGTCCCCCCGGGTCAGCCGCTCGGCGGCGGAGGCCAGCTCGCCCCAGGTGGTGGGCGGTTCCACGCCGGCGTCCTGGAGCATCCGGGTGTTGTAGTACAGGGCAAGGCAGTTGCTCTGGTTGGGGATGCCGAGCGTCCTGCCGTCGACCTGGCAGCCGTCCCACGGGCCCTTGTAGTACTGCCCGGCCTGACCCCACTCCTCGACCCGTTCGGTGAGGTCGGCGAGCAGATCGCTGCCGCCGAGGGTGTTCATGGAGACGTTGTCGACGATCGCGATGTCGGGCAGGTCGCCGGAGATCGCGCCCAGGGTGATCTGCCGCTCCAGCTCCGCGAACGGAAAGGTCCGCCGCTCGATCCGTACGTCCGGCACTCCGGCCTCGATGTCCTTGATCAGCCGGGTCATGCCGGGCTGGAAGTTGTCCAGCGTGAAGTAGTCCCACCAGGTGAGGGTGGTCCTGCTCGGCTCGTCGGAGCCGCCGCAGGAGGCCAGCGTCCCGCCGGCGCCGAGGGCGGCGGCGCCCGCGCCGACGGTACGCAGGAACCGGCGGCGGTCGACCGGGTACGGCATGCTCCCCTCCCGGGGGTGTTCGAGGTGGTGGCTCGGCATACCCCGACGTATCAGAAATCCAGGTCGAAATCGGGGAATTCCGGCTCGGGTTCCGAACCGGGCACCGGATGGCACCGTCCTGTGCTGGCCCGCAGGGTGATCAGCGGCTTCAGCAGGACGTGCCGGGGCGTGGAGCCGGGTGCGCGCAGGCGTTCCACCATCAGCTCGACGGCGACCCGGCTCATCTCCTTGGCAGGGATCTCGGCCGCGGTCAGCTGCGGCGACACCTGCTCGGCCCAGGGGCTCGCCGCCACCCCGACGACCGAGAAGTCGCGCGGGACGCTGCGGCCGTGCCGGGTCAGGCCGCGGTAGACGCCCTCCAGCGCCGCCTCGTTCATGGTGACCAGCGAGGTGGTCGCCGGGTCGGCCGCGAGGATCCGCGCCACGACCTCCTCGCCCGAGGCGAGGTCGTCGCCGCACAGGTAGGTGCGCGGCTCGTGGCCCAGGTCCGTCATCGCGGTGGTGTAGCCCTCGTGGCCGAGCCGGGCGAAGCCGTAGCCGACGTTGAACAGTTGCTCGGAGCGGTTGACGAAGGCGATCCGTCGGTGGCCCAGGTCGGCGAGGTGCCGTACACAGCCACTCGCCAGCCCGGCGAAGTCCAGATCGACCCAGCCGACCCCGTCGCAGCTGTGGTTGCGGCCGATCGCCACGAACGGGAAGCCCGCCCCGGCCAGCCGCTCGACCCGGCTGTCCTCGCGGCGGATCTCCATCACGATCACACCGTCCACCCGCGGAGCACCGCCGCCCCCGTGCCGGTCGACCTGCTCCGCCCGCGGCCTGACCATCCGCCGGAACGACTCGTCGTCGGCCGTCTCGGCGGGGGAGAGCAGCATGTCGTAGCCGTGCGCCGCGGCGGCCTCGGCGACGCCGCCGATGAAGGCGAGCTGCATGGTGGTGTAGTCGCCCTTGCGGCCGGACGGCGGGTAGAGCAGCCCGAGAGTGTGCGTGGCGTGGTCTCCCCCGGCCGATGGCCTCGTGGGGGCGCGCGGGTGCTCGGGCATGGTCAGCCGACCGGGAGGGGTTGCTCGGCCCAGATCGTCTTGCCGGTGGGCGTCTGCCGGGTGCCCCAGCCCTGGGTGAGCTGGGCGACCATGTGCAGCCCGCGGCCGCCCTCGTCATAGGTGCGGGCCCGGCGCAGATGCGGGGCGGTGCTGCTGGCGTCGGACACCTCGCAGATCAGGGTGCGGTCCCGGATCAGCCGCAGGCCGATCGGCACGTCGCCGTAGCGGATGGCGTTGGTGACCAGCTCGCTCACCACGAGCTCGGTGACGAACGCCGCCTCCTGAAGCCCCCATGCCGCGAGCTGCCGGGTGGCCTGGGCGCGGGCGTCGGCCACGATCGCCGGGTCGGACGGCAGGGCCCAGGCGGCGACCTGGTCGGCGTGCAGGGCGCGGGTGCGGGCCAGCAGGAGCGCCACGTCGTCGGCGGGGCTCTCGGGGAGCATGGCCCGCAGGACGGCGTCGCAGGTGATCTCCAGCGAGGGCACCGGGGCGGACATGGCCTCGCAGAGCCGTTCGAGACCGAGGCCCATGTCGCGGTCCCGGGCGATCAGACCGTCCGTGTAGAAGGCGAGGAGACTGCCCTCGGGCAGCTCCAGCTCCGTCGCCTCGAAGGGCAGCCCGCCGACGCCGAGCAGCGGACCGGGCGTGAGCCGGACGACGCTGACCGTGCCGTCGGGCAGCAGCAGCACCGGTGGGACATGGCCGGCGCTGGCGAGGGTGCAGATCCGGGAGACCGGGTCGTAGACGGCGTACAGACAGGTCGCGCCGATCCCGCCGGTGTACGGCAGGTCGCGGACGGTGCTGTCGTCGTCCGAGGTGAGATGGGTGACCAGGTCGTCGAGGTGGGTGAGCAGCTCGTCCGGGGGCAGGTCCACGTCGGCGAGGGTGCGTACGGCGGTGCGCAGCCGCCCCATGGTCGCGGAGGCGTGGATGCCGTGCCCGACGACGTCGCCGACGACCAGGGCGACCCGGGTGCCGGACAGCGGGACGACGTCGAACCAGTCGCCGCCCACGCCCGCACCCGTACCGGCGGGCAGATAGCGGTACGCCACCTCGACGGCCGCCTGTCTCGGCAGGTCGCGGGGGAGCAGGCTGCGCTGGAGGGTGAGCGCGTTGGTGCGCTCGCGGGTGTAGCGGCGGGCGTTGTCCACACCGACGGCGGCCCGGCCCGCGAGTTCCTCGGCGAGGATCAGGTCGTCCTGCTGGAAGGGCGGGGAGCCCTTGCCGCGGACGAAGACCGCGACGCCGAGGGTGATGCCCCGGGCCCGCAGCGGGGTCGCCATGACCGAGTGGAAGCCGTGCTCCCGGACCACGGCGGCCCGTGCTTCGTGCTCGCCGACCCAGCGGGCGAAGTCGGGGTCGTCCGCCCCGCTGAGCACCGGCCGCCCACTGGTCAGGGAGCGGGCCGGCGGCGAGAACGACGGATAGGTGTCGATCCCGCCGAGGGCGACGGCGGCCTCCGGCACACCCCCGCCCTCCGCCGCCGACTGATGGGCGACCCGGCGCAGCATCACGGCGGCGTCGACCGTCCCCGGCACCGGTTCCTCCCCGCGCATCACCGAGTCGAGCAGGTCCACGCTGACGAAGTCGGCCAGCCGCGGTACGGCCAGATCGGCGAGTTCCTGGGCGGTGCGGGCGACGTCCAGCGTGGTGCCGATACGGGAGCCCGCCTCGTTCAGCAGCGCCAGCCGCTGCCGCGCGGCGTACTGCTCGCTGCTGTCGAAGGCGGCGGTGCCGACCCCGGCCACCTCGCCGGACACCGGGTCCCGGACGGGCCACAGCTCGACGATCCAGGAGCGCTGCCGGCCCGCTGCGGCCGGCGGCGCCGGGGCGAACCCCTCGTACCGCATCGGCATGGCCTCCTCGGCGACCCGCCGCACACACCTGAGGAAGCCCTCGTCGGAACGGGCCTCACCCAGCGGGTCGGTCTCCGCGCCCGCGTTCAGCCGCCACGAGCCGGACGCGGCGCTGTAGGTCGACAGGGCGATCGAGGACTGGGCGAAGGCCCACTCCACCATCCGCCGGTCGCGGTCGGAGGCGGCGGTGCCCGTGGTCGCGGTGACGACGAACGCCTGGGTCGCGCCGCCGCCGTCCAGCGAGGGATGCGCGTGCAGGGTCAGTTCGACGCGGTGTCCGTCGCGGTGCCTGAGGACCGCCGTACCGCTCCATTCCTCGGAGTCGACCGGGGAGAAGCCCGTCGCCTCGCGGTCCACGAGCAGATCGGCCGCGGCCCGCCCCACCACCTCGGCGGCGACGTATCCCAGCAGCCGCCGGGCACCCTCGCTCCACCCCGTGACGATGCCCTCAAGGCTGATGGTGGCGGTAGCGGCATCTGGTGACCACACGGTTCCAGCGTGCGCGTCGCGGGAGAATCGGACAAGTCGGATTCCTGTGCATGCATAACCTGTGCAGGTACGAGAGGAGGTCACCGTGTCCGACTCCGGTACGGGTGCCGCCGGCGTGGGCGCCACGGGTACGCCGCTCGCCCGGAAGATCGGTGTACGGCCGGGCCACCGCATCCGGCTCTGTCACGCCCCCGCACGCTGGGCCGTCCCCGGGCTGCCGGAGGGCTGCGACCTGGCCGAGGGAGGCCCGCGGGGCGCCGACGTCGCCGTCGCGTTCTACGGGTCCTACGTCGAACTCGTCGCCGAGGCCCCCGGCCTGGTCGACGACCTCGCCGATGACGCCATGCTCTGGATCGCCTGGCCCAGACGGGCGGCCGGCCACGTCAGCGACATCACCGAGAACGGACTGCGGGACCTCTTCCTCCCGCTCGGTGTCGTCGACGTGAAGGTCGCGGCGCTGGGGACGGACTGGTCGGGCCTGAAGTTCGTCAGACGTAGGGAGAACCGCGCGAACCGGCGAACTTGAGACGTCCTTACCGTGAACCACTAGCATCGCGCCGGTAATCGCAGCCGGTACGAGGTGAGGGCAGGGCGGGGTATGACGGAACCGAGGATCGCTGTCGCCGTGGTGACCATGGGGAACCGCCCCGCCGAGGTCGACGCGCTGCTCGAGTCCGTGGCCAAGCAGGATCTCGCCCCCGACCGGATCGTCGTCGTCGGCAACGGCTGCCCGCTCCCCGAGTTCGCCGCGCGGCTGGGGCTCCCCGGCGCGGTCACGCCGATCGAGCTCGACGAGAACCTGGGCTGTCCGGGTGGACGGAACGCGGCCCTCGCGAGGCTGCGCGCCTTCGGCGACGTCGACGTCGTGGTCGAGTTGGACGACGACGGGCTCCTCGTCGACGCCGACGTCCTGCGCCGCGTACGCGATCTGTACGCGGCCGACGACCGGCTCGGCATCGTCGGCTTCCGCATCGCCGACGAGCAGGGCGAGACCCAGCAGCGACACGTGCCGAGGATCGGCAGGTCGGACCCCATGCGGGGCGGGTACGTCACCGGCTTCCTCGGCGGCGGGCACGCGCTGCGCATGGCGATGCTGGCGGAGACCGGGGACTGGCCCGCCGAGTTCTTCTTCGCCCACGAGGAGACCGACCTGGCCTGGCGGGCCGCCGACGCCGGCTGGCGCATTCTCTACGCGCCCGAACTGCTCCTGCGGCATCCGAAGACCTCGCCCGCCCGGCACGCCATCTACTTCCGGGTGAACGCCCGCAACCGCGTCTGGCTGACCCGCCGCAGACTGCCGCTCCCGCTGATCCCGGTGCACCTCGGGGTGTGGATGCTCCTCACCGTCGTACGCAACCGGAACTCGCCGGCCGGGCTGCGCGCCTGGTTCGGCGGCTTTCTGGAGGGCCTGCGGGAACCGGCGGGCGAGCGGCGTCCCATGCGCTGGCGCACGGTGTGGGGGCTGTGCCGACTCGGCCGGCCGCCGGTCATCTGAGAGGCCGGTCATCGAAGTGGGGGGCCGGGGGAGGGACGCGGGTCCCGGTCGTTCACCTCCGCCGACCGGGACCCACATGCGTCCCAGGATCCGGCGCGGCGGCGACACTCCCCCGAGTTGCGCGTCGTACGCGCGCGCCGTCGTGCCGGATCCGATGAGATGATCACAATAAGCCATGCCGGCGGATCGTTGACATCTGGCCAACGGGTCCGTCGAGTTGAGCGCCGGCACCGACGCCGTGCGGCGCTGATCATTTCGCGTCGGCATAGCTCTCCACCACCGCCGTGGTGAACGGAAACCGGACCGGCGTCTCCCCGAACGTCAGCCGCCCCGCCAGCTCCGCCGCCTCCCGGATCGCCGCCACGACCGCTTCGGCCTCCTCCTCGGGACAGTGCACGATCACCTCGTCGTGCTGGAAGAAGACCAGCTCGGCCGCCATGTCCGCACAGGTGCGCCGCAGCGCGGCGAGCAGCAGCAGAGCCCAGTCGGCGGCGCTGCCCTGGACGACGAAGTTCCGGGCGAAGCGGCCCCGGGCGCGGGCGTTGGTGGAGGCGTAGCCCGGCACCCACTCCTGCGGACCGGAGCCTGCGCCCGGCTCGTCCTCGGCGTCCGGCACCGGAATGCCCGCCTCCTCGGCGGCGTCGTCGCTCGCCCCGGCCGCCGGCGGACACGTCCGCCCCAGCCAGGTCCGCACGAGCCGCCCCTCCTCACCGGCCCGCGCCGCATCGTCGACGTAGGCCACCGCCCGGGGGAACCGGCGTCTGAGCGCGGCGAGGTTCTTGAGCCCGTCCCCGGACGTCTGGCCGTACACGGCACCCAGCACGGCGAGCTTGGCCTGGGCGCGGTCGCCGGAGAAGGCGCGGTCGGAGACGGACTGGTAGAGGTCGGTCTCCCGGCCGGCCACCTCCATCAGCCCGGGGTCACGGGAGATCGCCGCCAGCACCCGGGGTTCCATCTGGTCGGCGTCGGCCACGACGAGCCGCCAGCCGGGGTCGGCGACCACGGCACGCCGGATGACCTTCGGGATCTGGAGCCCGCCCCCGCCGTTGGTCACCCACCGTCCGGTGACCGTCCCGCCCGCGAGGAACTCCGGCCGGAACCGCCCGTCCCGCACCCAGTCCTGGAGCCAGGACCAGCCGTGGGCCACCCAGATCCGGTACAGCTTCTTGTACTCGATCAGCGGCTTCACCGCCGGATGGTCGAGGGACTCGATCTCCCAGCGGCGGGTCGATCTGACCTTGATCCCGGCCTGTGCGAAGGCCTTGATCACATCGGCCGGCAGATCGGGCCGCACCCGGCGCCCGAACGCGGCCGACACCTCGTCCGCCAGCTCGGCCAGCCGCCGCGGCTCCCCGCCCCCGGCGTACCGCTCGCCGAGCAGTTCGTGCAGGACTCCTCGATGAGCCTCGGCGCTCCACGGCAGCCCCGCCCGGTTCATCTCGGCGGCGACGAGCATCCCCGCCGACTCGGCCGCGGTGAGCAGCCGCATCCGTTCCGGGTGGGCGGTGGCGTCGTGCCGGCGTTGCTGGGCGGCGTAGACCTCGACGAGGTCGGCCAGCGGCACATGGACCGCCTGCGGTTCGAACAGCGGGGACTGCGCGCCCGGTTCGGCGGCCCGCTGGGGCGGGTCGGGCGGCACCGGGAGGCGGCGCAGCCGGGCGAGGGCGGCGGCGGCCGACCTCGGTTCGCCGTGCCGCCCCTCGTGGCCGAGGAGCAGGGTCTCGGCGTCCTCGATGTCGTAGCACCGCTCCACTCGCACTCCCGTGGCGAGCAGGCGCGGATAGACCTCGGCGGTGGACCGCCACACCCACCGCGCGACCTCCGGCCGCCCCCGCACGGCCGCACCCAGGTCCGCCTCCCGGCGCACCGGCCCCGCGGGCAGCCCGTCCGGGCCGAGGGGGGCGAGCTCCACGCCACCGTTCTCGGCCGGAGCGAGCGCCCACCGATCGGTCATGCGGCGAGTGTGGCACCCGGGTCTGACAGTGAGGATGTACGCGGCATCGCTCGGGGGTCTGACTCTGGGTCT